>JAMOQG010000158.1 GCA_027064135.1 Peptostreptococcaceae bacterium | reverse complement strand
TGTTTATAACTTTTTTCTTATTTCTTTAATTTTTCCTTTATTTCCAATTTATTGCCTAGTTTTCCACAGAAATATCAGTTTTTAGATTATAAATTAACAGCTATTTCAAAATGGGGAAACTTAAAATAGCCAATTTTAAAAAATCATATCGTTAAAGCAACTCAGATTCTTTCCCTTGAATATGCAGAATAATTATTGTATAATCTTTCTATATATGAAAGGAATATTTATGAATATTATACTTGCAGGTTACAGTGCAATTTTTATTGCATCTTTTATTATCGATTACAAAAATAAAGATTATTTTTTTAAAGCTTTTTTATTTAATATCATTATCATTATGTATTTCATTATAACTAAAAAAACAGAATCTTCTGTTTTATTTATACTTTCAGAAAGTTTGTTTTTGCTATTAGCTATATTTAATAATAAAGCTAATCACAAAATATTTTTACCTATTTTCTATTCAGGTATTATACTATTTTCGCTAAAATTCATATTACCATATGTATATTTAAAATATCTAATATCTATTTTTATACTGTTAATCATAGTTAATTTTTTCTTATTGAAAAATGAAGATAAAAATTTCAAAATTTTTTATATTTTATATTTTATTTCTACTTTTTCAATGTTATATAGTGAATTTAATTATGAAATGCTAATTTCTTTAATGATTTTTAAATTGCTTTTAATTTATTTTTTTATTAATATGACATTAAAAGATCATAAAATAGAGTTTGATAAAATAATAGAAAGAAATAAAATTCTTGAAAAATCCTTTGAAAAAAGTGTACGTTTTGAAGCACAAAAAAGAACTATTTCGTTAGAACGAATAAATTCAAAAGCTCTTGAAAAAGCAAAAACTGATAAACTTACTTCAACATTAAATAAAGAAGGTATTATAAATAAAATTGATTCTTTTATTTTAGATAAACGAATTAAAACCTTTTCACTCTTATTCTTTGATATCGATAAATTTAAAACAATTAATGATACTTATGGCCATAATATAGGAGACAAAGCATTAAAATGTCTTGCTGATTCAGTTTTCGATATCAAAAGAGATGAGGATTTTTTCGGCAGATATGGTGGAGATGAATTTATTATTCTATTAAAAAATACTACTACAACAGAAGCAAATATGATCGCTAATAGATATCGAGAGTATGTTAAAGAAAATAGCAAGCCTAAATTTTCTATTTCAATTGGTTTTTCTACTTTCCCAAATGATGGTGTAACAGTAAAATCACTTTTGGAAATTGCTGATAACGGATTGTATGCTTCAAAAGAACGCGGAAGAGACAAAGTATCTTATACAGGAATGAATAAAATACTTAATTAAGAAAAGGTGAATCTTAAATGATTTCACCTTTTTTTAGTATTTAGTCAATTAACTCATAACTATAATTATAGATTTCTCCTTTATATTCCAATTCTTTAAAAAATGAAATTACTCCACAATCCTCTAAAATCACTCTTTTTTCAATATAATTACTGTTTATTTCATCATATGAAATATAGATTTTCTTTTTCCCATTAATTTCTTCAATATTTGTAATTGTAGATTCTATATAACATATATTACCATTTTTATCTAATACTTTTTCTTTCCATGAATTTCCAATAGTAATAGGAAATTTCAGTAAATATATACTATTAAATTTAGAATCAATCATCTTTTTTTCATTTTTTTCTTGAATAAGTCCATATTTATTTACAATATATCTAATATCAAAAAGATAATCACTAAAATTCGTTGCATTTTTTTCTGAAATCACTTCGCCACTAATTTTATAATCTATAGAATCATTTAATACAACAATTTCATCAATTTTCATTATATGGCTATAATCTCCAGATCCTTCATATTGCCACACATATGGATAATCAGGCAATAATTTAATTATTTCATCAATATCACCTATATTATTAGCATTATTTTCAATGTTTTTTTCACTGCAAGCAACCAAAAGCATCATAATAATTATTAAAACAATTATTTTTTTTATAAATTCACCTTCTATTCTTTTGCAAAAGTATCAATTTCATAAATTAATTCATCATAATTGCTAAACTCAAAAGGAAATACTTTCTTATGTATTAACATATCTGTTTCATCAAAAATATTTCTTCCTTCTGTTACTTCAAAATAAAAATATCTCATTTTCTCTTCAATTAAATTAATACTTTCCATTCCTGAAAAAAGAAAAATTCCAATTAATGTATGTTTTGAATAAAATAGAACTTGATCAGTATCCCACAATTTACTACTTATTTTTTTTGCAAATAAGTTTGTTGCTAATAATTTGTTATTTCCAATAAATCTAAAAGTCAAAAATGTAACTGGATAATCACCTTTTTTAGCTTTTTTAATTTCTAAAAGTAAATCTCTCTGATAATTTGAAACTTCATTTCTAATCGGAGGATTTTCAGAGTCTAAGTATTTCTGCAATGTCATTTCCATCCTTTTATCTTCAAAAGGTTTAATTATATAATCATCAATCCCTAATTTAACAGCTCTTATAAAATATTTTTTATCACTCTGATTAGACAATAAAATAATTGGCTTAGTAATTCTTCTATCTTTAATTTCTTTTATTAAAGAAAAAACCTCTTCAGAAATTCCTAAATCTAAAATTATAAGATCAACTTTATTATTTTTATAACTTAATTTACTTAGTGCATCTTTCTTTGAACTTGAAATAACAAGTTCACAATCCCTATCCAAAAGTGAAAGAAACCTATATTCAACTAAATCTGTTCCTGTAACTAAAAAAACTATTTTTTTCACATTTCACCTCTCTCATTAATCTATATAGTATATTATATATTATTTATTTACAAAAAAAAAGAACCAATCTTAAAGACTGTTTCTCTCATTCAAATAATATTATTACTTATAAAGTGACAATATTTGCAATATCTACTTTATCTAATCCTGTATATATTAAATCCGACTTTGGTAAATTTTCAATTAATCCAATTCCAATAGCTAACATATTGACTCTAGTTGCAGCTTCAATTCCTGCTTCTGAGTCTTCAAATACTATACATTTTTTATAATCAACATTTAATTTATCAGCTACTAACGTAAAAACTTCTGGATCTGGTTTAGCTTTTGAAACTAAAGTTCCATCTGAAATAAAATCAAATAAATCTAAAATTCCAACTTTTTCAAGTATTGTTCTTGCGTTTTTACTTGCAGATCCTAATGCAACTTTAACATTAAGTGATTTTAATTCATTAATAATTTCTATCGATCCTGGTAATATTTCACTTTCATTCATTTTATTTACATATTCCAAATACCACTCATTTTTCATTGTTGCTAGTTCAAATTTTTTTTCTTCACTCATTTCTTTATTTCCAAGTTCTAAAATTATTTCCATACACGCCATTCTACTAACGCCTTTTAGTCTCTCATTATCCTTTTCACTAAATTCTATATCAAGAGTTTCAGCCATTCTTTTCCAAGCTAAATAGTGATATTTTGCAGTATCAACAATTACCCCGTCTAAATCAAAAATTGCACATTCATATTTTAAATTATTCATATCTCATCCTTTCTAAATTCTAGCTTATTATATATCATGAATTTCATAAGTCAATTGTATTTTTTAATAACTAATATATAGATTTATAATTGTAATTTGTATGTTTTTACAAAATATAAACAAATCTTTTTCAAAATAGTTTTATCTGGTATAATCATCATATAATTATTGAAAGTAGGTGTAAATTGAAAAGATTTATAGAAATTGATCCATGGAAAATCATTCAAAATGGCTTTGATGAAAAAAATAATGAAATATATGAAAGTTTAATGAGTTTAGGTAATGGTCATATGGGAATGAGAGGAAATTTAGAAGAAAAATTTACTGGAAATACTCTAAAAGGAACATACATTGCAGGTGTTTATTACCCAGATAAAACAAGAGTTGGTTGGTGGAAAAACGGTTATCCTGAGTATTTTGCAAAAGTTCTAAACAGTACCAATTTAATAGGAATTGATATTATAATTGATAATATATCAATTGATTTAAATAAAACATTACCTATTGAATTTAAAAGAGAACTTGATATGAAATCTGGAACTTTAAAAAGAACATTTAAATTAAAACTCAACAATAAAAATTTCGAAATTGAAGTTATTCGTTTCTTAAGTATGCAAGCGATTGAATTAGGCGCTATCAGCTATTCTATAACATCATTAGATAATTCTTCTGATGTTGAAATAAAATCATATTTAGATGGTAATGTAACAAATAAAGATTCTAATTATGATGAATATTTTTGGGAAGAAATTAATACAGAAGATAAATTAATTACATTAAAAACAAAGAAACTTGATTTTAAAGTGACATCTTCAATGGGAAATGTAATTAATAAAAATATTTATTCTAAATTAGATTCATCTTCATTATATACTAGTGAAACATTTAATTATAATCTAAAAAAAGAAGAAACAATTACTTTGCATAAATTTATTACCGTAGTAACAAATAGAGATTATAATGATAACGAACTTAATCAAACAGCTAAAGAAAATATTAAAACTGCAATTAATTTTGGATTTGACTCTCTTTTAGAAAACCATATCGAAGCTTGGAAAAACATTTGGACTAGTAGTGATATTATAATTGAAGGAGACGATATCGCACAACAAGGAATTCGTTTTAATATTTTCCATTTGATGCAGACTTATCATGGACATGATGCAAGACTTAATATTGGGCCAAAAGGCTTTACTGGTGAAAAATACGGTGGAAGTACATATTGGGATACAGAAGCATACTGCCTTCCATTCTACTTAAGTACATCGGATAAAAGTGTATCAAAAAACCTATTAGAATACAGATATAAACATCTTGAAAAAGCAATTGAAAATGCTCAAAAATTAGGACTTAATGGTGCATTATATCCAATGGTTACAATGAATGGCGAAGAATGTCATAATGAGTGGGAAATAACTTTCGAAGAAATTCATAGAAATGGTGCCATAGCTTATGCAATTTATA
>JAMOQG010000157.1 GCA_027064135.1 Peptostreptococcaceae bacterium | reverse complement strand
AGACTCTGTTACTTCAAATTCTATATATTTTGTGTCAACGTCCATTTCTTGCACTATTTTTTTTACATTGTCAACAAAATCATCTTTTAATAATTGCACATTTGGTATAAATACATTTGGTCCTATATTTGAAAATTTTTTATTTTCCCATCTTATTAAAGCTTCATAACCAATAATTTTCTTTTGTTTATAATTATATTGTGGCTGATAAACCAAATGAAATTTATTATACTTTAAAGCATGTTTTAATGCATTTGTTATTTCTAAGTTTTCTTTAATTTTATCATTTAGAATTAACACTAGGAGTTATTCGTAGTTTCAGAACTGATGAAAGCAACTAACCCAAATAACAGAATTTAATGTTTAAGAAAGTAATTCTAAATTTTCAACTGCTCTAAACTGCTTAATAAGGATATCTGCTAGTGTATCTGGTGGGATATCCTTTTTATTTTTTATCCAAGTGACTAGGATGTTGAAAAGGATGCCAGCTCGTATGGATACAAAGTAGTCTTCTTGAAAATCAGAATTAGAGTTATGGTCTATATGATTGAACATAATTGTAAACATATTTTCCACATTAGACAGTAAAATATCCAACCGGTGGACCTTAATAATAATCTCAAGAATGAAAGAATCCAGGTACCAAAAGCGAAGTAAAGGCTTTAAAAGGTTTGTAGAGTTCGTTGGTGCCGCTAATTGTTCGCTTTTTCTGAACTGTGTAATATAGCGTCTAAGATCTATAAAAGAGGCATCACATTTGTAATGTAGTACATCCTCTATGCTATCAAACAAGCGGTAGAATGTAGCACGGCCAACACCTGCTTCTTCAACAAGTTCTTTTATTGTAATAGTGTCAAAATTCTTATTCTTTATGAATTCACACAGTGCATTGTAGATTAGCTCAGCAGATTGATGTGTTTTTTTATTTGAGGTTAAATGATACATTATGGTGCCTCCTGTCTCAGTTAGATTAAAATTATTGACTTATTATTAGTGCTATTATATACTGAATTAACAAATGAGTCAAATGTATCATTTGTTAATCAAATAAAACAAAAGAACAAAGGAGTTCGTTATGAAAGATGTTATTAGTATCATTTTCCCGAAGCAAATAGATAATCAATTTAAGGGTTACAAAATTGCTCTATATGCATTTTACTTATTAACTGCAGTTACTCTTTGGAGAAGTCAGCATCATTTGTTTGCACCTGATGGTGGAGCACAAACAATTGCATCTATTCCATTAGATACATTTACTGCCCAAGGTTCACAGGCTGTTATTGGCGTGTTTGGGCTTTGGGGATTATCCCAACTGATTATAGGTATTATCTATTTACTTGTAGCACTTAGATACCGTGCCATGGTACCATTAATGTATGTGTTAATGATTGTAGAATATTCATTTAGAGCTTTCTATTTCCCAGTAGCAAAGTCAATTCCTACAACAGGAATAGCTCCAGGTGCTGCAATAAATCTGCCGTTTGTTCTTTTTTCAGTAATTATGTTGATTTTTATTGTTGTTGGACATTGGAAAAATGAGAGTCAAATTGAGTGAAAAATAACGCTATTTGTGTATATGTTAACTATGAGTGTAAGTGATATAGTGCGATTATATAAATGAATATTGTTTTTTATAAAAATAGTTTTTATAAGATGGATTTGGTAGATCAAATATGAATAGTTAATTAAGAGAATTTAATTGAATGTAATTGAAAAGCAATGTAAAATTAGGTATAACGAAATTACTAGATTATGGCATAGATTTAGCACAGTTTAAGGTGAATTGATATTGAGATTTGCTTGAAAGAATGGAGAGTAAATAATGATTATATTGAATGTCGCAATAATACTTTTTGTACTTATGGAAAGTGCAAATGTTTTTATTTTATATTTTGCTCCGGATTCAAAATTGGGTAACGGTGTTGCAGTTTTCAATCCGTGGTTTCAATCAAAAGATGAGGAATCAAGAGAGCTCTTTGCAAAATATATGGTCAACTGGGTTGCTGGTACAAAGCTGATTTTTATCGTATTGCTGCTTGTTATTCTGTTCACGGCCGGAGAAACCACAAAGCTTTTTGCTGTTTTTGCTATGATATTTTCTATTGCCACTTATTATTTTAGGCTTAACCCGATTATCAAGAGGCTTGATGAAATGGATGAAATAAACCCAAAAGGTTACTCTAAAACACTTTTTCATATGATAACTGGCTTTATTTTGATGTTTAGTTTAGCGGCTGTTATATATTTCTTCATTAAATAGAAAGGAAAGCGCCATGTTAAAAAAAAATAAAACTTTAAAAATAACCATTATATTAATATTGTCTTTAATTATAATCTGTGCGTTAGGATTTTTTATTTGGGCTAATGATTATTATCATGCAGAAGAGATGTGTGATGATATGATACAAGATGACAATTCCATTAAGGTAATCGACAACTTAACAATTGTTTCACCTAGCGTTCCAAATGATACAGGTATTATATTTTATCCAGGAGCTAAGGTGGAAGCAATCGCCTATATGCCTCTGCTTGAAAAATTGAAAAGCAAAGGTTATACCTGTGTTCTTGTAACAATGCCGTTTAACATGGCAATATTTGATGTGAATGCAGCTGACAAGATATTTGATAACTTACCTGATATTAAATATTGGTATATTGCAGGGCATTCCATGGGTGGCGCTATGGCAAGTGATTATGCATCAAAACACCAAGACAAAGTTGATGGCTTAATTTTGATGGGAGCATATATATATGGAGATTACCCACCCGAAAAGGCGCTCACTATATATGGAACTTTTAATTCGAACCTTGAAAAAGATATAAACTACACGCAAAATATCGTGATAATTGAAGGTGGGAATCATGCTCAATTTGGAAATTATGGAAAGCAAAAGGGAGACCCTGATGCTACAATATCAGCAGAAGAACAGCAAGTTATAACAGTAAATGCAATCGTAGAATTTATTGAACTAATGTATAACACAAACGCTATTTTTAAATAATTTAGCTATAATATTCATGACAAATAATCTATAATAGTAATAGTGATAAATAAAACAAAATTATAAAATGAAAGGGGAGTTATACTAGCAATTAGTATAAAAAAATATGATAAAAAATAGAGATGAAATACAAGAAGAATATAAGTGGAATTTAGATTCTTTGTATATATCAGATGAAGCATGGGAAGATGATTATAAAGACTCAGAAAATGTTTTTAAATCATTAAGTGATATGAAAGGTTCTATATTAAATAACATTACAACATTTACTAAAACTATAGAATTATATCTTGAAGGAACTAGAAAAGTTACTCGTATTGTGACATATGCTAAAATGAAACAAGATGAAAATACAAAGCTTAGTAATTATCAAAGTTTAAACAGTAGAGCTGAATCACTAGGTGTCAAATTTAGAGAAGCTTCTTCATATATTACCCCCGAGTTAATGTCTGGTGATGAAAATGTAATTAATGAATATTTAAAAGATGATAAAGTGTCTGTTTATAAACAATTTATTGAAAATATTTTAAGAGCTAGAGTGCATACTTTATCTCCTGAAGGTGAAACAATATTGGCACAAGCTGGTGAATTATTTAATGCACCGAGTAGTGCTTTTGGAATGCTTAATGGAGCTGATTTAAAGTTTCCAAATGTAAATGGAGAGTCTTTAACACATGGTTCTTTTATACCTTTTATGATGAATAAAGATAGAAATATTAGAGAAGAAGCATTTAAAAAATATTATAAAGTTTTTGATGATCATAAAAATACATTTGCTAGTTTATTATCTTCTGAAGTTAAAAAAAATATTTTTAATGCAAAAGCAAGAAAACATTCTTCTGCAAGAGCAGCAGCATTATTTGAAAATAATGTTCCTGAATCAGTTTATGATCAATTAATAGAAGCTGTACATAATAATTTACCTAGTATGCACAAATATATTGCAATTAGAAAGAAAATGCTTGGTGTAGAAAAATTACGTCCATTTGATTTATATGTACCTCTTATTGAAGATGTTGATATGAAATATGATTATAAAGAAGCTAAAGAGACAGTATTAGATTCTCTTAGTATTTTAGGTTCAGATTATACAGATGTTGTAAAATCAGCTTATACAGATGGATGGATAGATGTCTATGAAAATAAAGGAAAAAGAAGTGGTGCTTATTCTTGGGGGACATATGATTCTAAACCTTATATTTTATTGAATTATCATAATGAATTAAATGATGTATTTACTTTAATTCATGAAATGGGACATTCAATGCATAGTCATTATACTAGAAAAAACCAACCTTATGTATATGGCAATTACAGTATATTTGTTGCGGAAGTTGCTTCAACTACAAATGAAGCTTTATTAAATAAACATTTATTAAAAAAAGTTGAAGAAAAAAATGAAAAATTATATCTATTAAACAATTATCTTGAAAATTTCAGAGGAACGGTATTTAGACAAACAATGTTCGCTGAATTTGAAAGAGATATTCACAAATATGCTTCAGAAGGCGGTGCATTAACTGCTGATCAATTATGTAAAATGTATAGAGAATTAAATAAAAAATATTACGGTGATAATTTAGAGATAGATTCTGAATTAGATCTTGAATGGGCTAGAATTCCACATTTTTATTATAATTTTTACGTTTTTCAATATGCTACTGGATTTTCATCTGCAGTTGCATTAGCTGATAAAATGACTAATGAAGGTCAAAGTGCTGTTGCTGATTATAAAGAATTCTTAAAAGCAGGAAGTTCTGATTATCCAATCGAAGTATTAAAACGAGCTGGGGTTGATATGACTACTTCCGAACCTGTAAATAATGCTTTAGATGTATTTAAAGCTTTAGTTGATGAAATGGAAAGCCTTGTATAAAAATCCAATAATAGAACAAAAACACTAAGTGTTTTTATCGAATTGATGATTATATTGATTCGATTTTTGTTTATTATGAAATAAATTTTAAAATTTGAATACAAAAAAGTACAATAGAATATAGTAATTTTATTGTACTTTTTATTATTTTACATATCTAGATTTTTATATTTTTTTTATATTATTTC
>JAMOQG010000156.1 GCA_027064135.1 Peptostreptococcaceae bacterium | reverse complement strand
AAAATCTGCTCCGTTATTTATTGCTTCTTCAATAGCTGCTAAAGTATTTTCGGGCGAATTAATAGTGTCGCCTCTATGCGAAGTAATTTCTACATCATATTCTACATCATCTATTTTATCAATAAAATAATAAGTATAAACTGATGTCATAATCGCAAATAATACAAATATTAAAATACACAATTTAATATTATTTAATACTTTATCAATAATTGTATCTTTATCTTTAATAGCTAAAAAAACTTCAATATTTTCTTCACCTTTAATAATAATATATAATCTAGTAAACAGAATTGCGTAAAAAGGCGTTACTATAAATGATGATAAAAGGAATCCAGCACTAATTGCTAACGGTGTAGCTATTTCAAAATAGAACTTTGGTAATATTAATAATAAAAACGATGAAATCAAAAAAAATACTATTGTATTGAAGAAAATTATAAATATCGCATATTTAAAAATATATTTATAATTTTGCTTCACTAATTTTACGCTTTCTTTTAAAGGGTGTTTAACTTTATTATTATTGAGCAAAATAATCGGTAATACAAATATCCATCTTACTGCTAATATCGTAAATATCACTAATACTATACCTAAATATATTTGATATAATAATTTCAAATTAATAACATCCATTATAAATCCGGGAATTACCAATTGTTTAAATATACTAATTTTCAAATCACTATTAATTAGTGGAATTATTATAAATAAATAAAACACTATAAAAAAACCATCAATACTTAATAAATACCTTATTTTATATAAACTATATTTCAATATAGTTAAAAAACTGCTTTCCATTTGTTTAGTAATCACTTGATAACTTATTAAAATTAGTCCTCCAAATTCCACTAAAATAACCATCAATCCAAATATCAATCCTAAAAGTATTGTTATTATTCCTTGAGGAGATAACAAAAAATTTCGCGTAAGTGCATTTATTAAATAAAAATACCCCTTACTCTTCATAAGCAAAGTTATAATCCAGTAAAATATAGGAAATAAAAAAACTGATAACAATATTTTTGTTGCTACTTGGTATTTAATAAATCTCATTATATTTTTTTTTAAAATAAATACACTTTGTTTAAATATCATCCAAATTTCTTTCATTTTTCACCCTATTCACATTTCTTTTATGTCTAAAACATATTACCCTTTTGAATAAATAATCAAATTATTTCAACGTGTAAAAAAAATTGATAAAGCACCAGGCCCTAAATGAGCGCCAAGAACAGATCCAGCATAAGTTACTATAAATTTATTAACTCCAAACCTTTCACGAATCATCTGTTCCATAATTCCTGCAGTAGCTAAATTATCTCCATGATGTATACCAATAGTTTGCTGACTAATATCCTTTCCGCGTTCTTCCATAATATCAAGCATTTTTATTATAGTCTTCTTTTGACTACGTGCTCTTCCTATAAGCTTTAGTTCCCCTTTTTCAATATTAATAATCGGTTTTATATTTAATATCCCACCAACTACTGCTTTTGATTTACTTATTCTTCCACCACGATATAAATATTCCATATCATCAACTGTAATTATATGTTCCATACGAGATGCTTTATCATCTATTAAACTTATTATCTGATCTATATTTTTCCCTTTTTCTGCCAAACTAACTGCAAAATCAACTATCATCCCTAATCCAACCGATGCACATTTTGAATCATATATTTTTAATTTAAGCTCAGGATATGTTTCTTTTAATTCTTTTCTTACCATTTCTGCGGTTTGATATGTCCCTGATAGCCCTGATGAAAATGAAATATACAAATATTCATCATCACTATTTACATATTTTATAAATTCATCATGAAACATCTTTAAGGAAATTTGTGCAGTTCTTACTGAAGAACCGTTTCTCATTTTTTCATACAATTCTTTTGGTTTAATAGTTTCTTTATCCTTATATTCAATTCCATCTACATAAACCAATAATGGCATAACCTTTACGTCTAACCGCTTAATCATTTCTTGTGGCAAATCACATGCACTATCTACTATAATTTTAACGCTCATTATTCAACCCCCATTTATATTGTCTTTTAATAAAACAAAATTATTTCTTTTTTAAAATAAATTTCAAAAAAAATACTACTCCAGTAAAAATAAACCCAATTTCTAATAAAAATCTGCTGTTATAATGTATATTAAAATCAAAATTAGGACTAAATCCTATTACAATTATAATCCCAGTAATTATAATACTTAATCCCAATAGTATAATACTTAATGAAATATAATTTAATACTCTGTTTCTTTCACCGAACAATTCATCTAATCCTTTTATTTCATGGTTTAATACAAAATCATCATCTTCAAATTTTCTAAAAAAATTCACTAAAAATAATGGTGTTTCTTTTAATACAGTATAATAATCTAAAGAACTTTCTAATACTGTTCTGCTTATATCAGAAACCGAAAACGTTTTAATAATCAATTTCTTAGTCATTGGCTCGATAACTTCTAAAACATTAAATTTGGGATCAAGTTTTTCTATTAACCCTTCCATTGTAGCTAAACTTTTTGCTAGCATTGTAAATTCACTTGGTATCCTTAAATTATATAAAAAAGCAATCGAAAAAATTTCACCAAAAACTTCTCCAAGTTTTACTTCTTCTAGTGGTATAGACGAATATTTATCTCTTAATACATCAAATTCACTTTCCATTTTTTTTACATTTGCTCTCACTGGAACTGCATTTAATTCTAATAATGCCTGAGTTATTATTTTACTATTTTTTGTTGTTACACCAACTAAAATTTTTAAAAACTGTTTTCTTCGCTCCTCATTTAAAACACCAACCATCCCTAAATCTAAAAACACAATTTTATTATTTGGTAATACCATTATATTACCTGGATGTAAATCACCATGAAAAAATCCATCCTTTAAAATTTGATCAAACATTGATTCCACAAGTGTTTTACTTATTAATTTAAGATCATGTCCTTCTTTTTTTATAATACTGAGATCACTTAAACTGAGTCCATTTATGTACTCCATTGTTAGTACACGACTTGTAGTAAAATCCCAAAATATTTCTGGTACAGCTACATTTTTATTTTTTAAAAAATTAGTCTCAAATTTTTCTGCATTCTCACCTTCAGCTCTAAAATCCAATTCTTTTTTAATAGTAATACCAAATTCTTGAATCGTTTCTCTGAAATTATACAGTTTTCCATATTTTGTTTTTAAATCTATAAAAGAAGCTAAATCTTCTAATATTTTCAAATCCAAATCAATTATTCTTTCTATTCCAGGCCGCTGAATTTTTATTACCACTTCCTGTTTAGATTTTAATCTTGCTAAATGAACTTGAGCTATTGATGCAGCTGCTAATGGTTTCTTATCAAACTCAAAAAAAAGTTCTTCTAATGTCTTACCAAATTCAATTTCAATTTGAGAACGAACTTCTTCAAAATCTAAAAATGAAACTGCATCTTGTAATTTTTCAAGCTCTTCAATAATATCATTTGGTAAAAGATCTGCTCTAGTACTTAATATTTGCCCTAATTTTACAAAAGTTGGCCCAAGCTCTTCTAAAGATAACCTTAATCGTTCTCCAATTGATAATTTTTCCTTTTCTTGTTCATTATTTGTTATATTTTTTTTGTTTAACTTTAAATAAGCAATAATTCCTAACTTATCTATAACAGCACCAAATCCGTGTTTTGCAAACACTCTCACAATTTCTCTATATCTTTTAATATGCCTAAACCTTTTAATGAACAACACTGCATTCACACCCAATCACGATAGAAATAATTAATATACTTTCACTGCTCAATTATTAGTAAGAAGCTTTTATAAAATTTTATTCATTTAAATCCTATAATTGTTAAACACTTATACTAAATTCTATTTATAACTCATTTTTTTCTTCTAATATTACTTTAAGCTCTTCTTGAACAATATTTCTAACATCTTCTTTAGTAATACTCTTTTTTAATATCGAAGACTCTTTTATTTCATTTTTAATCATCTTTTTCAATTCTAATCTTTCTTCTTCTCCTTTTTTTATTAAATCATCAACGACTTCTTTTGCATCATCTTTAGCTACTTCCCCTTTTTTTACAAGTTCATCTACAGCAGTTTTAATCTTCTCTTTTGAATATGAAAATAACCCAAACCCCACATTAACAGATTTCTCAAATAATTTTGACATAATTCATTCCCCTTTCATCCTAATTTAAATTCCTCCTTGAATAATATTTCAAGCTCTTCAATAATATCATTTGGTAAAAGATCTGCTCTAGTACTTAATATTTGCCCTAATTTTACAAAAGTTGGCCCAAGCTCTTCTAAAGATAACCTTAATCGTTCTCCAATTGATAATTTTTCCTTTTCTTGTTCATTATTTGTTATATTTTTTTTGTTTAACTTTAAATAAGCAATAATTCCTAACTTATCTATAACAGCACCAAATCCGTGTTTTGCAAACACTCTCACAATTTCTCTATATCTTTTAATATGCCTAAACCTTTTAATGAACAACACTGCATTCACACCCAATCACGATAGAAATAATTAATATACTTTCACTGCTCAATTATTAGTAAGAAGCTTTTATAAAATTTTATTCATTTAAATCCTATAATTGTTAAACACTTATACTAAATTCTATTTATAACTCATTTTTTTCTTCTAATATTACTTTAAGCTCTTCTTGAACAATATTTCTAACATCTTCTTTAGTAATACTCTTTTTTAATATCGAAGACTCTTTTATTTCATTTTTAATCATCTTTTTCAATTCTAATCTTTCTTCTTCTCCTTTTTTTATTAAATCATCAACGACTTCTTTTGCATCATCTTTAGCTACTTCCCCTTTTTTTACAAGTTCATCTACAGCAGTTTTAATCTTCTCTTTTGAATATGAAAATAACCCAAACCCCACATTAACAGATTTCTCAAATAATTTTGACATAATTCATTCCCCTTTCATCCTAATTTAAATTCCTCCTTGAATAATATTTAATGATTCTAATATACTATCCTCATTTGGTTCTAATATTGCTTGCAATGATGTTCCAAGTAATATCCCCAATATTAATCTAGCTAAAGAATTTATATTGTATTCTTTAAT
>JAMOQG010000155.1 GCA_027064135.1 Peptostreptococcaceae bacterium | reverse complement strand
TGCTTAAAAAACCAGTTCAGAGCTGGTTTTTGTAAAGGTTTTATTTTATAATATTTTAAAAAAAGAAACTTTTTTTCTGACTTAACTCATGACTGAAGTCAAAAGTGTGCAGTCAGATTTCATCAATATTATTATATAAATGATGAATTTCTTCCGTAGTTCCATTATTTAACATTTTTTTCAAATACTCATATCTTTCATTTTCCATTAAATCTAATTCGTCATTAAACTGTTCTACATTCAAGTTAAATTTACAAGTACTTTTCTTTGTATTTTTATATTGTTTTGAAATCTGATTTTCTAAATATTTAGCAACTTCAGCTTTCATTAATTCCTCCTTTTAAAATTAATTATATATTTCACCATTTATTATATCATATTTTATATGTAATAATTCGTACATAATTTTTTAAAAAAATGTTTAAAATTTTTTTCTATGGGTATAATTACTTTAGGCAGTGAAAGTGCCTAAAAAAGCAAATTATATGAAAATATAATACGCAAAGCTATAGGGTCTAAATCTTTTCTTCTTTCAAGAATAATTAAAATTCTAAAAAAGAAAAAAGACATGATAGCCAGCCACCAAAATACTTTTCGGTAATAGCAAATTATATGAAAATATAATACGCAAAGCTATAGGGTCTAAACAAAATACTTTAACTACCATATCTTAAAAATATTGAAACATAAAAAACTTCAATATAAAATATTTTAAAAGCGATTAAAAACTCCTTTTAATAGACTTATAAGATATTAAGTATCTCAGATAATTAAATATCAAGATATAAGTTAATAGTAGCACGACAGCCAGCCGTCTAGAAAAGTTCTTTGAGATTAATCCCTCTATTTTTAATAGAGGGTTTTTAATGCTTAGAGATTAATTTTTCTATAGTTATATAGAAAGTATAAAGCTTATGAATCGAAGCTTTTACAATTTGCTTATATATAATTGGACCTGTAGTAAATATATTATTTTCTAGAATATATTTATTAAATATTTTTGTTGCATCTTCTATTATTCTATTTTCCGCAGTAATAATATCTTCATCCAAATCTTTTTCCAAATATATTAAAAAATTATATGTTATATATTTACCTTTATTTAGAATAACCGATTTGCATAGTTGAGCAGACTCAGGGAAAACATTATTATCAATGCAATGTTCATAATAATTATTATTATTATTATTTAAAATTATATATGATGTATCAATCTTAGAATAATTAAACCAAGGATTTTTTTGAATAATTTCATAAATTTCTTTAATAGATAAAATATTAAATCGCTCTGAAAAAAGCATTGAAAGATTACGGGTATCATAATTTTTAATTTTAAATTCAGACTTAATATTTGAAATGTTTATCGCTGATTCTAATTTTTTATCAATTTTATTTTTTTTATTATTTAAATCCAGAATTTTCATTTCAATATTGTTACGAGAAGTTCTGAGAATTTCAATATATTTTTCAAGAGAATAATTCTCAAGAAGTTCTTTTAAATCTTTTAGTGGAATATCTAAATCTCTTAATAATAATATATTTTCCATTTTATCTAATTTATCAAAATCATATAATCTATAATTATTTTCATCAATTTTAGTTGGTACAATAAGACCTTTTTGTTCATAATGCCTAATTGTAGAAGCATTAATATTTAAAATTTTCGCTAATTCACCAATAGTTAATAACTTTCTCATTTTTCCTCCTTGACATTAAACCCACTTCAAGGTTTATTATATAAAATAGAAATGAAATTAACAAGTTAAACTATAACTTATTAAATAGGTATTGAGGGGTTAAAATGAAAACTGAATTAGATTTAAAAACCGATAACACTACGAAAATATTTTGGAAATTTGCAATCCCATCAATACTTATTATGATTTTGCAAAGTACTGCTGGATTTATTGATTCAATGTTTATCGGTAAATATGTAGGATCAAATGGATTAGCTGCAGTTACTTTAGTATCACCAATTATAATGTTATTAGCAGGGATTGGGACAATGGTTGCTATTGGTGGTACAACTTTATCTGGAATATTTAAAGGAAAAGGAGATATTGAAAAAAGCAATAATTTTTTTAATGTTACAATAGTGCTTTTAACAATAATTAGTATATTTGCAACAATATTTGTATTAATTTTCGGCAAATCATTTGGGCTATGGATGGGCGCAGAAGGTGAAGTAGTTATATATGTAAGAGATTATAGTACAACTCTTAGTTTGTTTTTCGTTCCATTTTTATTAAATTTTGTAATGGGATTCTTTTTGAAATTGGATGCCAAACCTTTAGCAGCTGTTATACCAATAGCTTTAGGAACTATATTAAATATTGTTTTAAATTACATTTTCATAGTATATATGGAACTGGGCATAAAAGGAGCCGCTTTGGCAACAGGATTAGCACAATTAATTCCATTTTCTATGTTATTATTAGAGCTGATTTTCAAATCTAATTGGAAATTTAAAAAACCTATATTCTATAAAAATGAAGTGTTACAAATGCTATTTAATGGATCTTCAGAGTTATTAAGTATGGCATCAGTTTCAATATCAGCATTCATTTACAATATGATAATTATTAATAAAATTGGGCTTAACGGGGTTGCTGCTTACGCAGTTGCAATTCAAATTGGAAATTTATCTATCGGAATGTTTTACGGCCTTGCAGAAAGTGTTCAATCAGCAATTAGCGTAAACTATGGAGCTAATCAATTTAAAAGAGTTAAAGAATTAAAAAATTTAGCATTAAAATCAAATTTTATATCAGGATTATTCATATTTTTAGTCGTACTAATCTTCAGAGAAAATATCGCAATGATTTTTGTATCAGATAAATCAACTATAGAACTCTCAATGTTTATAATGAATTTCTTTGGATTTGCATATATATTTAGTGGTATTAATATATCTTTTGCAACATATTATACATCACTTAATTCACCAATCATTTCAGGTGGTATTACTGTTTATAGAAGTTTAATTTCATTAATTGCTGGATTGTTAATATTACCATTAATATTTGGAACTAATGGAATATGGGCTGCAACAATATTTTCTGAAATAACATCAGTAATAGTCGCATATTTATGTTATAAGAAATGGCCATTTGGATTAAAAGAAAAAAATAAAATAATTAATGAAACTGAAATAATATGTAAACTAGCAAATTAATTTGAAACGAATTTTCGTAATTGAAATAAAAAATCAACAAATACATAATAAAATGTTATTGTTGATTTTTTATTTCTTTAATTTAGTGCCTTTAATATATAATCATAGAAATTTAATCCAATAATGTTTTTTATGCTTTCCTCTGAATAATTTCTTTTTAGTAGCTCTTCAGTTATTAAAATAACATCTTCATGACTTTTTAAAACATCTTGAATTCTACCGTTATCATAGTATTTTGTACATAAATCAAATCCAAAGCCTACATTTTTATCACTACTTATTTTGACTAAATGGTCAATATGATCACATAATTTAATAATATTTTGTTCATCCTTATTTTGCGAAACAATTTCGGTATATGCATTAACTCCAATAACACCGTTTCTGCTTGCAATTTTTCTTATTTGATCATCACTTAAATTTCTTGGCATTTTATTAACTTCTCTTGCATTTGAATGTGAAGCTATTATTGATGATTTAGTATATTTAAATACATCATCAAATCCTACGTCATTAATATGACTTACATCAATAAAATAACCAATCTCTTCAGCTCTTTTCATCACTTGAATTCCAAACGGCGTAAGCCCACCTAATACACCTTCTTCTGGATATCTAAAATAACTACCATCTGCAACAAGATTCCTTCTTGCCCAAGTAACTCCAAACCCTCTTACTCCTAGCTCATAAAAAGTATTTAAAAGTTCAAGTTCTTTATGAATTGGCTCTAATCCTTCTAACGATAATATTAAACCAATTTTATTTTCTCTAATTGATTTTTCCATATCCTTTGAATCTCTAACTAACATAAAATCTTCGCATTCTTTAATATCTGATTTTATTGCTTCTATTTGTAATAGCCCTCTTTTCAACGCCATTTCTACAACATCGCTTTCTACAAATATTGCTGCAATTACAAATTTAACTCCAATTTTTCTAAAATCTTCTAAAAAAAGTTCGTTTAACACTTCTTTTTTACCTTTTACTCGATTATTATATATAATACCGCCAAGGTCTAAATGTGCATCAAAAACTATACTTTCACTATGAATTTTTTTTGCTATTTCATACATAATTAACTCCTCAATAATTTATGACAAGCGTATATGGTTTCTTCATCAGAAAAAATATCATCATATTCATTATCATTTACATTTATACTTTTTATTACCACTTTAGCATCTACAGCCGATGCATCAATAAATTTATCATTACCTAAATAAATCGCTGTATGCGCTTTCCCAAAAATTAAATCACCATATTCTAATTCATCTTTTTTTATTCTAATTAAACTTTCATCCAATAAATCTGAATCGCGCCAAATTTTTAAACCAGATAGAAAATATGTCATTGAAGTCAATCCAGAGCTATCAAGTCCATGCGGACTTTTACCGCCCCATCTAAATTGTTTTCCAAGATATTTTAATGCATTCTCAACAATTTCATTTCTAATATCTTCTATCGTTCTAAAAGATGGGTCTTCTATTTTTTTTATAAATTCATTTCTTATCCATCCTTGTCTTCCATCTGGAAGAGAAACTTTCGATCTTATTTTGTTTCTTTTTTCAGTCATAATAAGTCTTGAACCTCTCATTACTGAAATGATTTTTTTGCTATCATACGATATGTTATCAAGAATATCTACATATTCTCCATTAACCATATAATTTGCATTATCTTTCCAATTATTAACTTTGTTTTCTTTTATTATAAGTGATTTTTTATTAATATATCCTTTGTAATTATATTCCGTTTCAATATAACAATAATTATTTACGTCATCCCACAAAATATTTATTAACATTCCTAAAAATATTTCATCAATTCGTATTGCATCATCTGAAGGTGCATTTTTTACTGTTACAATAGTTTCTTTTACAATGGCTAACATATTTCACTTCCTTATTTTTCCAACTCCAAAACATAAATAACTTTATTCCATACTTTTAAAAATTCAGAAAAATCATAATATCTTTTTACATTTTCAACTTCCTTAGATGCAGGATCATTAACAATAATTTGTGGATTTCCATTAGTTGAAAATCCTCTTATTACTAATAAATGTCCTGAAGGATAACTTTGAGGCGCTCCTTTCAAAACATCATTATCAGCTGTTTTAATAGAAGCCGCAACAGGAATTCCACTTGAAACATATTTTATAAATATATCTGCATTTTCACAAAATCTTACATATGATTTAAAACCTATTTCAGAAGCATATGCCATATTATAGGACCAATTTCCATATATCCCTGCTCCATTATCAAAACAACTTTGTGAAACATCATAAGCATCTTTTAAATATTTATAATTATTAATAAGCATAGTGAGTGATGTTGGACTACAAATACTTTTACCTATTTCAGGAATAAGCATTTGCGATATCTTCGGAACTTCAATATCAATATCAGTTAATTTACAATCTATATTTTCAAATTCTTTAAATGAAGATAATATAATCCTTCTTAATAAGGGAGATTCCAATTTACTATTTTTTCTTTTAAAAATAACTTTTACTTTTAAAACTTCACTAAAGCCATTTTTCACATTAATAGTATCAATGCTTATTTTACCTAAATCATCATGTTGCTTTACTATACTACCCTCATTTAATCCATTATTACTCCATTTTCCATATGAAAACCACATAGACCATTTATCATTTTTATAAAATGATACCTTTATTTCAACAGATGCATCTTTAGTTGTATTTACATTCCATGAGGCAACAATTTTCTTAAATTTATTATTTTCAATTTCTTCAGATTCATATATTCCACTTAAATATCCTTTTTTTAATATTAAACTATTATTAATTAATTCAAGATTATTTAAACTTCCTTTTAAAAAATCTTCTTTTTCAATAATAACTAATTTCATATTAAACCTTGCTTTCTAAAATTTCTTTATATTTAATTATTTCCTCTTTATTTGCTAAAATATAATGATCTTCTTCTATTTTGACCCACTCAGGTTTATCAACATCATAGTTGTGACAACTTGGATCATATATTTCAATTACTTTATTTCTTTCAGCAATTGGATCAGGTTGTGGAACGGCTGAAATTAATGCTCTTGTATAAGGATGAAGCGGATTTTCAAATAATTTCTCAGATTCTGCAAGTTCAACTATTTTTCCTTTGTGAATTACTGCAATACGATCAGTTATAAATCTTACTACAGATAAATCATGAGCTACAAAAATATAAGTAAGTCCTCTTTCTTTTTGTAAATGAGATAAAATATTTAATACTTGTGCTCTTATCGATACATCAAGTGCAGAAATTGGCTCATCAGCTACTACTAATTCAGGTTCCATTATTAAAACCCTTGCAATACCTATTCTTTGTCTTTGTCCGCCTGAAAACTCATGAGGAAATCTACTTGCAAATTCAGGAAGTAATCCGACATCTGTCAAAGCTTTTTCTACTTTTGCTTTTCTATCAGCTTCATCTTTAAATTTCTTTAAATTATAAATTCCTTCTGAAACAATATAATCAACTTTTGCTCTTTCATTTAATGATGCCATTGGATCTTGGAAAATCATTTGTATTTTTTCAGTAACTTCTCTATCTAACTCTTTTGAAATCTTTCCATTAATTTTCTTGCCTTTAAATTTAATTTCTCCTTCAGCTGCTTCATTGATTCTCATAATAGCACGACCTATAGTAGTCTTACCAGAACCAGACTCACCTACTAAACCGAAAGTCTCACCTTTATATACATTAAAACTTACGCCTTTAACTGCTACAAATTTATTTTTCTTTCCACCAAATTCAACTTTTAAATTATTCACTTCTAATAATACTTCATTATTATTTTTCATTATCTATTACCTCCAAAGTGCTCATGTAATCTTCTTATCACATCAGGCACTTCAATTTGAGGTGCATCAGGATGCAATAACCAAGTTTTTGCTTTATGAGTCTCTGATATTTCAAAATATGGCGGTGTTTTAATATAATCAATTTTTAATGCCCTAGGATTTCTAGGAGCAAATGCATCTCCAACAATTTCTTTATATAAACTTGGTGGAGTTCCTGCGATTGAATATAAATCTTCTCCTTTAGTTCCAAGTTGTGGAAGCGAAGATAATAAAGCCCAAGTATAAGGATGCTGTGGGTTATAAAATATTTCCTCAGCCATTCCAACTTCAACAATATCACCTGCATACATAACCGCTATCCTATCTGCAACATTTGCAACAACACCCAAATCATGCGTTATAAATACAACAGTCAAATTATATTTTTTTTGCATTCCCTTAAGTAAATCTAAAATTTGCGCTTGAATTGTAACGTCAAGTGCTGTAGTAGGTTCGTCACATATTAAAACATTAGGTTTACAAGCCATTGCAGTTGCAATAACAACTCTTTGTCTCATACCACCTGAAAACTCATGTGGATATTGCTCATATCTTTTTTCTGGCATTGGTATACCAACATCATTAAGAATTTCTATAGTTAATTTTTTTGCAGCATCCCCTTTAATATTTTGATGAAGCTCAATTGCTTCTTGAACTTGATGTCCTATTTTTTTAAGTGGATTTAGTGCTGTCATTGGATCTTGAAATATCATTGCAATTTCTCCACCTCTATATTTTAACCAATCTTTATTATTTTTGAATTTCGCTAAATCAGTACCTTTATAATTAATGCTTCCTGTATCAATCCATCCATTTGAATCGAGCAATCCCATAAATGATTTTGTAAATACAGATTTTCCTGAACCTGATTCTCCAACTATTGCCAAGCTTTCGCCTTTATACAAATCAAGTGAAATATGTCTAATAGCTTTTAAACTTCTTCCTCTCAATTCAAATTTTATTGAAAGATCTGAAACAGAAAGAACCACTTCATTATTTTTTTTATTATTCATATAAGACTCCCCCTTTAAATATGATTCTTAGGATCAGATGCATCGCCAAAAGCATTGCCCATAACATAAAATGAAATTGTAATTATTGACAATACAGCAGTCGGAAATAACAGTTGATATCTTAACGAAGGTGTCATAATAAACATACGACCTTCATTAATAAGATTTCCAAGCGATGGAATATCTACTGGTAATCCAATTCCAATATAAGTTAAGAACACTTCAGATCCAATTGCAAGCGGAATTGCTAACGCCAATCTTAACATTATTACAGATACTAAATACGGTAATAAGTTTTTTGAAGCAATTCTATGAAGCGGAGTACCTAAACATCTAGAAGCTAAATTATATTCTCTATCTCTAATAATAATAACAAGATTTCTTACAAAACGGGCCATACTTGTCCACCTTGTAACACTCATTGCAATTATTATTGTTAAAATCCCAGGTTCTAAAATATAAGCAATTAAAATTAAAATTATTGTAGTTGGAATATTTGTGATAACATTATAAATCTCAGTTATAATCGGATCCAATTTTCTAACATATCCCCAAATAGATCCAACAAATATACCTACAATTAATTCAATTATACCTACTGTTAAACCTATAAATAATGAAGTTCTTGTACCACTCCAAATCCTTGACCATATATCCTGACCAATGGAATTTGTACCAAACCAATATTCTGAACTAGGTGGTAAATTCCTTAATTGTAGTCCATCTGCATCAACATTTATTTTTATTGGTGAATGTTGATTAGGTAAATACGGTTGCACAACTGTAAATAGTAATAACAATACTACAACAAATAATAATATTACAGCAATTTTATTCTTTAAAAACACTTGCAAAGTAGATCTCCAATAAGAATAATTTGAATAACCTATCAATTCAGCATTTTTAGAATCATATTCAGCAAATTCAAATAATGATTTATCAATTTTTTCAGTTTTAACATCGCTAGTCATTATCTTCCACCTCCACTAGAATGTAGTTTTATTCTTGGATCTAACATAGCCATTAAAACATCACCTAAGAATAGACCTAAAATACCTACTACTGAAAACATTAATACTAATGCTTGTACTAAATTATTATCTTGTAATTGTATAGCATCAACTAATAATCCACCCATTCCCGGAATTGAAAATAAGGATTCAATATAAATTGATCCACCAATTGTAAATAATATTGATGCCGGTAAATATTGCACCATTGGAACAAGGGCATTTCTAGCTACATGTGAAACCATTATTTTTCTTTCACTTAAACCCTTTGCTCTAGCTAATCTTAAATAATCTTTATTTAATTCATCTACCATATAACGTCTCATCCACATTGCATATCCTGCTATATTACCAAGTGCCATTGCAAATGTTGGCAATATCCAACTTGATGGCTCATCAATATCAAACAATAATGGCAGCTTAAAAATCTGGGTTAAATATAATTGTATAAATAGATAATAAACAATAGGCGGTACAGCCCTAATAATTACTACGTAGAAAGTTCCCATTTTATCTGCTAATTTATTCTTTTCTTTTGCCATTACAACACCCATTGACAATCCTAATATCAATGCAAATCCTAAAGATGAAAGTCCTATTGCAATTGAATATGGTGCTTTTTGTTTAATAATTTTAGTAATTGAAACATTAGGTCTATATATCAAAGAATCTCCTAAATCACCTTTAGCCAAATCAGAATAAAAATGTAGTAATTGTATATGCATAGGATCTCTAAGTCCTAAATTTGTTAAAATTGCTTCCTTTTGTGATTCATCTAACTTATCAGTTCCCGTTTCACCAAAGTAACCCTCTTCAGGCATCATTCGCATTAATAGGAAAACAACTGTAATTACAGCAATCAATGTAAATATTGATCTGAAAAACCTTTTTATGACATATTTGCTCATTTTCCCTCCTTTTTTTTGCAAATATAACGAGGCCATTAGACCTCGCTATATCAATTTCTATTTCATTTTATTAAAAACTTCTTCTCTTTCAGCTTGCCATTTTGCTTGCTCTTCAAAATATTGCTTACTGCTCATAGGCTCTTCAAGAACATGTTGTCCTTTGTATCTTAAGCTTGCAACACCAAATGGTGAATATTGTGATTCAAATGGATTTAATTTTGAGGCAACATATCCTCCTCCACCGAGTCTATAAGGAATAATCCAAGCTTGATCTATAATATATGCTTCTGCCTCAGCAAATAATTCGTATCTTTTCTGTAAATCTATAGTTTCAGCTTTTGCTTCATTTACCATACTTACATATACATCAAATATATTATTTCCATTCTCATCAACTTGTGTAGTTGACTCAGGGAAATTATATTTATATCTTGAAGTTCCAGCACGTTCGTCTGATTCAGGATATAAAGTTGCAAATGGTTCAGAATATGTTTCTGGATCAGCATAATCCGGTCCCCAATTAACCAATTCTAATCCATAATTTCCATTACGTCTAGTATTTGAAGTGAATCCAGATGCTGGATATGGTAAAGTAAATACTTCAATATATTCATCACCTAAAAGTGTTGTTAATTGTTGTTGTACAACTTGAGCTCTATTTGCATTTTCAGTACTTCCAGTTGAATAAGGAATTACAACTGAAACAGGAAATTCCACTCCTTCAGCCTCAAGTTCTTTAATTGCTTTTTCTTTATATTCAAGAGCCAATTTCGAATCAAATGAATCGGTATCAGCAAATTTTTTCAATGATCCCATTTGAGTATAATCAAGACCTCCAGCATTTACAAAGTTCTTAGGAGTAATTGTATTACCTAATTTATTTTCAGGGTTATATGGTTCACCTGTTGTTAAAGCTGCTATTCTATTAAGTCCGTGAAACAATGATTTTCTGAAATTTTGATTATTAACTGCGATTCTCCACTCTTCAGGATTATAAGCTTCATCATAATTCGGATCAAAATTTAATGCATAGAAATAAGTATAATAACTCGCAATCGCTGGTCTAACCATGTCTTTTTTCTTATCGTCTTGCATCCACGCATCAATCGCACCTGAAGGTATATTAACTTGTGTAATATCTCCTCTTAAAAATAATTCTGGTCCAATAGTACTTGCTTCTTTATTATATTTATATTTAAGTTTTTCAATATAAACTTTATCTGCATCCCAGTAATTTTCATTTTTAACTAATACTCTTCTATTTTGTGGCTCAAAAGTTTCCATAATGTAAGCACCACTATATAAAATTGTATCATTGCTAGTTCCAAATGTATCTCCAACTTCATTTAAAAAATCTCCATTAATCGGAAAGAATGACGCATATGAAAGCATTGATTCAAAATAAGGAACAGCTTTCTCTAAAGTATACTCTAAAGTATATTTATCAATAGCTTTTACTCCAACTTTACTAAAATCTGTAACTTCGCCATTATAATATGCTTCACCATTTTTTATTACTTTATATGCAATATTTGCAGTTTTAGATCCATTATCAGGATTAAATGTATATTTAAGCGCATCTACAAAATCATTTGCAGTTACATCACCATATTCATCTCCATCACTTGTATACCATTTAACGCCTTCTCTAATTTTAAAAGTCCATACTAACCCTGACTCATCTGAAGACCATTCACTTGCTAAACCTGGAATTATCACACCATATTTATCATAATCAACAAGTGTATCCACAAAATTCGCAAATAAACCAAGTTCATTTGTAGAAGATGATACCAAATAATTTAAAGTAGTAATTTCTCCAGCATATACACTATTAAAAATTTGCTTATCTGCATATGTAATACCTTCTGGTGGAGCAGGTTCCTCTGATTTTACCTCTGTTTTAGTAGTATTCTCTGCAGCTGTATCTTTTTTTGTATCAGTATCAACTGTTTTACTAGAGCATCCCGTAAATGCCAATACCAATACTAACATCATAGCCAATATTTTTTTCATATTCCCTCCCTATTTTTCTAATGTTTTTAATCGTCACTGCATATTAATGCAATTCTTATACCAAAAGATAAACTCTTCGTAATTTTCTGAAAACTCCGGGTTTCACATAAATAATCAGATTAAGAAGTTCTTATAAAAATATTTTTTTCCGAATTTCCGGAGTTTTATTAGAAGCTATGGCAAAATACTAACACCCGGAAAATTCCGTTATTTAGGAAATCATTTGCAAAATAAAAGATAATACTCAAATTTCAAATATTATCTTTCTAAACGTTGGCATTAAAGGAGTTTGATATTTTAGATTATTCCGTTTTTTCGGAACGCTCTTTTTCTTTTATAGCTTTTAGTTTTTCGTAAAGCTTTGTCTTTTTAATTTTAAGAATTTCCATAGTTTTTATCTTATCATTATTAGTATAGTCTATTACATTTTCAATTATTTCCAATTCTAATGCATTTAAACTATCTTTCAGAGGTTTTAAATACTCCTCTTGATTGTTTAAATTTTTCTTATTAATTTTCACTTTAATATGCTCTGACATTATAGTTTTATCATCACACAGATTAACTGCTCTTTCTAAAATATTTTCAAGCTCTCTTATATTTCCAGGCCAATGATATACTCTTAATTTAGCCATTGCTTCACCTGAAATGCGTTTTTCTTCAGTCCCTATTTTCATACATATCTTTGGAAGTAGATACTCAACGAGCTCATACATATCATCAATTCTTTCTCTTAAAGATGGAATATGGATTGGAAAAACATTAATTCTATAATACAGGTCTTTCCTAAAAAGATTATTTTTTACATCTGATTCCAAATTTCTATTTGTGGCAACGATAATTCTTACATTAACATTTATCTCCTTATCTCCACCAACTTTATAAAATTTTTTATTTTGTATTACATGCAATAGTTTTACTTGCATTCCTTTTGACAAATCACCAATTTCATCTAAAAAAATAGTTCCTGTATCTGCCATCTCGAAATATCCTTTTTTACCTTTTTGATTTGCTCCAGTAAAAGCTCCTCTTTCATATCCAAATAATTCGCTTTCAATAAGGGTTTCTGGAATTGAACTACAGTTAACTTGTATAAACGGCTTATTTTTATTGCCTGAGGCATCATGTATCGCTCTTGCTAACACACTCTTACCCGTTCCACTTTCTCCAAGCAATAATACATTTGATTCAGATTTACTTGCTTTATAAGCCAATTTCTTTATTTCTCCCATGATTTTGCTAGAGCCAATAATTTTGGGGAAATGATTCTCAACTTTTTCGTTATCTTTTAAAGATTTTGTTACAGCTTTTAATCTGCTATATGCAATATTCCTTTGAGTTTCAGCACTTTGCAACAAACTGATATCATTTAATAATAAATAAGCTCCCATTGTTATACCATCTCTCTTAACAGGAAAAAAAGTACAACTAGAATATACACCATTTAATTTACTGTTTTTTCCTTTAAATCCTGGGTGCTCACCCTTTGCACAGCTTATAAAGTCTTTAATTATTTCATTATTATCATGCACTTCCAAAATATGCTTATTTATTACTTCTTTTTTATTTTTACCAACTTTTTTTTCACTAAAAGACTGTCCGTTTAGTAATAGTTTCAAATCCTCTTTCCATGCAGTATAACCACCTTGTTGATAAAATTTCACTTCTTTTGTATCTTTATCTAAAACTACACAATTGCTAAAATAATTATTATAATAATACCTATATGATCTGCTATTGATTTTAATTTCAACGCATCTATCAATATAATCAACTTTTGCTTTAAAATGTATATTCTCAAAATCATCTTCCAACAGAATAGTATCTATATATACATCCGGTGGTTTTATTTTACTTTTTCCATTTACATTTCCCATATATCTTCCAACTGCTAAAATGGTTGTTCCTTCTTCAATATTATTTAATGTCAGTCCAATTTTTTTTAAATCATTTTCATCAATACCTTCATCATCAAGCCCAAAAGATGTATATGCAATTATTACTATATCATCTTTTTCAATTTTCCCTTCATCATGAGAATAAGGGCAATCTCTTTCTATTCCAACCATTTGTTTAGCTTTTTCATTATATTCTTTAATAATTCCATCTGAATCTATATATATTAAACCTTCATTCATATTGTTTAAAAAATCTGAAACTAAAATTGAATAATTCACAAATAAACACCTCCTTATTTAAATATATCATTATTTTCTTTCAATTACCACTCTTTGGCATGAAACATGCTTTAATAATTATTAAATATATATAATGGAATTAAAAAACGAAAGGATAAGATATGATAAAAAACAATAACGTTTTATATTTTGATGGATGTAACACTGTTGAACTAGCAAAAAAGTACGGAACACCTCTATATTTAATATCTGAGACTCATATTGTTGATAGATGTAATGAAATTAAATCATCATTTCTATCAAAATATGAAAACACAAGAGCAATTTATGCATCAAAAGCATTTTTACCTCTTGCTATGTGCAAAATCATTGAAAGAGAAGGCTTAGGATTAGACGTAGTTTCTGGCGGAGAATTATATACTGCAATTAAAGCTGGATTTCCAAATGGGAATATTGATTTTAACGGAAATAATAAATCAAGACAAGAAATCGAACTTGCTGTTGAGTATCAAATAAGTAGAATTGTTGTTGATAATCCATATGAGCTTGATTTATTAATTGATGTATGTAATAAAAAGAAAAAGAACATTTCAGTCTTATTTAGAATTGTTCCAGGCGTTACAAATACAACCCATGAATATATATCAACTGGTCATAAAGATTCAAAATTTGGTGTTTCTCTTGAAGGAAATATTTTCTTCGATACTTTTGAAAAAGCAATTAATTCAAAATATATTGATTTTAAAGGGCTACATTTTCATGTTGGCTCACAGTTGCACAATAATTCATCACATCTAAACGCTATTAAAGTAGCTTTAAATCTTATTTTAGAACTTAAAAACAAATATAATTTTGATACTAAAGATTTAGATATCGGCGGAGGATTTGGAATACATTATACTGATGAAGATGATCCAAAACCATTATCATATTTTATTGATCCTGCAATGAAATTAATTGAGGACTTTTGCAGAGAAAACAAATTAATAAGACCGAAAGTAATTATTGAGCCAGGCAGATGGATAATTGGAGAAGCCGGTATTACAATGTATGAAATAGGTTCTATTAAAAAATCACCAAGTTCAAGAAAATATGTTTCAATAGATGGTGGAATGTCAGATAATATTAGACCTTGTCTATATCAAGCTAAATATGACGCAGTAATTGCTAATAAAATAAATGAAGACAATACTGATTTAGTATCAATATCTGGAAAATTCTGTGAATCATCAGATATATTAATTAAAGATATTAAATTGCCTATTGCAGCAGCAGGTGATTATCTTGCAGTATTTAGTACAGGTGCTTACAATTATTCTATGGCGAGTAATTATAATAAAAATATAATTCCAAGTGTATTACTATTAAATAATGGTAAAGAAGAAATCATTGTTAAAAGACAGGATTATGACGATATTCTAAGAAATGAAATAATCCCTGCATCTTTAGGAGGAATTAATGAATAAACCTAATAGTCTTAAAAAAAATGATAAAGTTGCAATTATTGCACCTTCCTCTTCAGCTGATCATAAACGCGTAGAGAAAGCAAAAAAAGCTATTGAAAAATTAGGACTTATCCCAATTTTGTATCCAAGTTGTTATGAAAAACACGGTCATTTTTCTGGAACAGATAAAATAAGAGCAAAAGATATAAATGATGCATTTAATAGTCCAGAAATAAAAGGTATCATATGTTTAAAAGGAGGCTACGGCACTCCAAGACTTTTACCTCTTCTTAATTATGAAAACATTAAAAAAAATCCAAAAGTTTTTATTGGATATAGTGATATCACCGGACTTCATATAGCCTTTAATAAAATTTGTAATATGGTTACTTATCACGGGCCAATGGCTGCAGCGGGTTTAATTAACAATACTGATGATTACACAATGAAATATTTCAATGATGCTTTATTTTCCAAAGAACCTATTGGAACTTTTAATAATCCTGATAATGAAGAAATAACAACTTTAGTTAAAGGCAATGTTACAGGTGAGATAATCGGTGGCAATCTTTCACTTATTGTAAGCACGCTAGGTTCAAAATATGAAATTGATGTTAAAGATAAAATTCTTTTTATAGAAGATGTTCATGAACCGAACTATAAAATTGATAGAATGCTAACATCTTTATCACTTGCAAATAAATTTAAAGATTGTGCTGGCATAATATTAGGAACATTTACCGGTTGTGAACCAGAATTTAGAAATGGAGTTCAAAAGGATTTAGATCTCAATGTGATTTTTAATGAAATTATTGTCCCTTTTAATAAACCTACAATTTTAAATTTTAGAGCCGGACATAATTATCCTCAACCAACATTTCCTTTTGGAGTAAAAATAAATTTAAATGCAACAGAAAAAACTGTTAAATTTTTAGAAAATAGCAATAAGTAACTTTTTTTAAGGAGCGAATATGAATAATCTTTTTAGGCATACTTATTTAAAAATAAATCTTGATAATTTAATTCACAATATTAATGAAATTAAAAATTATATATCTGAAGGTGTCACAATTGGAACTGTTTTAAAAGCTGACGCATATGGTCATGGAGCAAATGAAATTGCAAAAACACTTTATGAAAATGGTATTACTTATTTTTTAGTTTCTACTTTATTAGAAGGTATTGAATTAAAAAAATCAAATAAAAATTACATTGTATTTATTATGGGTCATACTCCAGATGAATATTTAGAAGAAATAGTTAAATATGATTTAATATCAACTATTTTTACTGTGAATCAAGCACAAATTTTAAATGTTTTAGCAAAAAAACATAAAAAAATAATAAAAGTTCATATTAAAATAGATACAGGGTTTAACAGACTTGGAATGAAAGCAAACAGTGAAAATACTATTAAGAATATAGAAAAAATTAATCAACTTCCAAATATTGATATGGAAGGAATATTTTCTCATCTTGCATTAAAAAATAAAGAATTTGATACTATTCAATTCAATAAGTTAAAAACACTTATAAAATCTTTAAATGCTAAAGGAATACATTTTAAATACAATCATATTTGCGATAGTATATCAACAATTCTATACCCTGCTTTTCAAATGGATATGATTCGCGTTGGTGCAATTATATATGGCCTTGAATCCGAGGAAAAAGGTATATTAGATATAAAACAAGTAATGTCTTTTCATTCAAAGTTTTCTTATATTAGAAAAATAAAAAAAGGTGAATCAATCAGTTACGGTATGAGATGGACTGCTAAAAGAGATTCAATTATTGGAACTTTACCATTTGGATATGCCGATGGCTATCCAAGAAATATGTATCAAAAAGGTTATATTACCATTAACAGAAAACAAGCTCCTATTGTTGGCGTAATATGTATGGACCAATGCATGGTTGATTTAACAGATGTTGAAAATTTAAATAAAAATGATGAAGTTACTATTTTTTCAGATGGTTCAAATAATTCTATTTCAATTGATGCTTTAGCAAGTCTTGCTGAAACTAATAAAAATGATATCGTTTCAAGATTTACAAAACGAGTTCCAAGAATCTATATTAAAAATAATGAAGTTTATAATATTAAAAACGAATTAATACTATAGGGAGGAATATATGGATATTGCTGAAAGAATAAATGAAATTTATGATGAATTAATAGAAATTAGAAGATATCTTCATATGCGCCCTGAACTTAGTAACGAAGAATATAATACCCAAAAAAAAATAATGTCATTCCTTGCTGAAAACAAAATAGAAAATATTAAAATTGCAAACACTGGCGTTCTCGGTATTATTAATGGTAATAATTCAAGAAATACATCTGTTGCGCTAAGAGCTGATATCGATGCTCTTCCAATTCAAGAAATGAATAATACGGAATATAAATCTAAAACAAATGGAGTTATGCATGCATGCGGACACGATGTTCACACTACAATTCTTTTAGGTGTTTCCAAAATACTCAATGAACTTAAAGATGAGTTCGCAGGAAATGTTAAATTAATGTTTCAACCTGCTGAAGAAACGACTGGCGGCGCCCTTCCAATGATTAAAGATGGATGTCTTGATAATCCAAAAGTTGATTATGTTCTTGGATTACATGTTATGCCATATTTAGAAACAGGTAAAATTGAATTAAAACATGATAAATTAAATGCTGCTTCAGATATGATAGAAATCACTTTTAAAGGTAAAAGTGGTCACGGCGCATATCCCGAAACAACTGTCGATGCAATTGTAATCGCAAGTCATGCAATTACAGCACTTCAAACTTTAACAAGCAGAAATATTTCACCGCTTAATTCTTGTGTATTATCATTTGGCACCATTCATGGAGGTACACAATCAAATGTAATTTCAAATGAAGTTAAAATTACAGGTACACTTCGCACTTTGGATAAAGCAACAAGAGATTTTGCACATAAAAGAATTAAAGACATTGTAGATTTTGAATCAAAAGTCTTCGGTGGTTCTTATGATCTTAAGATTAATAATGGATATGAACCATTAATTAATAACAATGAAATAATTGATATTATTAATGAAACTGCAATTTCTTCAATCGGTAAAGAAAATATTGTTTTTAAAAAATTTCCAAGTCTTGGAGTTGAAGATTTTTCCTATTTTTCTAATAGAGTTAAGGGTGCATTCTATCATCTTGGCTGTAAAAAAGATAATCTTGAAACATCACTTCATGCTAATAACTTTGATGTAGATGAAAATTGCATTAAAACAGGAATTTTAATGCAAATAAAAACTACTTTGAAATTACTTAAAATGTAATTCTATTGAATCATAGGTTCCTAAGTGTAACCTATGATTTTTTTACTTTTTGCAACTATACTTTTCAAACAGTTTATATTAAGTTTTATTTAACTATGATATAATGAAATTAGTAAAACTAAATTTGAATTATAGAGGAATTAAGGAGTAAAAATGAAAATTTTAAGTATAGTTAATAAAAGCAATGTTAAAACATTAGAAAAACTTATTAAAATTTCACATAATATTCAAATAGAATATATTTTTTCTTATGATTTTTTAACTGCTGAATATTATGACCTATATTTAATAGATGATAAGAATATTTTTTTTGATTATATATCAAAAAATAATTTATTTATAAAAAGGTCATTGCATTATTTACTTATTTCTAATGAAAACACACCTATTGATTTAAATTATAATCAATCTTTTTTAGGTGTAATTGATTTAAATTCAAATATAGCAAATATACACTCACATTTAAATAATACTTTAAATTATATAAAAAAGCTTGATTATGATAAAAATTCGTTGATTAACAGTAATTATTATAAGGTATATTCAGAAATGTTTAGCGCTTTCTCAAACGGAGTATTATTTATAGACAAAAAAGGAAATATTATAGATTTGAATCCCGTTGCAGAAAGAATTTTAAATATTACTAAAAAAGAATTAATGAAAAATAATTTACTGAATTCTTCTTGGAAAATAATTAATGAAGATAATTCAGTAATTAAACCTGAAGATTACCCTGTAATGAAAACACTTAAAACTAAAAAACCAACTTATAATAACATCATTGGTATATGTTCTGAAGAAAACGAGAAAATTATATGGCTTAAAATGATTACACATCCTTATTTTAATGATTTTGGAGAATTAGAAATTATTTATGCTATTTTTAAAGATATTACAATTGAAAAAAAGAGAACGGATCAATTAAAAATATTTGAATCAATTGTTAAATATTCGCCTATATCTCTAGTCGTTACGGATATAAATGGTAATATTGAATTAATAAACTCTAGATTTGAAGAAATATCTGGATATACTAATAAAGATTTAATTGGAAAAAATCCAGGAATTTTAAAAAATCCTGATTATAATTATAAAATCGATTATAAAGAAATGTGGAAAACTTTATTAGATGGAAATGTTTGGAGAGGTGAATTTAATAATTTAACTTCTACTGGTAAACCTTATATAGAGGATGCTATTATTGCTCCTCTTAAAAATAATTCAGGGAAAATAACACATTTTCTTGGACTTAAAGAAGATATCACTGATTTAAAAAAGGTGCAAAAAGAATTAGAGAACACCCTTTTAGGTTTGGAAAAATTAGTTGAAAACAGAACTGAATCCTTAGAAAAAAATCAAAAATATACTCTTGAATCCTTAGCTATTTTAGCAGAATATCGTGATAATGAAACCGGTCTTCATATAAAAAGAACAAAATTTTATATGAAATTAATACTTGAAACTATGGCAAAAAATTTAAATTATTCTTACAAAGAAATACAGCAAATGTGGAATTCAGCACCACTTCATGATATTGGCAAAGTAGCAATTTCGGATAATATATTATTAAAACCCGGAAAATTAACTTCAGAAGAATTTGAAATTATGAAAAAACATGTAATTTTTGGATATGAAGCATTAATTAATGCTGAACAGATAAATGACGAAAATGAATACCTTAAATTTGCTAAAGAAATCACTTTATATCATCATGAAAAATGGAATGGGACAGGTTATCCGCATGGATTAAAAGAAGAAAAAATTCCGTTTTCAGCAAGAATTATGGCACTAGTAGATGTATACGATGCATTAAGATCAAAACGTCCATATAAATTACCTTTTAACCATGAAAAAGCAGTTGAAATAATTAAATCTGAAAGCGGAAAACATTTTGATCCTGAAATTGTTAATGTCTTTTTAACTATCAATGACAAATTTAATGAAATTTATAACACTATGAATATCTAATCAAAATAAAAGAATTGTTCCTTGTGAATGATTCTTTTATTTTTTATAGTCAAGGAAAGTGCATTGAAAATTATGACGAATGACAAATACATATAAATATTTAAGGAAGCGTAATGGCCTATCTAAAACATTCCACAGGAATTTTTTTTATAGAATAATTTCATCTATTAGTAATATATGCAACTAGTTGATTAGCTTTATGTTTTAAATACTCTCTTAAAGCAAGTGATTTATAATTTTTTTATAAAATAGATGATGAAATTTATATTTAGTGTTACAATGTAGTTGGAGTTTTAAATGTGATATAAATAATATATTAATAATTTTGTCTTATTATAAGGAGGTAACAATGAGTAATCCAAATGTATCAGCTCATTTTGAGTCTAGAAAGCCATCGGCTGTAAGATTAGCTCAAATGAAATATGAGGAACGTAAAGTTAAACCAGAAGCAGTAATTAATGTTGGAATCGGAAATGTATCTTTACCAACTAATCCAGCAATGCAAAAAAGAATGTTCAATTTAAATGCACCAGGTAGCCCTTTTGAAAAAGGAGTTATTAGATATTCATCAACTGCAGGAACTGAAGAATGTCAAAATGCATTCAAAAACATTCTTGCTTCCGAAGGTTTTGATACTAGTAAGTTACACATTCAAGTTACTGATGGCGGATCTGCTGGTATGGAATTATTATTAATTGGTCTTTGTGGCCCAGCAGGAACAGATGAAAAACCTTTAATGATGATTGATCCTGCTTATACTAATTATATTTCATTTGCTGAAAGAGTTGGACGTAAAACAGCTACAATAAAACGTCAATTAGGAGAAAACGGAACATTTAATTTACCAAGTCTTGAAAAAATAGAAGAAGAAATTAAAATTCATAAACCAGGCGCATTATTAGTAATTCCTTACGATAATCCAACTGGTCAATTATATGATTATGATGATTTAAAAGGTTTAGCAAGTTTATGTGTTAAATATGATATGTGGATGGTTAGTGATGAAGCTTATAGAGAATTATACTATGACGATGAAAAACCATTAGTAAGTGTATGGGGATTATCTGATAAAGATGTTCCAGGTATCGAAGGAAGAAGAATCAGTATTGAAACTGCTTCTAAAGTTTGGAACGCATGCGGATTAAGAATTGGCGCTGTTATTACTGACAATGCTAAATTCAATAATAGATCTATTGCTGAATATACAGCTAACCTTTGTGCTAATGTAATTGGTCAATATATTTTCGGTGGACTTGCACATGAAAGCAAAGAAGATATTGCTAAATGGTGTACAGGATTAAAAGATTATTATAAAGAACAGATTGTAATGGTTTATAACGGATTAAAAGAACTTGAGCCTAATTTAATAGTTTCAAATCCAGATGCGTCAATTTATTCAGTAATTGATGTTAGAAATGTTGTTAAACCTGGATTTAAGGCAATAGATTTCGTTCTTTACTGTGCTGGAGAAGGTGCTATTGATATTGATGGCGTTGAAACAACTTTATTAGTTGCTCCAATGAGTGGATTCTATAATACTGACGAAGGTGAATATAATCCCGGAAGTACTCAATTTAGAATTTCTTTTGTTGAAACACCTGAAAATTTAGCAAAAATTCCTGAATTATTTACTAAATTACTAAAAGAATATGAAGCTCAAAGATAATAATAACTGATATTAAAAGCCACTCAATTGAGTGGCTTTTCTACTTTAATATATAATATATGCATACGTTTGAGCAGGAATACTCATTGTTGTAACTTGTGAGCAAACTGTATTTATATAATCACCTTTTTTAATAAATCTGTTAAATACAGTATTTTCTTTATCTGTATGAATAATTATTTGATTAAGCATATCTGTACTTTGAAGAGTATTAGACAATGTAAAAGAAATATCTCCATTTCCTCTTACATTAACTTCAGTTATATAACCTGAATGAAAAGCCATTTCATAATCACTAAATGAAATTTTGCCATTTTCAATATTAATTCCTTTTGAAAGTATTTTAGTGAAAAACTCAACCGGAACCATTGTTCTTCCTTCAACAATTATTGGTGCAGAACTTAATTCAATTGGTGCCATTCTATTTTTAAAATATGAATTCTCTCCAATTTTAATAGATGTCCATTGTGCTCCTTTGATTATTTCAACAGATTTAGTTTCATCATTCCACTTTATTTCATAACCCATCTTTTCTAAAGTAAATCTTAAAGGTAACATAGTAATATTCTCAATAATTTTTAAATCAACATCATAATTAATTATTTCATTATTATATAAAACTAAATTATCTGAAGTGTTTTCTGATATTTCTATTTCTCCATTTACATTTTTTATAATTAAATTTAAAGTTTCTATACTTTCATTTTCCCATGATCTTTTATAATTGAATTCGATTAATGTTGTTGAATTTTTAAGAGTTCTAAAAATAAATTCTCTTTTACCTCCTGCTCCAATAAGATTTGTATTTGGTTCAATATAATTATCACTCACATATTCAATAGAATTCTCATCAATTATTTTATATTCCCACATATATCCCGTTGTAGGATTTTCATTAATAGTAATTGTAAATTCATCTTCATTTACATTGACTTCAAAATTGTTTTTACTTCCTTCATATAATGTTGGAACAAGTTTTTCTGATATAAGCATAGGTGTTACAACGTCTGCAAAAGATACAGCTCCTATCATTATAACCACCATCATTAAACTAATTATTTTTTTCATTTCGTTACCTCCATAATAATATTCATATTTTTTATCTTTCTGGTTGATTAGACGAATATAAAATATAAAAGTTCCAAAAATATTAATTAATTTAAAGAATACTGACTATCTACATTAAATTCGATAATATTGTTTTCAAGTTTAATTTTCATTATTTTCATTGATTTATACTTATCATGATTAATTAATTTAATATCTTGAATTTTATCTAATCTAATAAAAATATTTTGATAAGCATAATTATAATTTCTTAATCTTTCAAAATCATTATTACCTTTAATAACAAAAATTAATTCCAATTCATTTTTCAGTGTCAATATCTCATTCAGTCGATATCTTTTTAAATTTTCTGAATTTAATTTAAATTTTACTAAATCAAAAATTGAAAATATTTTCTCCTCTTTGTATTCTACAACAACTATTGGCTCATTTGACACTTCATTTTTTACAAAATTAAAATATAACAACAATTTAGAAGTATCAATGTTTTTAGTTTTTTCGATATTATATTTTTTCCCTCCATTTGGAATTCGATCACGAATCAATCTAATGACTTCAAGTGCAATTTCTTCAGATACAGTATTGTATTTTATTTTATAAGTTTCGTTTTTACAAACAAAAGTCATATATGAATTCAATAACTCTGCCCCATGCATAATATAGTCTATTTCATTATAATATATTTCTTCCTTTTTAATATCTTCTTGATTATCTTTAGCTGAAAACACAATCATTTTCAATTCTTCAATTAAAATTACTTTATTGTATAAAACAGATCCAGGTTTAACCATAACTCTATCTTTTTCAATTGGAACTTTAAAAGCAAAGTCTGCTGATAATATTAAATCTGATTCTAATAAATACTGTGGAGGAATATCTTCTGTTTTTTTAATTTTCACTAGCCATGGGCCAAATGAATAATGCTCTTGTTCAATTGCATCCATAAAATTTGTTTCTGAAATCATTTTTCACCTTATCTTTCATTTATTAATAATTGCACATATTATTATTTTCTAACGGCATACTTTATTTCTTCCCATCTCTTTTGCTTGATATAACTTCTCATCTGCCCTGTTAATAATTTCAAGCCATGACTCATCATCTGTATATTCTACAACTCCCATACTTAATGTTACATTTTCAACAACTTCAGCAATTTTTTCTTTATCTGAAATAGTTTTTCTTAATTTTTCAGCTACTTTTTTTGCATCTATTAACTCAGTATTTGATAAAAAAACAATAAATTCATCACCACCAAATCTAAATATAGAATCATTTATCCTAAGATTATTTTGTATTATTGTAATAATTTCTTTTAAAACTTCGTCATCTTTTGTATGACCATAACTATCATTTGCGTTTTTAAAATAATCAAGGTCAAACATTATTATTGAAAAAGGTATATCATATCTATTACTTTTTTCCATTTCATCCGTTAAATAGTTTTCTAATTTATTTCTATTAAAGGCTCCTGTTAATTTATCAAAATAAGTAATTTTGATCATTTTAATTCTTGATTTATAAAAAAACATAATTAATGCACTGAAGCTCACATGATTAAAATCACGTGGTTCTAACTTCATTAAGTTTCTCAAATACTCTCACTTAACTAAAAACTGCTAAGTTACAACATATTTGAACTCGCTTAAATACCGTTAGAATTTCACTACCAAGTATTCTTTTGAATACATTAGCGATAGTTTAAGGCTCAATTCAAAACCTTTTTTGTTATTTTTTTCTTGTTTATTTATTGTTTTTATTTATTGTTTCTATATTCCAAAACTGCTTATTAATTTATGTTTTCTTTTTTTTAAGTTTTCTAATCTTTCTATTTCTTTTTTGTGTAATTTGTTAAAGTTTTCAAATTCTTCTA
>JAMOQG010000154.1 GCA_027064135.1 Peptostreptococcaceae bacterium | reverse complement strand
TTTGGTCAATCCTTTAAATTATTATCTAAGAAATGTTGGAATATAAATTGTAGAGCCGTATACGAGACCCGTATGTACGGTTCAATGAGAGGGAGGTAATTCTTAGCAATTGCTTCTCTACTCTATTCATATTAATATATTTATTATTGATGGAGCAACCTCTATTTCAATAGGTAATAAACCACCTAATTCACCATCAATATCATATTCAATATCATCTTCAGAATTATTGATTATTTTAATTTTTGAAGTTTTAAAATATAATACATTTTCATTTTCAATATGATTACCTTTTAAAATCTGAATAAATAATTCAATCTTGTCTATAAAATTTGCTTTTTTTACAAAAACACAATCAAGTAAGCCATCTTGTATTTCAGCAGTTGGAGCTAATTTATTGAATCCGCCTATCGAAGGTGAGTTGCTTACAAGAAAAAAATAGAAATCATCGGTCATTTTAAATTCATCTGTTATAAAAGTTAAATTTGATGTATATATACCTTTTTCACTTAAATTTTTAATGCTATGTAAATAATAGGCATTTTTTCCAAGAAGAGCTTTCATTTCCCTAGGGGTATCGTGAGCAATATTTGTTAATGATCCTCCTGCCGCAACATTAATAAAGTAATTATCATTAATTTTGCCTAAATCAATTTTAATGGTATTCATTTTATTAACCAATTCAGCGTATTCGTATGGATTATTCGTAAGATTCAAATATGATGCAAAATCATTTACAGAACCAAATTGAAAAATGCCTAATGGAATATTTGAATTTTCTATTGCAAGAGTGGAAGCGGCTTCATTAATTGTACCGTCACCACCTGCTGCGATTATTAAATCAAAATTATTTTTAATTGCTTTTAAAGTTTCATTTTTTGTATCGTTAGTTTTTTTTGTGGCTGTTCTTTCAATAAGATGACCTGAATTTAAAAGTTCATCACTAAGAGTTTTTATATCTCCAATACCACGATTTTTTCCAGCTTTGGGATTATAAATAATTTTAATTTTGATAATAATTCCTCCTTAAAAAAATTTTTAATATTTATTTAATTTCAATAATTTTAATATTTAAAATTCCTTTTGGTATTTCAACTGGAATCATTTCATTTCTTGTATGTCCAAGTAATGTTTTCCCAATTGGTGAAAGGTTAGAAATTTTTCCTTCAAAAGGTTCGGCTTCTACACTAGGAACAATAATGATTTCGGAAATTTCATTTGTGTCCATATATTGTATTGTAACTTTTGAATTAATATGAATTTTAGTTGAATCATTTGACTCTACAACAAGTTCGTAATTATTTAAAAGTTCTTTTAATTCTGCAATTTCACCTTCATTGTGTGCTTGCATCTCTCTAGCTGCATGGTATTCTGCATTTTCAGATAAGTCACCATAACCTCTTGCTGTTTTTATTTCATTTGCGATACGTTTACGTTCTACTAAAACCAAACGGTCTAATTTTCTTTCAAGCTTTTCAACTGCACTTGTCGTTAATAATATTTTCTCCATAATAATCACTCCTTAATAACATATATATAGTATCATAAAATCGCTGAATGTAAAGTTTTATTTTATTGAATCTAATCAAGAGTTTTGTGAAATTTGTTAATTGCAATTCCTAAAAGGAAAATTGTAAAAGTAATTAAAATAACAGTATCTTTTAATAAATAAGATATATCATTTCCTTTTAAAATTATTCCCCTATTTATTTCAATTAAATAAGTTGCAGGAACTAAATGTCCAATGATTTGAATGAATTTTGGCATTGCTTCTAGAGGAAACATAAATCCACTTAAAAGAATACTTGGTAATAATACTAAAATTGTCATTTGCATTGCTTGTACTTGATTTTCAGCAATTGTTGATATTAACATACCCATTGCTAGGGAACATATAACAAAAATTGATCCAAGACCTATTAATAAAAATACACTTCCTGCTATTTTCACATTAAAATAGAGAAGGCCAAAATACAATGTTAACAAAAGATCAAAGAAACCTATTAACATATATGGAATCATTTTCCCTAAAATTAATTCAATAGGTTTAATTGGACTTACTATAAGTAATTCAAGATTGCCTTTTTCCTTTTCTCTAACTAATGAAAATGCAGTTAATAAAATAGTAATGTTTTGCATAACAATTGCTAAAAGTCCAGGAAGAATAAAATTTGTACTTTTTAAATTCGGGTTATACCAAACTTTTGTATTTATTCCAAATTCATTAATATCAACTGCATTATTTAGATTCATATTGTGAAAACTAGAAACTAAAAGGCCACTTTGAAGCGCAGTTGTGGCGACAGTTGGATCGGATCCGTCAATAATTAGCAAACTTCCATTTTTTAAATTTTTTTGAATGTTTTCTGAATAGTTTGCATCAATCACAAGAGCTGCTTTTACAGTATTACCGTCAATCAATTTCTCGATTTCATCTAAACTGTTTACATATTTTGTTATTTTAAAATATTTTGATGTTTCAAAAGAAGAAATGTATTCACGACTTTCTATACTTTTATCGTTATCTAATACTGCTAGTTTAATATCATCAACCTCGGTTTTTATAGCGTAACCAAATACTAAACTGTATATTATTGGCATTGCTATGATAATACCAAAACTTACTTTATCTCTAAAAACATGTATAAATTCTTTTTTTATTATTGCCAATAATCTATTAAAATCCATTTTCTTCACCAGCCTGTAAAAATTTTAATTTTTCAAATGATGCAGAGACTTTTTCTCCTGTTTTATTTTCAACATATTTTATGAATACATCTTCAAGTGTATTTACATTTTCATTAGCAATAAGGTTTTTTGGTGTATCTTTAACTAAAATTTTACCATCAAATATAAAAGCGACTTCATCACAACTTTCAGCTTCATCCATATAATGTGTTGTCACTAATATTGAAATGCCTTGGTTAGCAAGTTCAAATATCATTTTCCAAAATATTCTTCTGGATACTGGATCTACTCCAGCAGTGGGCTCGTCAAGAATTAAGATTTTAGGCTTATGAATTAATGAACAACTCAATGCTAATCTTTGTTTCCATCCACCAGAAAGATGTTTAACTAATGTTTTTTTCTTTGAAGAAAGATTAGCCATGTCGATTAATTGATTTATTCTTTCATCTCTTTCATTAGTTTTTACACCATAAATACTAGCATAAAATTTTAAGTTTTCTAGAACTGTTAAATCTTCATATAAACTGAATTTTTGTGACATATATCCGATTTCTTTTTTAATTAATTCAGGATTTTTTGTTACATCTTTTCCGTCAATAATTGCAGTACCACTTGTAGGTTCTAAAACACCAATAATCATACGTATTGTTGTAGATTTGCCTGCTCCATTTGGTCCTAAAAGACCAAAAATTTTACCTTTTTCAATATTTAAATTGATATCATCAACAGCAATAAATTTTCCGAAAGTCTTTCTTAATTTTTGTAGAGATATGATATTATTCATTTTTATCACCTGAAATATTAATAGTCATATACATGCCAGGTTTAATATTATTTGGATTTATTATTCTGATTTTTACTTTAAATACAAGCTCTTGTTTTTCTTCTTTTGATTCTACATTTTTGGGTGTGAATTCAGCTTTATTTGAAATATAGAATATTTCACCATAAGTATCAGTATTGACTAAATTATCTTCAAAATATACTTTTTTACCTAGATTAATTTTATCTAAATATTTTTCTGGAATATATATATTTAAATAAAGTTTGTCTTGATTAATAATTGCACATAAGTTTGAGTTTTGATTTATTATTTCACCTTCTGAAAAATTAATGTTTTGAATTGTAGCTTTAATAGGAGACTTAATATTTGATTTTTCTATCTGGTTTTCAATATTTTTAATATCTAAATTTCTCAATTCGATTTCTTTTTTAGCTTTTAAGATTGTTTCATCACTAATTGAGGTTTCAAGTTTATTATATTGATTAACAGCCACATTTTTTTCTTGAAGAAGTAATTCTAGCTTATTTTTAGTACTAGTATAATTAAGTTCTATTCCATCTAATTTTGATTTTGAAATTGACCCTAAATTATATAGTTTTTTATTATCATTATATATTTTTTCATAATAATTTTTATTATTTACAGCTTCATTAATCTGTTTTTCTATTGAGTTAATTTTATTTTCTTGTGATTTTAAATCGAATTCATTTATACCATTTAATAAATCATTATATGTGATTTTTGCAATGTCTCTTAAAATAATGTTTTTTTCTAAATTAATTTTCAAATCAGAATTATCAATTTCTATAATTATATCATTTTCATTTAACCTATCGCCTTCACTATAGTTTATATTTTCAATTTTACCAGAAAGTTCGCTTTTTAGAATTATTTCAGTTCCTTCAACAGACCCAGTATAAATATTAGGATCAATTTTTTTTGTAATAGAGCAACCACCTAATAATAATACTAAAAATAATATCAAAATTAATTTTTTCATATAAATTATCTCCTTTTTATTCCATTAAAAAATATTTCTATTAATGAATCTATTTCTTGATCAATTGTAAGATTAGTTTCAATTTCTTTTAAAAATTCGCGATTAATAAGCATTGCAAAAACGCTTGAAATGAATGTTCTTATAATAACAGTGCTATTCAGATCATTTCTTATTTCGCCTTTATTGACTCCTATTGCAAATAGTTTATTTGATAATTCATTGAATTTTGGTAAAATTTGCGAGACTAGAATTTCTTTTATTTCGGGATGATTTTTTGATTCTGTAATAAGCACAGCAATTTGTTTGAAATATTTATCGAATAATTTTTTTCTATCGTAAATAATTTTTTTTAATATAACTTCAAAAGATGAATCTTTATTAGATAATAATATTTCTTCTAATGGAAGAAATAATATTTCATTACTAAAATCATCAATAAACTGATATATACATTTAGTTAAAAGTTCTTTTTTTGAATTAAAATATTTAAAAATAGTTCCTTCTGAAATTTTTGATTCGTTTGCAATTTCTTTTGTAGTGGTGCCATCATAACCCTTTTGATAAAAAATTTTAATTGCATTTTCTAAGATTAGTTTCTGAGTTTTTTCTGATTTTTTCATTTTACCTCCTACAAGTGAGTACTTACTCATTATTATATTCTGTTTAATAAAATAGTCAAGCATAGAATAATTTAAGTTTCCCCATTTTGAAATAGCTGTTAATTTATAATCTAAAACTGATATTTCTGTGGAAAACTAGGCAATAAATTGGAAATAAAGGAAAAATTAAAGAAATAAGAAAAAA
>JAMOQG010000153.1 GCA_027064135.1 Peptostreptococcaceae bacterium | reverse complement strand
CAACAATATATTGTCCTGTTACATAACTTGAAGCCTCACTTGATAAATAAATTACTGTTCCATTTAATTCACCTTTTTTAGCAGGTCTTGATGCTGGGTTTAAAGCATTGTACATTCCCATGAATTTTTCATTTGCAAACAAAGTATTTGCTGTCATCTCAGTTTCAAAAAGTGCTGGTCCAATTGAGTTAACAGTAATATTATCTTGCATATAAGTTGCTGCCATACCAAGAGTTAATCCTTTTACTGCTGCTTTTGATGCATTATAAGAATGTCTAGCAAGTAATGGACTTTTATCTGCAATAATGGCATTTACAGATGAAATATTAACAATTTTACCATAGTTATTTTCTTTCATATGCGGAACTGTATACTTACACATTAAATAAATTCCTTTAACATTAATATCCATAGTTCTATCAAAATCCTCAACAGATAATTCTTCAACTGACCCTCTTGTTGCAACGCCTGCATTATTTAAAAGAATATCAATTTTACCATAATGTTTAATTATTTCATTGATAGCATTTTTAACACTTTCTTCATCAGAAACATCACATTTAACTGCAATTGCATCTTTTCCGAGTTTTTTTAATTCCTCAGCTAAATTTTCAAGTTTTTCTTTTCTTCTTGCAATTAAAGCAACATTTGCTCCACTTTCTGCATATGCTCTAGCAGCATCCGCTCCCAATCCACTTGAAGCTCCCGTAATTACTGCCACTTTTCCATCTAAATTAAATAATTTATTCATTTTTTTCCTCCATTTTCTACTTATCACAAGTCAATTATATTGCTTATTTAGAACATGTCTATGACCAAAATTGCATTATGTGACAATTTGTACCATTAAGCATGAATTGTGTTATTTAGTTTATTTATTATTTATCAACAATTGCGTTTTTTTAAATTTAACGTTATAATGTGTTAGTTGTAAAAAATAAAACTATCGGAGGCGAATATGTCTAATCTCACAAAACTTGCATTAGCAAAATCATTAAAAACCCAAATGGAAACAACTCCACTTTCTAAAATTACTGTAAATGATATAGTTAATGATTGTGGCTTAAACAGACGAACATTATATTATCACTTTCATGATATCTACGATTTATTAGAATGGATTTATAAAACTGAAATTAATGATGTTATTCACAATAATAAAACTATAAAAACTTGGCAAAAAGGTTTCTTAGATATTTTTTTATATTTAAATGAAAATAAAAAAGTAGTACTAAATACATATCATTCTATAGGCAGAGACACTTTAGAAAATCATTTATACAATGAATTATATGATGCAATCATACAAGTTGTTGAAGAATCATCAATTAATTTAAATGTTTCTGAAAGCGAAAAAAAGTATGTTGCAAATTTTTACAAAATTGCGTTTGTTGGAATATTAATTGAATGGATTAAACATGACATGAAAGAAAATCCCGAAAAAATTATAATGAATTTAAATAAAATAATCAGTGGAGATATTCGTAGAGCTTTAGAAAAATTTAGCAAGTAAAAAGGAAGCAAATTGCTTCCTTTTTTAATTAAATTATATTAATCCTTCTAAAGAGGTATTAAATAATAATTTTTTGATTATAAATTCACCTGGAAGTGGTTTTCCACTATACATAGTCTTAGTTGCATTTGCAAGTGTTCTAACATCATACTTGCTAGGGTAAACTTCAGGCACTTTTTTATCAAGATCTAATAAAGTATAAACTCCAGTAATTGCAGATCTAATTGAATATTCTACAGTAAATACACAATCATTTTTGATTTCAGTAAATTGACCTAAGAATGCAAAATTTGTGCTTCCAGCAGGAACAACCTCAGGTCTATCACCTTTAACTCTTGGCATGAAATGACTTGTAACATAAGGCATCATTACCGGAATTACTATTGCTTCTTTAATAATTTCATTAGTTAAATTTTCATTAACTCCCAAATGATATAAAAACTCAATAAGTAATTCTTCACCTGTACAATCACTCATTTTCTTCTTAACATAATCTCCAATATTATCAGGAAATAAACCATAAGCCCATAATACAATTACATCATCAGGTTGATTTTTAAAGTGTGGCTGTCTACTACAAGTAAAACTCATAAGCCAATTTGAATCTTTAAATGTCACTACACTTCCTGTTGTTCCAGTTCCATCATATGGATCATTACCTGTTAAGTCCCTAAGCACATCTGCCATTTTTGAATCTTTAAATGTCATAGTAAATGATTCCCATTTAGTTTTATCAATATCTCCACAGAATGCTTCTGGATTTCCAAAAGCTTTATCTTTTTTAGCAATGTTTTTCCATAAATCCCATACAGCACCTGATTCTCTATTAAGTACTGGAGCTTTATCCATACTACCAAGAGTAGAATTTTCTGTCATTGATCCATTTGTAATAAAAACTAAATCTTCTTTAGAAATATTTATTACTTCTTTTTTATTATTTTTTACTAAATGGATTGCTATAGCAGTTTTTTCATTCTCAGTAATTTCAAAATCTACATCTGTAACTAATGTATTTTTTTCAAAATTTACGCCATTTGATTCTAAATATTCAATTAATGGAAGTACAAATGAATCATATTGATTATATTTAGAGAATAGTATTCCTTTTAATTTATTCATTCCAGGTAATAAATGAATAAATCTTTCCATATATCTTTTCATTTCAACAACAGAATGCCATGTTTCAAAAGCAAACATTGTTCTCCAATATAACCACATATTTGTTTCTAAAAATGAATCATCAAAGAACTGTTCAACAGTTATGTTTCCTAAAGCATCTTCTGTAGCTAAAAATAATTTTCCTAATTGTTTAATATGTTTCTCTTCCAATCCTAAAGTTGAAGAATCAGCCTTTTCACCATTATTTTCTAATAATCTACAAACAGACTCATTTGGATCTTTAATATTTAATTCTTTAAATTCATCTAAAATAGTACGTTCTGGATTTTCAATCGATGGAATTGAACCAAATAAATCCCACGAACATTCATAATGCTCTTCCATTTCTCTTCCACCGCGAATTATATATCCATCTTTTTCATTTCCAGCACCATCAAGTGCCCCACCTACAATATTTTTTCTTTCTAATATAGTAATATTTTTACCGTCCATATGACCATCACGTATTAAATAAACTGCAGCTGATAATGATGAAATTCCACCGCCTATTAAATATGCTTTTTTATTTTCAATACCTTCAATTTTTAAAGCGTTATTATTTTGATAATTTCCCATATTTTCTCCTCTCTATTAATTTCATTTTCGATATTCTTATATTACTTAACTTTTTATTAATAGAAAATCATCAAACTAAGTCATTTGTGCAAATTTGCAACAAATTGCTTTAAATGTGCACTTAATTTTTTAAAAATATTCTTATCACATAACACCCATATTGGCTGTAATATATATATACACTATTAAATTATTAATTAGTTTCACAGATTCTACAGAAAATTTTACTAAATTAACTGAACACAGAGCAATATGAATAGATCTCAACAAAGAATAGGACAAAATTGTTAAAAGGTTATGCAAAAATTTAATATTGAATAAGCTAAAACTCATAAAAAATGTAAAAATCCTATAAGTTAGGCCTTACACTCTAATTTATAGGATCTCTTTTTTTATTTTTATCAATCTTTAACTCTTACAAAATTTGTTTCTTCACCTTCTATGAATAATTTTAGTTTATCTCCATTTATTGTGGGTGTTTTTATTCTTTTTTTAGTTTTTTTCATAAAATCACCTCTCCTTTATTAACTATAATAAACTCTTTTTATATGTTTTATTATATCATTGATATGCTTAAAAAACCAGTTCGTGACTGGTTTTTTGTAAAGGTTTTATTTTATAATATTTTAAAAAAAGAAATTTTTTTCTGACTTAACTCATGACTGAAGTCAAAAGTGTGCAGTCAGGTTTTATCAATTTGCCACTTTCCAATCAAATCATTTCCACCGCCACAACCAAATAAGAAAACACAACTAGTAAAATTAATACACGCTAATCGTTTTTTTCATATTAAACTCCACATCTTACTTATACTTAAATATACCACCACATTTTTTATTAAAAATCCTATTTATTTGCTTATCAGTATCATAACTTTTATGAGTAAATTTCAATTTTTCATTTGGCAATACAATAACTAACTTCCCCGGTTGTTGTTTAACATCATCATCATAATGTTTTATTTGCATTCTAGTAAATTTCACATTTTTAATCTGTTCATAACTAATTGAAAAATTACTACTCTCTTCGCTAATTATTTCTTCTTTTGACATTTGATAATATTTTTCTCTATAATCCTTAAAAAAGTTCATGCTATTTCCAAATCTGCTAATAATTCCATCCCCATTTTTTTTAGAAAGTTCATTGTAAATTTTAAGTTCTTCTTTTTGCCTTTTATTTGAAAAATGTGCAAATATAATTTCTTTATCAAAAAAAACAATATAACATAACACTTGTTTCATAATTCCTTCTTTTTTACCACTATCTAATACATATATAGCTTTTTCAATTTCTTTTTCAATTTCTTTTTCAATTTCTTTTTCAATTTCTCCAATTACCTTTTCACCACAATTATTACAATATTTATCATTTTCAGCAAGTTCTTCTCCACACTTTTTACAATACACTAATAATCCCCCTCTCGCATTTAAAATTTATACCCAAAATCAAAATTTATAATCAATTATGTTTTAAAATGGGAATTATAAACAATTGAATAATTATATTATCCTAAAACTTTATTTCGTCCGTTATTTTTTGCATCATAAAGCATATTATCAGCTTTTTTAATTAATTCTTCATAAGTGTCATCGTTACTGTATTCAGCTACCCCTAAACTAAGAGTAATTGTATTTATGTTGTTAATAGAATATATATTCTTTTCAATTTGTGATCTTATTTTTTCGGCTACTGTAATAGCTTCATTTAAAGTCGTATTAGGTAATATAATTAAAAATTCATCTCCACCTATTCTAAATAAATAATCACCTACTCTAATATGATTTTTTACACATTTAGTAGTTTCTTTTAAAATAATATCTCCAGTGGGATGTCCATAAGTATCGTTTATATTTTTAAATTTATCAATATCATAAATAATAATAGAAAAATTATTATTATATCTTTTTTTCATTTCAATTTCTCTACTAAGATAATCAAAAAGTCGATTTCTATTGTATACTCCAGTAAGCTTATCAAAGTAAGTTAATTTATTTATTTTTAATCTAGAAAAATAAGAATTTATAATAATTATCATTAATAACATCCACGATATTGCGATTAAAACACTTCTTAAAATCATATTGTTTTTTAATTCAATTATAGTATTATCATTTTGATAAAAAATAAAATAGCCAACTTGTTGTTGTTTTAGATTTTCTATAGGTAAAAATATAATTGCATATCCATTACCATCATTAGAAGTATTAATAAAAAATGGAGCTTCTTCAGATAGTAAGCTATTAATTTGATTTATTATAGTATCTGTGGTTAAAATTTGATTTAAATTAATAGAATTTAATTTATTAATATAATCTATTATTTCTTTGTCATTATAGTAACCATTAAACATAAGGTTATTAGTATAATATTTTGAAATTAAATTTTTTTCTACTTTAGCTGTTACTACAGACTCCTTAATTATAAATATGCTTTTATGATTAAATAAATCCTCTATCAATTTTGAAATAGCAAGAAACGATATACTTGTTTCAATAGTCCCTATAAATTCGTTTTTATAGAATAGTGGATATACAAATCTATATGCATTATAAGTTTTTCCTTCTTCAAAACCTTCTGTGAATTCTTGCTTTTCAGACGCAATTCTTACTGATTCTCTACTGTCAGATAAATTATCACCATAGCCTTCTGGTCTATGCATTCTTAAAAAGCTTGTGCAATCTTTTAAAATAAATTGAAATTGTCTAAAATTATTTTTTGTTGCATTATTATAAGTTTTTTCCATAATAGAATAAAGTTCATTTCTAAGTAATGTCTTCTCTTCTTCAGATGCAGTATTTGCTTTTGCAATTATACTTAAAATGGTTTCTTTATTTATAATTTCATCATAATATATTTTTGAAAGTCTTTTGTGTTCATATATAGTCGTTATATAGTGTTCTTGATAGTGATTTAAAATTTGTGTTTTATATATATCTAAACTTTTATTATAATTATTTAACAAATATAATTCAAATAAAACAGATCCCAAAGAAACTATGATAAGTAAAACTATTAATTTAGTTAAATTTTTATTTTCTATAGTGAATTTCATATTTTCCTCCTATTGATGATTAAAAATATAATCAATTTACAATAATATATACTCTGTGTATACCCTAAATAATATCGTTAAAACTCTATTTTGAATAAACAAATCAGGTTTTTACATATTTTGTCACATAACCATCGTTTTTCAGATGTAGTATATAAATAAACAGAGTGAATATTAAAAATTAAGAGGAGATTTTATACTTTATAGAATAAGCAATATGGATAAATCTCAACAAAGATTAGGACAAAGCGATCAAAAAGGTAATGGTAGAAAATTTAATAGAAAATAAACTAAAATTCCTTCAGAAGTAGCTAAAGTGGCAACGGCCGTCGCTTGAACAGAAAATGAAAGCTAGCGTCTTTAGGCACTAACCGGTAATATCCCCTTATAGGGGTAGAGAAAACCACCCGTTTTACGGTGGTCATTATTTAGCCTAAAGCTACATCTAATATCATCATAATTGTAAATCCTATCATAACTCCAACAGTCGCAATGTCACTTTTTCTATCATTTTGAGCTTCTGGAATTAATTCCTCAGCTACAACAAATATCATTGCTCCTGCAGCAAATGCTAGAGCGTAAGGTAATATTGGCCTCATTCTTACCACTGCAATAGCTCCAATTACTCCTGCAATAGGTTCAACTATTCCCGATGCTTGGCCATAAAAAAATGCTTTCTTTCTAGAAAAACCTTCTCTTCTTAATGGAATAGATACAGCCGCACCTTCAGGAAAATTTTGTATTCCAATACCAATTGCTAAAGCTACTGCACCAGCAAATGTAGCACTAGGAATACCATAAGCCACAGCTCCAAAAGCAACCCCTACAGCTAATCCTTCAGGAATATTATGAAGTGTTATTGCTAAAACTAATAAAACACTTCTTTTCCAAGTAGTTGTAATTCCTTCAATTTGATCACTATTATCTTTACCTAAATTCGGATGTATATGCGGTAAAATTTTATCCGCTATCCATAAAAATATTCCACCACTCAAAAATCCTACAGAAACAACTACCCATGGGATTTTTCCCATTTCTTCTGACATATCAATTGCAGGAGCTAGTAATGACCAAAAACTTGCAGCAATCATGACTCCTGCTGCAAAACCTAGCATTAAATCAAGTGCTGTTTTATTTATTTTTTTAAAAAAGAAAACCATTGCTGCCCCCAACGCAGTTAGTCCCCAAGTAAATAATGTAGCAAATAATGCCTGTGTAATTACTCCATATTCTGAAAATCTCATTAACATATTTTCTCCTTTCATTGATAACGATTATCATTTTCGTTTTATTTAATTTTACTACTAACCAGTGAAAGAGTCAACAAAAAAATCTCTCAATAATTGAAAGATTTTTTACTTATTATAATAAATTTATTTCAGGATTATCAATATCTAATATTTTAACTTCTAATTTCCCACCGAGATTATTTTGAATTAATTCTTTTAATTCTTCAAGTGCATCTTTAAATTCATTTTCTCTATCTGAATCAAGATTTTCAATACATAAGAATGCATTTTCGGTTTCTTCAACAAGCATTGTTCTAACAGACTCTCGCCAGTTAAAACATCTGCATACTGCCCCTGCATCATCTTTATATATAATTTCATTTTCATAAGGTGGTTCGCTTTTGTCACTTCCATAAGTAATAAAACTTTCATCACCAATTGCTTTTGTTAATTTCATATCTCCTACAAATGCATTTATATCTTCACCTCCACAAGGTAAAGCATATTTTAATGAAATAGAATTATATATATCAACTAAAGGATTAATATTTCCTATTTTATTTCCTTTTGAAACTCTTTTTAGCATTGCTTCAATTGAAGATCTTGCTCCTTTTTTTGTTTTAAACTTTTTAAAAGCATCTCTCCAAATACTTATTACTCTATTGTTACTAAACTGTACATCAAGCAGATACTTATTAACTTCCTTCTCAGAAGCTCTTAAAAGCTTTTCATACTTTTCGTCATCAGTTGCTTCATTATTTATTCCTTTTGCAACAATAACACCTATTTTTGCTTCTGGAAATACTTGAAAAAAATCATTTTCAATAATAAATTTTTGCATTTGTTCCTCCTTGTAATTTAATGAAATACAACTTGAATCAATCCTCTTTTTCATTTAGAATTACTAAAGAGAGGTGATACTATGTTTAATAAAGATACAGAACTACTAGAAATTGTTGAAAAATATCCTATAACAGAAAATTTTTTCCATCTTTTTGATAAACCTTTAGGACATTGCATTTTATGCGAAAATCTTTTTGATACATTAGAAAATATTTCAACAATATATAATTTTGATTTAGATAAGTTAATAGATTATCTAAACCTGTTAGCAATAAAAATGTCTCAATAATTACTATTGATTCATTTTTTTTACTATATTAATTTTCTATTTTAGAATGAACAATAAGTTCATTTATCTCACTTTTAATAATTTCATTATTCATTTCTAACCTATTTCTTTCTTTAGTAAATTTAGTAATAATTTCACTTGTTTTACTAATTCCATTATTTATATTAGATTTCATTTTTGATATTTTAGATTGAACAAGAAAATCCATAAATATTCCATCAAAGAAATAATCTCCAAATGATAAAAAACTAGAAATTTCAATATTCATATTCAAAATTATTTCTTCATCAACATCATTAATTTCTCTGTTAAAATTTCTTAAAGAATGTGAAACTTTATCAAGTTCACGTTTTCCTTCATTTATTTTAGTGTGTTTTGCCATGGTAGCTATAAACCCACCACCCATCATATCAAAAATCCCCCAATTTGAAGCCGAATCAAATTTTGTAAGAGCATTTCTCAATTGATTTATAACAATTTCACCTGCATTTATTGCTTCTTCTATTTCCATAATTTGCTTATTATTGTAATTTAATTTACTTTCTTTACGCTTAAATTCAGTATCAAATTCATCGTTATAAAAAACTAATTTATTTTTTTTCAATTCTAGCTTAACTTCATACTCTCTATCTATTCTTTTAAGTTCATCTTTAAATTTTCTATAATTTTCAATTTTTTCCAAAAGCATATCATATTCATATTTCGCATTATCATATTTACATTTTGCTTCAATTAGTTCAATTTGTTCTTTTTCAATTTTTTTCTCAAAATCACCTAAAAATATGTGAATATATGTCTGCAATGAAGTTTTCTCTAAATTTTCAACATCCTTTTTTTCTTTACTTAATATATTTTTAAGTTCTTCAATATTATTTGATACTTTTACTAAATCTGATTCAAACGAATCAATCTGATTTACTTTTTTTTCTAATTCAATTTTCCTATTATATAATTCTGCAATAGTCATTTTTCCCCCCAATAAAACTTTTTGTATCATATTTAGTATAACATTACAAATGTAGTAATTCAATATCGTTTTGCAATTCTTTTATATGTTTTTATATTAAAATCAGAATAATTATAGTACAATTATTAGAGACATTAAATTGAGGTGAATATGAAAAAATTTAAAAATTTATATAAAACATATGAAGGACTTCCAAAGGAAATCTATATAATTTCTATTGCTAGATTTATAAATGCAGCTGGAATGTTTATATTTCCACTATTAACTTTATTGCTTACAAAAAAAATTGGTTTATCAGGTGCTGAAGCTGGATTTTGGATTGCAATGTCAGGAGTATCTACTATCCCAATGAGTATAATTGGTGGACATTTGACTGATATTATTGGAAGAAAAAAAATTATAATAATTCCAAATATTATCGCAGCTATCTTATTTATGAGTTGCTCATTTATTGAACCTAGCATGTTAATGGTCTATTTAATAATTGCAGGCGGAGCAGTATTAAATGCAAGTTTTCCTGCAATGAGTTCTTTAATTGGAGATATAACCACACCTGAAAACAGAAATGCAAGTTTTTCACTTTCATATTTAGGCAATAATCTTGGTTTTGCAGTTGGTCCCCTTGTAGGTGGAATGCTTTTTAATAATCACTTAAAATTATTTTTCTTTATTGATGCGCTTACTACATTAATCGCTGCAATTATTATATTTGCTTATGTTAAAGAAACCTATTTTGAAGCAAAAGAAAATACAACTAGCGAATTAGAGAAAACAAATACTGAAAGTGTTTTTAAAGTATTATTAACACGAAAAACATTATTAATATTTTCATTATTATCTTTTGGGTATCATTTTTCTTATTCTCAATGGAGTTTTTTAATGCCAATACATTTAGAATCATTATTTACTGATAAAGGTGCAGAATATTTTGGAATGTTAGCAAGCTTAAATGGTCTAGTAGTAATAATTTTTACGCCTTTAATAACTGCTCTTCTTTCTAAACTAAATGATTTAACAAATGCAACTATTGGTGGTTTACTTTATATGATTGGTTTTGGAATCTTAGGTTTTTTTGAAATGAAATTTGCATTTGTTTTATGTGTATTTATTTTTACTTTAGGAGAAATAACTCTTGTAATTAGTACAATGCCTTATATTACTAATCATACACCTGTTAATCACAGAGGAAAAATCAATTCAATTTTAAATATTATTATGGGAGCCGGTCACTTTATAGGGCCTGTGATTGTAGGTAAATTGTTATTTACTATATCAATTCCTTCTGTGTGGAAAATCGTATCTTTCGTGGTATTCTTGTCTTCAATAGGAATGTATATTCTTCAAATATATGAAAAAAATACTAATACAAAAGTTTAAAAGAGTGAAGAAATTCTTCACTCTTTTTTTTATTCAAAAACTCTTTTATTTAATTTATAAATTCCTATTACATATAGTATAAACCCTACTATAAATAAATATCCCATTTCTAGTTTAATATTATAAATCGATAAATTACCAATAAGTATTTTGTTATATGCAATTATTGCCCATTTATGAGGTGTAAAATTTGCTAAAAATAAAATGATTTTAGAATTAACTATTTCTAAAGGCCATAAGCATCCGCCTAACATTTGATTAAATCAAATTTTTCTTTAATATTATTTATAGTATCCATTTTTACCTCACTTTTTATATTCTAATAAGTAAATTATATCATTATATATTTAGATTTTTATAATTAAACATTAAAAAAAGACCTTTTAATTTTAATAAAAGATCTTTGTTAGTAAAAAATATTCAATTTTATCACCTTTCTTAAAAAAGTTTATATAAATTCTCCATTTTTTCTGTTTCAGTTAAATTTTCATTTTTAAACATATTTAATAATAATTCAAACATAATTTCCTCCTTCTTTAGTACACTATTTTCTAGTATAATTTATAAAAATTTCTTTCTAATTCTGCATTTGAATGTAAAAACTCATTTTTCCAGTACATCATAAATAGTAAATCAAACATTTTAACACCTCCTAAATTCTTATTACTTTCTTAGTATACTCATAAAAAAATAAATGTAAAGTGGAAACCGTTTTCTAAATTTAGGAAAACGGTGTCTCTTTGAGTTTGTTAATAAACCGTAACAAATTGTTGTAATTACACACTATTATTCTTGCTTTAATGAAATGAATCTGCAATAAAAAAACGCTGATTCTTATTAAAATCAACGTTTTTAATTGCTTAATTTACATCATACTTTTCATAATTTCTCCCATAGCGCCAGATTTTGCAACTTCCATCATCCAGTTTTCAGCTACTCTTTTATTCATTATTGATAATGTTGGGAATGAATGTTGAGTCATTGCAATATTAAATAAACTCATTTGATTTTGAACCGCCATAGTCCATTCTTGTATTAATTCACTTGCAACATGTCCAGCAATTGTTGCCCCTAAAACAGTCCCATTCATATCAGAAATTACTTTAATAAATCCATCAGTTTCACCATCTGTTAAAGTTCTTCCATAATCTTCATATTCTGTTCTTGAAATCATATATTCAATTCCACTTTCTTTTGCTTGTTTTTCGTTTAAACCAACTTGAGCAATTTCAGGTTTTGTAAATACTGACCATGGAACAGCATAATTTTTTCTCTCTAATCTTGGAATTTGCATTGGACTAATACTATTCATTAATGCAAGCATTCCTTGATGCATTGCAGCATGTGATAATTGTGCAATTCCATTACAATCTCCAATTGCATAAATATTTTCAACATTAGTTCTCATATATTCATCAACAGTAATACCTTTTCTTGTAGTTTCAATACCTAATGTATCTAAACCTAATGATTCAACCGATACTTTTCTTCCTGCCGCAACTAAAAGCTTCTCTGATCTAAAATCACCTTTGCTTGTTTTTACAAGAATCATATCTCCATCATTTTCAACTTTTTCAATACTTGTACTGTTATAGACTTCAATACCCTCTTCAATAAATTTCTTTTCTAATAATTTACCAGCTTCTTCATCTCCAATTGGTATTAAATGAGAATCCATTTGTACAATAACAACTTTTGAACCTAATCTTGAGAATGCTTGTGCCATTTCCGTACCAATAGCTCCACCACCAATAATTGTAAGTGATTTTGGAACTTCCTCTTGTTCAAACATATTTAAATTAGTTAAAACATCTACATCATTTATCCCTGGAATTGGTGGAACAAAAGGCTTAGCACCTGTTGCAATGAAAATCGATCTTCCAGTATATTTTTTATTTCCAACTTCAATAGTATGTTCATCAACAAATTTTGCTTTTCCTTCATTAAGAATAAATGTAACTTTATTCTTATCAAACATCTTCATTGTTTTAGTTCCATTAATTTGAGCAATTTTCTCTCTAACAATTTCTAAAGGATTTTCAACTACAGTTTTGCCTTCTAATTTAATTCCATATTTTTCTGTATTATTTGCAATGTAATTAACTTCAGCTGATTTTAATAATGCTTTACTTGGAGTGCATCCATAATTTAAACACTCTCCACCAACTTTATGATCTTCTACTGCTAATACTGTCATTCCCATAGATGGTGCCATTGCAGCAACAGCCATACCTGCAGGTCCTAACCCAATAACTACTATATCATAATCAAATTTATTATTCATTTTTCCTCCTATAATTTTCCGTTTCAATTTATAAAGCAATTATAGCATATTACACCCCCTATGGGAAGGGGTAAGATATTACATTTCAGTAACATATAAATATACAAAAATGTAATTTTTGTTTAAACTCTCTTCAATATGGTATATTATTAGTTATATTATAAAAATATTGAGGAGGCTTTAATGAAAAAATTTATTGTTTTATTTATTGTTTTTAGTTTATTAACTTTTTCTGCAAGTTTTTGTATGGTTGAAACAAATCATAATGCGGAAGCTGAAAAATTGAAAGAAATTGGTGTATTTAAAGGTACAGGAAATGGTTTCGAATTAGATCGAGCGCCTACTAGATTAGAAGGCGGAGTTATGTTTGTTAGATTACTTGGCGCTGAAGCTGAAGCAATTGAAAATAATTATTCACATCCTTTCACAGATGTTCCTGAATGGGGTTCAGCGTATGTTGGGTATCTTTATCATGAAGGTTTAACAAAAGGAAAGTTACCTACTGAATTTGGCTCTAATGATCTTATGCAAGCTAAATCTTATTTAACATTTATGTTAAGAGCTCTTGACTATGATGATTCTAAAGGCGATTTTAGTTGGTCGCTTGCAGTAGAAAAAAGCAGTGAAATCGGATTAATTGATAATGATTTTATGAACACATTAAAATCAAATGATTTTCTTAGAGATCACGTTGCTTTTATTTCATTTAATACACTAAATCAAAAACTAAATAAAAGTGAACTCTCTTTAGCTTCAAAACTTGTTAATGATGGAGCTTTTTCTGAGGAATCTGCTATTTCAATGGGTGTTTTAAATAAAAAATCAAATAACATATCTACTTTAGGTTCTCCAATATCAGGGTTTACAGAAAGTGATCTTATTTCATTGGGTGCAAATAATTTCTCTGGTACTGCTGAAGAAATTGCAAATCAAATTCTTAAATGGCAATCTGATAATATGATTTATGCATCATCTAGTGAAAATTATACTGATGTATCTTATTCTATGCGTTGGGATTATACTTTCCCTGGAATTTATACAACTAAAGATATGATAACTAATATGAAAGATGGAAATAAAATTTATGGAATTTGTTTTAACTATGCTACAATATTTGCAGACATTGCTAACCATTATGGATTAGAAGTTAGAGTTACTAATACTACTGTAAAACCTAGTGAAATAAGCGATAATCCTTTTTATAAAGCAACAGCTACTGGACTAAGTCCTGATGAATATTCTCATTTAATAAAATGGCTTACTTCAAAAGGATTAAATCCTGATGATTATCCTTATGAAGCTGTACGATTAATTATGAGCGAAACTGCACTTCATTATAGAGCTGAAGTTAAACTTAATGATGAATGGGTACAATATGACACATATAGAAAAGAAAATGCTTCTGCAAATGAATACTCTTTCATGGAAACTAATTGGCAAGAAGGAAATAAAAAAGATGAACTTGCTGGTTATGTAGAAAGATTAAATAATGGAGAGAATTTAAATGGTGGAGGAAATATTTATCAAGTATATGATGAGTTTTTAGAAGCTAGATTAATAGCATTAGAAACGAATGAAATTGAAAACTATAAAGGTATTACAGATGATTTAGATCAAACAAAACGTGCAGCAACTCAAGATGATTTACATCAAGGATTTGGTTTAGTTCCATATTTTAATAATAAATCTGATGTTTTATCATTTATGAGTGATTTAGATTGGCTTCCTTCAGAAATTGATGAATATTTTGAAGTTAAAGACCTTATTGAATCTCAATCAAACGCAAAATATTACGTTATAGCAGAAATTATGTTAACACCTGAAGATGACATACCTTTACCTTATAAAGTATTCCTTGAGCAATATCTCGGTTATACTGGCGAAGATATAAGTAATGTGCTTACAGAAGATATATATAATCAACTAATAAAATAAAGAAAGTAATAAAAAGTCTTCCATTCTTATATTATAAAAATAGAGGACTTTTTTAATGAAATCAAGACAAAGCTCTTACTAAATCAGTAAAAGATTGATATAAAAAAAACGATATTCTATTGACAAAACTACTACTATATTATATGCTATTATTCGTTGGAGATATGTAAATATAATGAAAAGCAATAAAATTAACAATATAAATTTACTTTATATTTATTAATTTTTTACTTTTCTTTAGTACTTCCCTTAGTACTAATTTTTTAAAACTTTTTCTATTGATAATAATTATTATTAACAATAGATCGTATGATTAATAGGAGGATTAAAATGAAAAAAGTAGTTGTAGTTGGTGGCGGAGTAGCTGCTAAAGGATTCGCAAGTGCTGCATTAGCACTTCATGACAATATTGAAGTTACAATCATTAAAAATGAAAAAAGAAGTCCTGTACCATGTGGAATTCCTTATGCATTTGGAACATTAAAAGATGCAAATGATAATATTTCTAGTGATCAAGGATTAATCGACAATGGTCTTAAATTAGTAATTAATGATGTTACTGAAATTGATCGTGAAAACAAAACAGTTACATTAAAAGATGATTCTAAAGTAAATTATGATAAATTAGTAATTTCTACTGGTTCACTACCTGTTTTACCTCCTTTTAAAGGAATAAACTTAGAAGGAATTCATGTTATAAAAAAAGATTTAGATGATGTTGTTGAATTAAGAAAAAAAGTTGAAGCTGCAAAATCAATAGTTATTGTTGGTGGAGGATTTATCGGTGTTGAATTAGCTGATGAAATTAAAAAATTAGGTAATAAAAATATTACTCTTGTTGAACTTGCTCCTCATGTACTTAATGTTGCATTTGAATCTGATATTTCAGAAGAAATAGAAGCTAATTTAACTAAAAAAGACATCAGAATTGCAACAGGAATTGCTGTAGAAAGCTTTAAAGGAAACGAAAAAGTTGAAAAAGTAGTTTTAAACAATGGCGAAGAATTAGATGCTGATATAGTATTCTTATCAATTGGAGCATATCCAAATACAAAATTAGCTGATGCTTGTGGTTTAAAAGTTGAAAGAGCTGGAGTTATTGTTGATGATTTCCAAAAAACTTCTGATGAATCAATATTTGCAATTGGTGACTGTGCTTCTAAACAAGATTTATTCTCAGATGACTATAGTAGGGTTCGTTTAGCTTCTATCGCTGCAAAAGAAGGCCGTAATGCTGCTTATAACTTATTTGAAAACAAAAGGGTTTTAGCTCCAGTAGGTATTTGTAACCTTTTCTCAACTTATATTGATGGAAAATATTATGCTGCTACTGGTATGACAAAAGCTCAATGTGAAGCTGCTGGATTTGAAGTTATTCAAATTGAGCAAAGTGCTCATGATAGACATCCAATTACATTACCAAATACAAGAAAAATTGATGGTAAATTCTTCTTTGATAAAGAAAGTATGCTTTTATTAGGAGCTCAATTATCAGGGCCACAATTAGTTGCTGAGGTAATTAACTCGGTAGGTATTGCAGTTCAAAACAAAGCAACAGCTTATGATATATATGCTTATAATTACGCTTCTCATCCAATGGGAACTGCTTCACCAAATAAATATATTATGCATCAAGCAGGTCTTAAAGCGTTAAAAGTAATTAAATAATAATAAAAACATAAAAAGAGAAAATACAGAATAAACTGATTTTCTCTTTTTTATTATTCATATATACTTTCTATTAGTTCTTTTGTATAAGCTGCTTGCGGTGCATTAAACATTTTTTCTGTTTCAGCAATTTCTACAATTTCTCCATCTTTCATTACTGCAATACGATCACACATATGCTTTACAACATTTAAATCATGGCTTATCAATATATATGTAAGTGCTTCTTTCTCTTTTAATTCCATTAACAAATTAATAATTTGCCCTTGTACGCTCACATCTAAAGCAGATACTGGTTCATCCAAAATAATCAATTTTGGACGTACAGATAATGCTCTTGCAATACAAATTCTTTGAAGTTGACCACCACTAAAAGCAGTAGGTTTCTTAGTTTTATCAAGAGGATTAAGCCCAACAATTGAAAGTAATCTATCAATTTCATTATCAAATTCATCTTTAGGTACAATTTTATGAAGTTTAAGAGATGTTCTTAATAATTGCTCTACTGTTCTTTTAGGATCTAATACTTCTTTTGATTGTTGAAAAACAATTTGGAGATCCTTTCTATAATTTGAAACATTATGTTTTTTTAACCACTCTTTATTAGATTTTCCATTAAAAAGTATTTCGCCTTCTGTCGCATCATAAATACCCATAATTATATTTGATATAGTAGTTTTTCCTGATCCTGATTCACCTATTAATCCAAATACTTCATTTTCATTTACATGGAAATCAGCTGCTTTCACTGCTTTAATGATACGCTTTGATGATAATACAGATGATTTAATATAAAAGTTCTTTTTTAACGCTTTAACTTCTAATAATTTAGATTTCATCATTACACGCCCTTTTCTCAATATCTAAAGGATTCCAACATCTAAACATACGATTCTTTGATACTGTTTTTTTCGGCATTACTTCATTACATTTAAATATTTTTTTATTACATCTTTCTGCAAAAGGACAATTATTTTCAAAAGCTAACGGAGATGGTGAATATCCTTTTAACTGATACAGTACTTTATCACTATTATATAGTGACTCAGCACATTTTTTAAGTGAAGCAGTATAAGGCGTAAGAGGTTGATTAAATATCATTTGTGTTTCACCATATTCAAAAAATACGCCACCATACATAATAGCCACATTATCACAATACTTTTGAGCCACTTCAAAATCATGAGTAATTAAAATAATTGCTGTTCCATGCTTTTTATTGATTTGACGGAAAAGTTCTAAAATTTTTGTTCTTAGTGATGCATCAATCGAACTCGTTGGTTCATCTGCAATAATAATTTTAGGATTATGACAAAGCGCTAATGCAATACCAACTCGTTGACTTAAACCACCACTTAATTGATGCGGATACATTTCAATAAGTACTTTAGGATCTTTAATACCAACTTCTTCAAGGAGAGATAAAACATTTTCTTTTTTATAAGGCAATTTATGAACACGATACATCTCTTTAAAATGCCCATTAACTGACATAAAATGATTCATAGTAATATTAGAATTTTGAAAAACAAATCCTATTGATTTTCCACGAATTTTTTTTAATTTTTTAGGACTGTATAGAAGTAAATCATGTCCCTCAAAAATAGCTTTTCCTTCTCTGCTAATAATATTTTCAGGCATAAGGCCCAACAGACTTTTCACAGTAACAGATTTTCCACTACCTGATTCTCCTAATATTCCTAAAATTTCTCCTTCTTTCAAAGAAAAATCAACACCTCTTACAACAGCTTTAAAGATTTCACCAAATTTAAGTGCCACTTTTAAATCTTTTACATCCAGTACTGTTTCTGCATTGTTCATATGGCACCTCCTAATACATTATTCTAACAAGTGATTCAACTATTGCTTCGCTTAAATCTTTAATTACTTTATCATTCCGTACATTCCCATTTGTTCCTAAATAAAGAGTTTGAATACCACATTTATGATATAAAACAGAATACGTTTCTTCTAAAATCATTTCCTGTATACCACTTTTCCCTAATTCATCTACTAAAAACGTTGCCATACTATAGCTATCTGGTTTAGATAAAGTTATATAATCCGAATTATAAGTGATTTTATCTTGTACACCCTCTTCTTTATAAAGTCCTGTCATATCAACATATACAAGCGAATGTTTAACTGGATAGTAATACTCATTATAATAACTATTTAATCCTGACAAATCCCTATCATAAGCTCCATCCCAAAAAACTATAACAACATTACGCTTAAGTCTATCCTGATTTGCTACTATCGATTCAATAAAATCAAAAGCAGTATTTAGCTGTTCTTTACCTATTTTATTATCTACATAATTATAATCAAATCCAATAATAACTCCTTTTGTATTTTTATTACTATTGGGACATTCAATTCGGCCAACAATATTCTTACCATATCCATCATAGTTAGAAGATTCAATATCAACTGAAAGAAAATTATTTTCAAGAGTATCAGCAACATTTTTTTCAACTGTAATTACTGGTTTAGTTAAAGAAGTTATACCAATCTTTTTTTCATCAATATTTTCTACAGCTATAATAACTCCTAACGCATCTGTTTCCTCTATTAATTTTTGACTAAAAAACACTTTACCTTCCTCATCAAAATAATCTCCTTCAATTAAAATAAAGGCATCTGCTACATACTTTTTAAAAGACTCTGTTTGATAATCGTTTCCTATAATATCAGTATCTCTTAAATCTACAACTTTACCTTTAACGCTATACGTGGCAAATGATAATAACCCAACTTTCTCGATTTCTTGTGATTGGTTATTTGATTTAGCTATAACTTTTAGTGATGATACATAGTTATATGAAGGTATTTCATAAGGAAAAATATATTTATCTTTCGTTTGCTTAAGCCCTAATATTTCAAAACGTTCAGAAATTTTTTCTGCTATTTCATTTGTTGATTCCATCCCCACAAGTGCTATTTGAGGTAGATCTGAAAAAGTTTCTTTTTTCATTGCTGATGAAACAGATGGTTGATAAGTCACTCCAAATGCTACAATAAACGACATCATAACAACTACCATTACGCTTATAAATTGTTTTTTATTTTTAAATAACCGATTTCCTTCTTGATAAAGCATTCTTAAGCCTTCACCCACAAAATTAAACCCTAAAACAGCTAAGAAAAACATAAATGAACACGACAGAATAATCCAAGGTGCAACACGTATATAATTTTTGCTTGATCCAAGCATAGATGCCCATTCGGGTTCATAACTTGTCATTTTTCCTACAATTCCTCCTGCAGCTGTATCTGCAACAATTTTTAAATTACCAATAAAAATGCCGAAAATACCAAGTTGCATCATAAGTGTTAAAACACGAGAAATTTCCATAAAAAACAAAATAATCAATTCAGAAAACATATGAGGAAGTAAATTTTCAAAAACAATAGCTGTATCACTTTTCCCAATAATACGCTCGCTTGTAATAAAATCTTTTTCTAAAACTTCTTCTGCACGTTCCCTAATAAAAGTTGCAACACGCGCCCATTCTACAAGGGTCATAACCGCTATAAATACTATTATTGAATATGTTTTAGGTAATGCACTTAAATAGTCAATACTTAATACAATAATACATATTATTAACGGCGGAATCGCATTAAATACATTATTAAATTGGTCCACAAACAATATACTAAATGAATTGCCTAAAGCTGCCCGAATACCTATTATAAGTCCAAATAAAAATCTTAGAAACGCAACAGATAATCCAATTAATAATGTAAGTCGTGCACCATAAATAATAAAACTAAAAACATCTCTACCCGAATCATCCGATCCTAATATAAAACGCTCACTTGGTTCATATGGAGGCGTTCTAAAAGAATAATCTCCATCTTCTGTTTTATAACTTTCTACTCCTGTAATTTCATAAGGACTTTTAGCTGTAAATAATCTTGGAAACATTATCATTGCTGAAAAAAATAAAACAATAGTAAGTCCTAATATTAAATATACATTTATTCGCTTCATTATGATAGCCTCCTTTTTAATGGATTTATTAACCAAGTCAAAATCTTAAAAAATAGAGTTAATATAAAATACATAAGACCAAATCCAAAAGAAATATAGATAACAAAAAATGCATCATGATAATTATTCATTAAATAGTTACCAATACCTAGTGTAGAAAAAAGATATTCTACTACTATTAAATTAATAATACCAATACGAATTACAGTTCCCATCGTATCAAACAATTTACTTATTACTTTAGGAAAAATATGTCTCCATATAACTCCATAATGGCTAACACCACGAGCAAGAGCTCCATAAATATAAGGTTGATCTTTTTCTTCAATAACAGCTATTTCAATAATTCTAGCAACATATATTGCTGGAACAATAATCATAGCAACTCTAGGCATAATAATAGTTCTTAATATCTCTGGTGAAATAAAAATATCTTTAAACCAATAAATAATACTATAAAGTGCACCTAAACTAATCACTACATCCGGAATAGAAAAAACCATTAATCCCATAAAAGTTCGTATTTGACTTCGCTTTAATCCATTTCGCATACCAAGAACAACACCTAAAACAAGCGATATACTTAAACTCATTGATAGTAATTTAAAAGAATTAATTGTACCGATAACTATAACATCCATTGCATTAGAATTAATTGCATCAAATCCACTAAAAACTAACATCCTAATATATAAAAAAGTGTTTTTAATATGAATATATGGTAAGTAATTGTCATAACCCGCTCCAGCCATGCTACTTGATGTATAATATGGAATTGATAAAATACACACCATTATAAACAACATAATTACAGTTGGCACAAAAACAGCCGTAATTTTTTTAAAAATATTATAAGGTATTGATAAATAAACATCACGAATCGTCGTATTTCTAACTTTCAATGAAGGATTATATTTATAGAGTAAATTAATTAAATTAATAAATAACATAAAAATAAATACTGCATTAATTATAAATCGTTCTGTGAATATTAAATAATTTAAATCAAAAAAACCCATGCTTTCATAATAAATATAATGTATAAGTAATTTTTCTACATTCATTACTTTCTCTAAATTAACTGTTTCTATAGTATCCTTAGTAGTATTAATAAATGGAATGGTTTTCAATATATTCATATTTTTAATCTCTACAATTGCAGTTTCTTCATTCGCAAAAAATTCAGCTGTTGATCCTGGAAAAATACCTTCAGTACGATAATAACCATCAAATTGAGATACTTTTATATCAGCATCTCTACCAAGCATAGCTACTTTTGCACTAAGCATATTTGCTTCATCAGTTGGTATAATAACATTACTTGAATTATTCAAAAATAATTCATCTCCATGATCCACACCAATATCATTTAAAACAATAAACTCTTGTGTCTTATTATTATCACGATATTTATTTAAAAATGCTTCCGCACCAATATTCCCAAGTTCATGTCCATCTAAAAATACAAAACCAATTGAACTCTTCGGCTGATAACCACTATCATGAATAACTCTCGACAACTCTAACATAATCGCTATTGCGGAAGCATTTTTTGTAGCACCTGGATAATAAGATTCGGCTAATTTTCCTTTACCATCGAAATGTGATACTATATATAATTCATGAGTAGGATCAGTTCCTTCTACCATTGCCACAATATTATTTCCTTTATTATTTATATAAGAATCATTTATTACTATTTTACTATAAGGAATACTCCCATTATTATCTTCCGCTACTTCTTTTAATGATTCATACATTGAACCACTAATATTAGCCATAAATAAATTATTTGCTGTTTTATCACCAATTGTTAATTGGCGATTTTCAATATTTGAGTATTTAAATTCTGCCGAATATAAAATGCCACGAATACCTAATTTGTTTGCATTATCTATTGTTTGCTGCTGATTTGCATAAAGACTAGTAACAATAACTTTCCCATTAACGTCTTCAGGATTCAACGAATTTAAATTTCCTTTTACAAAAAATAACTCATCTTCATAATTAATATTTCCTGAATAAGAATTTCTTATAATGCGATAATCTTCAAAATTTCTATACGATATCTGTGATATTTCTGTCCCTAATTCCATTACAGGCTCAGGATCAGGAATAACAGATAACATTTTAAACGAATCAACATTAACAGTTTCATTTGAAGATTGATATCCATCGTTTAAAAGCGATTCTTCTATGTATTTAGCTAATTCATTATTTTCTTTAGATCCTGCAATATGCCCCTGATAATATTCATCTGTAAGCGTTGATATCTCTTTTTCAATCCTATTATCGTCAAATTTAAACGCATCTACATCTATCGAATAATAAAGCAAATTAAATCCAAATAAAGATAAAATTAAGAAAATTGTGATAATAATTTCTAATTTTACACGTTTCATACTTCCCCCTAGTTTAATTATAAAAATTTTTTTAGTGTTTCAATTTAATGCAATCTTTCCCATAATTATATGATTTTTATATTTTTTTATTGATAAAATATTTTTTTAAATTTGGAAAAACTTCTGCATTAAACATTCCTATTAATATTAATATAGCTCCAATTATTGATTGTGTATCAAGTTTTTCATTAATCAAGACATATGCAAACATTGCTGCAAAAACTGGCTCTGTTATATATATAAGAGCTGTATGTGTAGCTGTTGTATATTTCTGTGCAACAGTTTGAATAATAAATGCTGCAGCAGTACACACTGTTGCTAAAAATAATATATTTTTCCAAACAATAATTTCAGTTGGAATAATAAATCCGCCTTCAAAAATAGTACTAAAAAGCCCTAAAAAGCCTACCACTCCTATTTGAATAACACCAATTAAAATTGGTTTACCCTCTTTAGAAAACTCACCTGTTAAGATTATATGTGTTGCAAATGCAAATGCAGATATAAGTGTTAAAGTATCACCGATATTAATTTTAAATCCAGGTTTAATACTCATAAGACTTAAACCAATAATCGCTAATATTGTACCTACAATTGCAGATTTTTCCGGTTTATGTTTTAATAAGAATATTGCAATAATTGGCACAATTACAACTGAAAAACCTGTGATAAAACCAGAATTTGTTACTGTCGTATATTGAATACCAATAGTTTGAAATAAATATCCAACAAATAAAACGGTCCCTAATATTACTGCATGCTTAAACGTTTTTTTATCTAAATCTTTAAATCTTTTAAGAAAAAATATCGCCGAAAGAAAAAAAGCTGTTAAAAATCTAATTCCAATAAAATTAAATGGCTTCATAAAATCCAATGTATCTTTTGTTAAAATAAATGAAATTCCCCATCCTAATGTAACTAGTAATAATGATATATCTGCTTTTATTTGTTTATTCATTTTATCCCCTTTTATATAAACTTTACTTTCATAATCATACCATATTTTTTGTATAAAAACATTACATATAATTTTTAGAGAGATTTATTTTTATCTATTAAAAAATATTGACAATTTATTAACAATATATTAAGATAACAATATAACATAAAGAATTTAGGAGGAGATATGTCAAATCACGGAATTTTTGTTACAACTGTAAATTGCATGGATGGAAGAGTTCAAATTCCCGTTAACGAATATTTAATTAAAAAATATAATGCAGATTATGTAGATACAATTACTGAAGCAGGCCCAAACAAAATACTTGCAGAAAACATCAATGAAATATTAGTGAATTCAATTAAAGACAGACTTATTTGTTCAGTTGATTTACACAAATCTAAAGTTATAGCAATGGTAGGTCATTATGATTGTGGTGGAAATTCAGCAGAAAAAGATGAGCAAATTATACAAATAAAAAATTCAATGAAACTTATTAAAAATTGGTTTAATGATGTTGAAATTATTGGAGTATGGGTTGATAAAAACTGGAAAGTTAATGAATTATAAAATACAAATCAAATAATTAGAGCCTTCAAATTAAAAACTGAAAGCTCTTTTTTATTTCTATTAATTCTTGTTTTAAATCATCTTAATAACGCAAATTAAAATTTTCTTCATTAATTCACTCATCTCCTCGCTAATACTTTTATTTAATTAGAAATTTGCTCATTCATATCTCTTTTCTCTATCTTTATCATTACTATACCTTTCCAAATCATAGTCACACCTATAATTAAGAATATTGCTAATACTGAGATAATAATATAAAAATTCTTATTTAATTTTGTACTACCTATTAAATGAGAAACCACTATTTGAATATCATCTTTATATATCTCGTCAATATTTCTCTCCAAGTTTTCCAATTTTTCTTTATCTATTCTTAATTCATTGTTATCTATATCATTTAAAATTTCATATTCAAGAATTGTTGCACTTGAATCAAGTACATTTGACATTGTAAGCAGATTTCTTGAGCAAAATAATACTAATAAAATTCCAATAACAAGAAATAAATACCCCCTTTTACTATTCATTTTAAACAACACTCCTTGTATTCTAATTCTTATTAATTCTAATCCTTCATTGTTTTCAGCTTTATTAATCTGTCTAAAATATTTAAAATACTAATTTGATTTTTCTTTGTCTTTCATATAATTCACTAATCCTATAATAAATATAAAAACTCCTATTAAAATGTTTTTTTCATTTTTCCCTTTCTACCTTAAAATATTCTTCTAATTACTCTATATTTTTTCTACTATTTTTAATATAAATATCTAAAGCTATAATTCCTCTTCTAGTGAATTTTACAAATAAAACAAATGCATACATACTACATCCTAAAACTACTACTAATATAATAATAATATTTGCTATTTGAAAAACTCCTGTAAAATTTAATCCTGAAGTTGCTAATTGTGAATCCATTATATTCCTCCATTTTGAATTATTTTAGAGTCACCATAGAACTAGTGATTTCCCACATTGGGTTCTTCATTTGTATATCTCTACTCTTTTCTCCACGCTTTATTGTGGTATTTGAACAAAATATTTTATCTTATTGCCTGTTTTTATTGTTCTAAAATCTCCTATTACTATTTCTTTTACATCATTTTCTTCTGCTAGTTTTATTATTTGGCGACTTGCTTGATGTATAT
>JAMOQG010000152.1 GCA_027064135.1 Peptostreptococcaceae bacterium | reverse complement strand
TTTACAGCATTTTTTATATGACCTTTTGCATAATCAGCTGCACTTCTAATATCTATAATTGTCATTGCTTCATCAGCTTTTACCATTTCTACAAAATCAGCTTGTGGTATTAAATAACTATGTGCAGGTTTATTTTCATAATATGATTTTACTGCATCTGCAATTACATTTTCATCTTGTGGTTCTTCTACTTTTGTTTCTGGAGCTTTCTCTTCTACATTTGTAACTTCCATGCTTGTTTTTTCAACTTCAGGTGCCTGTGTACCACATGCAACTAAACTAAATGAAAGAACTAAAATCAATAATAAACTAAGTATTCTTTTATTAAAATTCATTATAACCTCCTGTTATATTACTTCTATTAAGAAGCATCTTGACTAGTTATTGGTGCAACTTCTACTTCTACTGTTGGAGATTCTTTCTCTTGCCACTCAAGATAAGCTCCATCATATACTTTTACATTTTCAAATCCTGCTTCATCAAGTATTGCCATAACTAAACTAGCTCTATATGATGATTTACAATATAACATAATCTCATCGTCTTTTTTCATTCCTAAATCACTATAAAAAAGGAATGTATCTCTTGCAGATTTAAATGTTCCATCAGAATAATAATTATTTGTGTGTGGATATAAAATCGCATTTTTAATATATCCTTCTTCAAATTCAGCTATTGATCTAACATCGATTAACTTAACATTTTCAAATCCATCTGCATTGTCAGAAAAATCCTTAACTTTATCAAAACTTGCTAAGTAATTTTCATCCGCATCTTTTGCTTGATAATTAGTTTCTGTAATTTCAGGTTTTGTTGCTGACATTTCTAATCCTAATTTTTCTAAAGCTTTAGCTCCATTATTTATAATTTTTACATTTTCATGCCCATATACTTTTAATGTCCACCAAACTCTACCAGCGAAAACTCCGCCTTTATCATCATAAATATAAAGCATTGTATCATTGCTAATTCCTGCCTTACTTAAAACTTCTTCAACAATATTCTTTGGTGCAATTGTCGCAACCACAGGTTCAGCTACTACAATTTGATCAGGACTCAAATGAATTGCATTTTTAAGATGCCCTTTTAAATACGCTTCTTCATTTCTTGCATCAATTATTTGAATATTATCTTCCATATTAAGATAAACTTCTTTCACCTCAGATGCTTCAATAAAATTCTTACTTCCTTCATATGAAGTATTAGTTGAGCATGCTACAAATACCAATGTGCTTAAAATTAATAAAAAAACTATACTAATTCGTTTTCTGTTAAATATCATATTTTTCCTCCATTTAATAAAATTTGTGAGATTATTATTAATAATGTCGAATTGTTAAATTTTCTACAATCCAAATTAAAACATCTTTTGGATACTTCGATTATACCCTATGTTATTAATGTAGGGTTAATGTATTTGCTTATGCAATATTAGTTATTTAAATAACAATCTTTTTGCAACTCTTTGACCTATTAAAGAAATCCCTGTATAATCGACATACAAAGTAATATTAGAAAGGACTAATTATGAATCTATTATTAAAATTCAAACAAAAATATATAATTTTACTGCTTATTATTTTCTTTATTGTTAATTTATTGTTTTTATCATCTTTTCCATTTATTCATTCAGATGAAGCATGGCTAAGCGGTCTTTCAAGAACTTATTTAGAAACAGGCACTATGAATTACACATTCTTTGATATTTATCCAACTGCACACCATACAATGAAAATGGTATTTATTTTAATCCAAAGCTCTTTTATTAAAATTCTTGGTTATTCTATTTTTTCTGTTAGATTAATATCATTATTTTTTTCAACTTGCTCTTTATATATCTTTTATAAAATACTAAGACACTATACAGATGATATTTTTGTTATATTTTTAACAACTTTGCTATTATCTTTTAACCTTCAATTTATTTTAATAAGTCATATTGCAAGACAAGAAGCTCCATTAATTTTCCTTTTTCTGCTTGCTTATTACATCATTTTAAAAGATTATAAATACAATAATTTAATATTAGCATCAATTTTAGGGCTTGGAATAGGAATTCATCCTAATATTTTCTTCTTAGCTTTATCGATAGGACTCATTTATATTTTTAAAATAATTAATAAAGAGAAAAAAATCATTGATCTAGTAAAATTAATTGCTTTCACAATAGGTTATTTTGCGATATATATATTTACTACATTCAATATAAACGGCAATTTTTTCCCAGAATATAATAGTTATGGTGAAACTTTAGGAGTTACTAATGGTATTATTAATAAAATTCAAGGCTTTTATTATTTTTACTATAAACTATTTTATGAAATATCTGGAACTTATTTCTTAGTTGATTTAAAATTTGATTATTTACTGTTTATTATTACCTTTTCATTTTTTATATATTTAGCAAAAAAGAAAAAACTAGATTTAAAATCTTGTTATTCACTACTTTTTCTGATTGCAATTAACATCGGAATATTAATTTTAGGAAGATATAATCAAATTTCAGTAATTTTCCCAATAGCTTTTTTATATTTATCATTTGCTATATTCATAATTAAACTTGATTTAAATAAAAATTTTATTTATTCATTTTTAATTTTATTAGTACTATTCCAAGCTTATAATAGCGTTACTTTTATTAAAAATATTCAAAATGAAAACTATGAATCATATTTAAATGAATTTTCGATCATTCCAGAAGACGCAAATATTTTAGGAAACTTAAATTTAGAATATAAATTTAAAGATAAATTATTTGATTATAGAAATCTTTATCATTTAAAAGGTAATAAACTCACTATAGAAGAATATATTAAAAATAACAATATTGAATATATTGTATGGTATGAAGAAATGGATTATTATTATAGAAATGCTCCTAAATGGAATATAATTTATGGTGAACTTTATTATTATAATGATATGAAAAACTTTTTAATAACTAATTGTGAAATTGAAAAAGAATTTGAAAATAAAACTTACGCAATGAGAATTGCTAAATATGTTAATACTTATCCTTGGAAAATAACTATTTATAAAGTTAAAGCTAACATCAAATGATGTTAGCTTTTAATTTAGAAATTCAATTATTTCATTTACTTTTTCATCAAACTTGGTAGTATATCTTTTTAAATTCTCATCTTTTAAATTAATTTCTATTCTTTTTTCAGAGTCTTGCATTATTATAATTCTATCAGCTAAATAAACAGCTTCTTCTATATCATGTGTAATAAAAAACATAGTTTTATTAAAATCTTTTTTTATTTTTAAAATTAAATCTTGTAAATTTCTTCTCATCGAAATATCTAAACTTCCAAATGGTTCATCTAAAAAAATGATTTTTGAATCTGCAAGTAATGCCCTTGCAATAGAAGCTCTTTGCTTCATTCCTCCGGAAAGTTCTTTAGGATATTTTTTTAAATGTTCATCTATTTCTAAAATTTTAACTATTCTTTCAAATTTTTTATATAAAAAATCATTTTTTTCAAATGGTAATAATATATTCTTTTCAATATCATACCACGGTAAAAGTTGATCAAAACTTTGAAATATTACTGGCAGAGAAATCTTATTATTTTCAAATATTAAATCACTATAAGTAATTTCCCCTTCATAATCTGTATCTAATTTTGAAATCATTCCTAAAAGAGTACTTTTACCAATTCCAGATTTTCCGAGAATTACAATTATTTCATTTTCATAAATATTTAAATTTAAATCTTTTATAATAATATCATCATTAAATTTTTTATTAATATTTTTTAGTTCAATTAATTTAGTATTCATTATTATATTCCCCATTTTTCAACTGTATTTTTCTCAAGTTTCTTAAAAACTAAGCTTTCAATCATAAATCCAAGAATAATTATAACAAATAGACCAGCATATAACCCTTTAGTATTCATATATACTCTTTGTTCAAAAATATACCAACCTAATCCTGAAGTTGATCCAACTACTCCAAAAACCATTTCGGAACTAATAAGAGCTCGCCATCCTCTTGCCCAAGCAATTTTTAAACCTGATATTAAATTTGGAATTAAATTCATAAAATATATATGTTTTATCTTTTTATAAAAATTAAAATTAAATGCTTTACCCATTTTAAGATACGAATCATTTATTGATGTAATTCCACTTTTTAAGTTTACAACTACAGGCCAAAGCATCGCATGAACTGTAATAAATAAAATTGCATTTTCACCTATTCCAATCCACAATATAACAAGTGGAATTATTGCTATCCCAGGTAAAGGATGTGCAATTGTAATTAAAAGCTCTAAAAAATCATTCAACCATATGTTAATTTCACTTAATAAAACAAGTAAAAAAGAAAGTATAAATGTAATAATCATTCCTTTTAATAAAATAATTATGCTATAAATCACTGTATTTAATAAAGTTTTTTCAGTAAAAGCAATAAAAAGTTCAAATAAAATATCAGACATTTTAGGGAAAATTGTTTCAGGATATATTCCTATTTGCGCAATAATCTCCCAAAACAATATTAAGCCTACAAAAATTAATATTTTACGAATTTTTTTCACTTTATTTCACTACCTTCCAAATTAAATCATCTTCTGAATATAAATTTTCTATCATTTTTTCTTGATGCATAAAATTAACAAACTTTTCAAGACCTTTTATTTTGTTTTCATAAATAATTCCATTATTATATATATAATCATTTAATGTCTCTTTATCATAATCATAATATTTTGATAGAATTTCTATTGTTTCTTCATGAGAATTATTTATAAATTCAATTGATTTATTTAATGCTTTTAAAAACGAATCATATTCTATTTTATTATTAAACATTGATTCATCACAAACCCCTACAATAAAAGTAAATTCATCACCAAAAGCTTCTTTTGAATCAACTACCAAATGAGTTTTTTCACTTTGAAGTTCTTTAAATAAATAAGGTGGTGAAGTAAAATGAAGATTAATATCACTTTCTGATAATAATGCATTCATACCATCCGAATGATTCATTGTAATAAGCTGTTTATCAAAAATGTCTGAATCATTTAGTTCATTTTCTGCAGCCATTTTTAATAAAATATGTTGGATACTTCCAGGTTGTGGCAATGCAATTCTATCTGTTTCTTCAATATCATTTAAAGTTTTAATATTTTCATCACTTGTTACAAGACCAAGTGGAGCACTTGATAATCCACTGAATATTTTCCAATCAGTTCCTTTATCAACTCCTATTATAAAAGGAGGTATTCCCATAAATCCAATATCAAGTTTATCTGCAATAATTGCTTCTCTAATGGCGGCAGCATTTCCAAGTTTAACCCATGTTATTTCATAATCCTTTAATTCATCATTTAAATAACCTTTTTCTTTCATTATTTGAACTGGTGCATAAGCTAAACCAAATTGATCAGCAATTATTAGATCTTTCTTTTCTTCCTCTTTTTTTGAACAACCTACATTTAAT
>JAMOQG010000151.1 GCA_027064135.1 Peptostreptococcaceae bacterium | reverse complement strand
TATTATTTTAGTAAACCACTGAAAGCTGAGGAGGTTGAGAAAACTTTTAACAATAATTATTTGAAACAATAAAAATTAATACGCAAACTTATTGTGAATAAGGACGCAAAACAAAGGGACTCTATGAGATGAACGAATTGCATGATTATTACTAAACATTGCAATTCATGTAGTGTTTTTTAAATATATAAACTATAAATCACAATATAATTTGAAAGGAGAAAAATGATGAAAATGTTTAAAACAATCAAAGTAAAATTAACACTTGTATCAATACTATTATTAGTTATGGCAGTAGGAACATTAGGTGCAATTTCTTTAAACAAATTTAAAATTGAAACAGAGGATATGGTTGAGGACACATTAGTTCATTTAACTGAAGTATCCAAAAAAACTATTGTAAGTACTATAGAAAAAGGAGAATTAATCACTAAATTACTTAGTGCTGATGATAGAGTAGATAAATTTATTTTTGGAGACGTTTCTCTTAGAGATGAAATTTTTAAGTATCTTTCTCTGCAAAAAGAAAATAGTGATGGAATAATTGAATCGATAATACTTACTAATAAAAATGGAAAAGCAATAATTTCAAGTGATAATAAATATTTTTCAGATGATTTAAGTGAAAGAAATTATTTAAATGAAGCAGTAAAAACAGGAGAAGTAGTTACAAGTGAAGTAATAATATCTAAAGCTACAAATAATCCTGTTGTTGCAATATGTACACCTATTAAAGAAAATGGAAAAGTAGTTGGCACAGTTATCGCGTCTATTAATTTTAATAACATTGCAGAAACTGCTAAAAATATGAAAGTATTTGATAATGGTTATGCATATATGTTTAATTTAGATGGTTTAGTAGTTCAACACCCAAAGGAAGAATTGATGTTTAATGCAAATATCTTAGATTTAGGTATTCCTGAGATGAAAACAGTTTTAGAAGATGTAAAATCAGGAAAAGATGGAGAAATTTTTTATACTAGTGAAGGTGTATATAAATATGCGCGTTATACAAGAGTAGGTAATTGGGGACTTGCTGTTACAGCTGATTATAATGATTATATGAGTGCAAATTATGAAGTCCGTAAATTTTTAATTATGATATTAATTTTAAGTGTAATTATTGCAAGTATAATTTCTTTCTTGTTTACTAACGCTACAATTATAAAACCGTTAAATAAATTGAAAACAGAAATGGAATATGCAGGAAATGGTGATTTTAGTAGAGATTATCAAGTTAAAGGTGAAGATGAAATAGCAGATATAGGTTTATCATATATTAAAATGACAGAAAAATTAAAAGAATTATTTAAAAATATTAATAATGGAAGTATGGATGTAAGTGCATCAAGTGAAGAATTAAGCGCAACAGTAGAAGAAATAGATGCACAAATAACAACAGTAAATACAGCAACACAAGAAATAGCAGCCGGAATGGAAGAAACAGCAGCAGCAATAGAAGAAATAAATTCAACTGGATTACAAATTTTAAATTATGCACATAATTTACTTGAAGAAGCAGAAAATGGTAAAAATGAAGCTAAAGAAATTTATTTGCGAGCAAATAATATGAAAACAAATGCAGAAAAATCAAAAAAAGAAGCAGATGAAATGTATGAAATCCGTGAAAAAGGTATAAAAGAAGCATTAGAAAAAGCAGAAGTAATAAAAGAAATAAAAGTAATGTCAGATACAATACAATTTATTGCAGAACAAACAAATTTACTTGCACTAAATGCTGCCATTGAAGCAGCAAGAGCAGGAGAACACGGAAAAGGATTTGCAGTAGTAGCAGATGAAGTTAGAAAATTAGCAGAAGAATCAACTAATACAGTAGTTCAAATTAATCAAATGGTAGAAGATGTAAATATTGCGTTTGATGATGTTGCAGATAATTCTAGAAGCTTATTAGAATTTTTAAATAATAAAGTAATACAAGATTATGAAGTGTTAGTAGAAACAGGTAAACAATATTTAGTAGATTCAGGAGTAATTACTAATATGATGGGTAAAGTTGATGAACAATCAAATGAAGTTACTAGATCAATTTCAGAAATTACAGAGGCCCTAGAATCAGTATCTAGTGCTGTTGAAGAAGTAACTGCAAATAGTATGGATATATCAACACAAACAGATGAAGTAGCAAAAGCTGTTGATGAAGTAGCTAAAGTGGCAATAGCGCAAGCTCAATTAGCAGAAGAATTGAATTTAAATGTTAGTGAATTCAAATTATAAAGGGGCGTGAATTGAATAATCTATATGGGGTATTGAATTAGAAAAGTGAAATTATGCCATAGATATTAACTATGTAAAAGAAATTTTGAAATTAAAACTATTATTAACCAATTATTTATTAAGTGAGTTTAATCATCCGTGTTCTCACGCATGATGATTAACTCATTTTTTTTATTCTTCATTTATGATATAATGTTCTTAGATTTTGGAGGTTATTATGAACTTAAAAAGAATACTTGAGAATGTAGAATTTGAATTAATAAAAGGAAATTTAGATAAAGAAATACTTGGAATAGAAAGTGATTCAAGAAAAATAAAAGAAGGCTATTTATTTGTTGCAATAAACGGTGAAACTGTTGATGGACATAAATTTATTAATAGTGCTATTGCTAATGGAGCAAGTGCAGTTATTGTTGAACAAGATGTAGATTTAGAAAATGAGTCTATAACAGTTATTAAATCAAAAATAACAGACAGAACACTACTGCCTATTATTATTAATAATTTCTATGATAATGTGAGTAAAAAATTAAAAATTATTGGAGTTACAGGAACAAATGGAAAATCATCAATAACTAAAATGTTAAGTGATGCTATTAATGGAAATGGTTATGAAACTTGTACTATGGGAACAATTCAAAATACAATTGGTAAAAGAGTGATTCCTAGTAATAATACGACACCAGGAGTAATTGAATTAAATGAAATACTTTTAAAAGCAGTAAAAGAGGATATTAAATATACAGTGATGGAAGTTTCTTCGCATGGCTTAGCACAAAAACGTGTAGCAGGAATTGATTATGATATTGGTATATTTACAAATTTAACTAATGAACATATGGAATTTCATAAAGATATGGATGATTATTTTAATGCTAAAGCAAAACTTTTTGAAATGGCAAAAGGAAATGTAATAAATAATGATGATGAATATGGAAAAAAACTTATAAAAACTTATAAATCACAAGATAAACCATTTTTAACTTATGGTTTAACTGATGAAAGTGATATTTATGTTAAAAATATAGAATACAGTTATGAAGGAACTAACTGCACATTAGTTACACCTACGTTTGAAACAGATATTTTTATAAATATTCCAGGTGAAATATATGTTTACAATACTTTATCAGTAATTGGTGCGATGATATTAATGGGGTATGATGAAGAGAAAATTGTTAATGGAATAAACAGTTTTAAAAATATTAATGGTAGATTTGATAAAGTAGAAACTAATACTGATTTTGATGTAATTGTTGATTATGCACATTCTAGTGATGCACTTAGAAAAGTGCTTACTGAAATAAATAAATTTAAAAAAGGAAGACTTATAACAATATTTGGTTGTACTGGAAATAGAGATAAACATAAAAGACCAATAATGGGTTCAATAAGTGAAGAACTTTCAGATATTACTATATTAACTAGTGACGATATATATGATGAAGATCCAGAAGAAATAATAAAAGATATAATTAAGGGTATTAAAAATCCAGAAAAAATATATAAAGATGCTGATAGAGGAAACGCAATAAAAATTGGTATTGATTTAGCAAAGACAAATGATATTATTTTAATTGCAGGTAAAGGTCATGAAACTGTAATAAAAATTGGTAAAGAAAAAATACCATTTAATGATAAGAACTTTGTACTTAATTATTTGTTAGAAAGGAAAAATAGTGATGAAAAATAAAGCTGTTGTTTTAGGATCTAATTATTATATTGCTCTTAGTGTTATGAGAGATTTAGGCAAATTTGGTATTGAAGTAATTGCAATGGAATATACTAAAGATAAAGCATATGCTTTAAAATCAAAATATTGCAGTGGTGTTGAAATTGTACCACATTATAAAAATGATACTGATAATTTCATTAAATCATTAATTGAGTATGGGAAAAAACAAGAATTAAAACCAGTGCTTATTCCATGTGCTGATCCATATGTAGAAGTAATTGATGATCATATTGATACTTTGAAAGAATATTATTTGCTTCCAAATATGAGACGTGGTCAATATAAAGAAGCTATGGATAAAGATACTTTATCAGAATTAGCTAAAAAATATAATGTTTTAATTCCAGAAACTATTCAAATGAATGATGAAAATTTATTTGAAAAAGTAGAAGAAATTGGCTATCCATGCTTAGTAAAACCTACTAATTCACATGAATTTGTTAAGATATTTAGAAGAAAAATGTTTAAAGTGTATTCTAGAGAAGAATTAATGAATGCAGTAAACACTTCAAAAGAGAAAAATATGGAAGTTATAATTCAACAAATTATTCCGGGGTTTGATGATCATATGTATACATATGATGCCTATATGAATAGTGATTCAGAAGTTACTCATTGGCTTACTTGTCATAAACTAAGACAATATCCTATTAATTTTGGAGCATCTGCATACACAGAACAAAAATATGTACCTGAGCTTCATGAAATAGGAGCCCCTTTTTTTAAACAAATTGGGTTTAAAGGATTTGCAGAAATTGAATTTAAAAAACATGCTGAAACAGGTGAGTTTTATTTAATAGAAATAAATGTAAGATATAGTAATTTAAATGAACTTTTAACAAAAGTAGGCATTAATATGCCATATATAACATATATGGAATTAACGGGTAATCCACTTCCAAATGAGCACATTGATTATGACAGTGGTCTTGTATTTAGATATACGATTGAAGATGTTTTAGCAATTAAAGGATATTTACAAACAAAACAACTTAAGGTTGGACCTGTAATAAAATCACTTTTTAGAAAAAAAGTTCATGCAATTAGATCATGGGATGATCCAAAACCTGTTGTTGCATATTCAGGACTGTTAATTAAAAAAGTTATAAAAAAAATATTCTAAGAATTAGAAGAAAATAGCTATGAAAATATTAGGGCTATATTTTACTTGTACTGGAAATACTAAATATGTTGCTGATATAACAAAAGAACAATTTGAATTATTAGGACACGAATTCGATTTGTTTTCAATTGAATTAGAAAAAAACAGTCCTACTAAAATTAAAAATATTATAAGAAATTATGATATGATTGGTCTTTTTCATCCTATTTACGGGAGTGGAATTCCTAAAATATTCAAAAAATATTTAGATGAATTAACAAAGTTAGTAGATGATTTAAATATAGATGGTTTTACTATAACTACAGTAGCTTTATTTAGTGGAGATGGAGCTATTGTTTCTAAAAAGTATTTTGATGAAACCTGACTGCACACTTTTGACTTCAGTCATGAGTTAAGTCAGAAAAAAAGTTTCTTTTTTTAAAATATTATAAAATAAAACCTTTACAAAAACCAGTTCTGAACTGGTTTTTTAAG
>JAMOQG010000150.1 GCA_027064135.1 Peptostreptococcaceae bacterium | reverse complement strand
CTTACAAATAGATTTCCATTTGGAATAATATATTATCAAAGAAATGACGAAATAATTATTTTAGCAGTAATGCAATTAAATAGAAAACCTAACTATTGGAAAAATAGGATATAACAAGTCGTAGCAATAAAAATATGTTACCTATGCCGAGAAAAACTGTAATAAGTTTAGAAGTTGAGATATCATTGTAAAATATAGTTGAGTGCAGAAATAGGTAACATATTTTTGTACTCAACCGTTATATCTAAGCCACTTGATAAAAAATGTCAAAAAAGAAGTTTGAATATGCCTATTTGTGAAAGTAAATTGGTAAATTTAATTTTCGGAGTTTTCATGTCAGATGAAACAAAAAGTGATTTTCTGATAGCTTTTATTGCAACTGCTATTGTTGTAATTTTAGTTATAGTATTTGGAAATACAGGTTCAGGTTTTTTTAGAAATCTTATGGTTTTTGTTGTTGGAAGTTTAATTGGTACACCTATTGCAATGTTTGGAAAATGGGTTGTTTCATTATTTTCAGATAATGAACTTTATAAATATGGTAGTTTTATTTTAGGTGCTATAGTTGGAGCAGGAATCGCTTCAATGATGTTTTCAAATAAACTAGAAACATCATTTGTTTCTCAGTGTACAAGAAGTTATGGAATTTCAAAATCAATATGTGAATGTACTTATCATAAATTTGAAGAAAAATATGATGATTCTCTTGAATCAATATTAACATCACAATTTGATGAAAGTACAACAAACTTTATGTTGAAATCAATGCAAGAGTGTAAATAATTATGAATCATATTTTAAAAGTTATTTTTGCTGTTTCAGTTATATTTGGTACATATTATTATATTGATGATTCTATTGAAAAAGTGCAAGACGCAACAATAAAAGATTTAACTTATGTTATGATGGGAGATAATAGAAATCCTGCTTATCAAGAACAACAAGAAAAACGACTTGATATAATTTTAGAAAAAATGGAAGAAGGTGGATTTATTATAGATGAAAACTTAATAGATGCTTTAGAAAACAACTCTTATATTCATAGTTTAAAGTGGACTATTAAAGAAAATGAATATAGAGGATTAGATGAAGTCATATTAAATTTTGATTTAGTTGACGGTGAGTTCAAAGTTCCTGTTAAAATAACTTTTTTTGTTAAACCAAAACCTTCAGCTTTAAATTTTATAAGTAGTCCAGATATTGCAAGATTAAGTCCATTACTTGTTGTTGAAATTAGTGCTAATGGAAAAACAGTAAAATTTACTGATTCAAGAGCTTATGAAACATTAGTCACATTTTATGGTGATGTTGCGTGTAAAAGTCTTTTTCAAACATGGAAAAAACATTAAGATATAACAAATCGTAGCAACAAAAATATGTTACCTCTGCCAAAAAAAGTTTAAATTTACTTGGAAACTTCAAAACAATTTAAGCATTTCAAAACTTAAAAGCAGGTAACATATTTTTGTACTCAACCGTTGTATGAACAAAATAGATTTTAATGTGAAATAAAATATTAAGCCATTTAACCAATTTTTCATTAAATTTTAGATAAAATGAAGAAATTAAATAGTAGGTGTCTAAATTATGAATAAAGAAATAACATTCTCAAAAGCAAAAAATAAATACAATGAAATCTACAAAACAAAAGATTTTTTAGAAAAATCTTTTGTAAAAAGTTCAGGAAAAGATTTAACAAATATTTCAATTAAAAATAAAAATAATAATCCATCTGAAGAATATTATAAGTGGGAATTTATGTATTCTTTAATTAATAGTGGATTATATTCAAAAGAATATATAGGAGTTGAACTCTCATTTCCAAAAGGTAGTAAAGGTTCATCTAGTCTAAGATTAGATGGAGTTATTTTTGACAGTAAAGATTGGATTGAAAAATATAATAACAAAGATAAAGTAGAAAATCTCGAATGGTTAAGAAGTCATATTCTGGCTGTAATAGAATTTAAAAAATCATCAAAAGAAGATATTAAAAAAGTCTATTCATCACAATTAAAACCAGCAATGAAAGAAGCAGAAAATAATGTTTTAGGATTTTACTATGACGAAAATAGATTATTTATATTTAAAAAAGAAGATAATCTATTTTTAAGATATGATGAAAGTAAAAATAACAAAGGAAATGATAGCAAAGTAAATGACCTAAACTTAGAACTTCCAGATAGCTATAAAATTATTCCAGATTTTAATGCATTATATAGACGAGTTTATAAAACTATTGATGAAGATAAATCAAATAGAAACTTAAATGACTTGGATGTAATATCTGGAATAAATTCAAAGCAAATAAATATTGCAATGAGTGAAATTTTAAGAACTTTAGACCAAAATTCCTTGGTTAATCAAGCAGGTTACAATATATTAATTCAATCATTAGCATTAAAAATATATGATGAAAAAAATAATAAAAAATTAAAATTTTATATAAATGTAAATGACATTAATAAACCATTAGAATCTAAAGAAATTATTAGTTTTATTGAAAGAATTGAAAAATTATATAATATTGCTAAATCAAAATATCATATTATACTAAATGATAAATTTATAGATTTTGAAGATGAAAGTCATATAAAAGGATTAATATCTATAGTTAAAAATCTTCAAGATTTTTCTTTTATGAAATCAACTAAAACTAATATTTATCAAATAGTATTTCATAGATTTGCCAATGAATTTACAAAAGATGAAAAAGCACAATTTGTTACACCCATACATATTATAGATTTTTTAGTAAATATTGTTAATCCTAGAAATAATGAAAGAATAACAGATCCTACAAGTGGAATAGCTGATTTTCTTTCAGTTTCTTATGTAAATGCTAATGGAAATTTAGATGAACAAAATATTTATGGAGCAGACATAGATAAAGATATGGTTAGATTGGCAACACTAAATATGCTTTTAAATGGTGATGGTAATTCTATTATCAAACACAAAAATGATTTGGGAAGTATAAAGTACAAATATGATAATAATAATGAATTAAAACCATTAAATCCTATATTACATACTAATGGAAATTGGAGAAATAAAAATAGAAATTTATTAGAATTTGATGTTGTATTAACAAATCCACCATTTGGAGATAATCGCAAATGGGAACCAAAAGGCGATGAGTTAGAAATAGCAAAGTGTTACGAAACATATAATATTTATAACAAAGAGAAAGAAAATGAAGCTATTGATTATGGGGTTGTTTTTTTAGAAAATTCTTATCAAATTTTAAAAGAAAATGGGAGAATGGGGATAGTTTTATCAAATTCAATAGGTAGTGTAAATCGTTGGAATGAGATAAGAAGTTGGTTTTTTTCAAAGATGAGAATTGTGGCACTTTTTGATTTACCAAAAAATACATTTGCAGATACAGGTGTAAATACAACAATTATCGTGGCATATAAACCATCAAAAGATAATTTAGAAAAATTACAAAATGAGAATTATGAAATATTTATAAAAGATATTCAAAAAGTTGGTTATGAAGTTAAAACCAATAAAAGAGTGAAATATTATCATCCAATATTTAAAATGAATAAAGAAACATTTCAAATTGAAATTAATGAAAATGGTGAACCTGTACAAGATGAAGAATTGTCTTCAATAATAGATGAATTTAGATTTTGGTGTAATTCTCAAGAAGAATCTTTAAAAGATATTTTTATAAGTGAAGAATAATGCAGTTTTCAAAAATACCAAATACTATAAATTATAATAACTTAGTAAATCATAAAAACAAATCATTTTCTCCAAATGATTATTTAACTATTAAAATTAAGTGTAATTATGAGTATTTAGAAAATCTTATTTCAACAATTACTTATGGTAAAGAAGTGGGAAGTTTTAATTATATTGAAACTTCTAAAATTAAATTTATCAGAACAAAATGTTTACAAGATAACTCTATTTTATTAAACGAAAAAGAAGAGATTAATATCAATCCAAAAAGTTTCAAAAATTTTAATCTTAAAAAAGGTGATATTTTATTAGTAAAAGATAGTAATATTGGTGAAGTTTGTTATCTCAATGAAGATTTACCAAATCATTCAATCAGTAGTGGTATTGTAAAAATAAATTTAAATACAAAAATAGATAAATTTTATATTTTAGGAATTATGAAGAGTTCATTTTTTAAAGAACAAATTGATTTAATGACACCAAAAGGTACTACTATTAGACATTCTAAAGATAACTTTAAATACACTAAAATTCCAATTCCAAATGATAATATAATAAAAAAAATATCAATTTTAACACAATCATTGATTGAAAAAGAAATAGAATTAAAAAGAAAATTTAATTTGATAAATAAAACTATTGAAAATGAATTAAAAAATAATCAAATAAAAAGACAATATTCTTATTCAATGCCTACTTATCAAGATATTAAAGAACATAATAGATTAGATACAGGACTTTATACAAAGGAATTTAAAACACTTGAATTTTTAATTAAAAATTATAAAAATGGTTTTTATAATTTATCTGAGCGAGACCTTAAAAGTGGTGCTACACCAAAAGAAAATGAGCGAATATTTAACTATGGAGATATTAATTGGATAACTCCAACCAATATAACTGATACAGGTGTAATGAATATAATGCCAAAAATATCTATAAAAAACAAAAAATTTAATATTATTAAAAATTGTATTCTTTTTATAAATAGAACTTCAAAGGGTACAAAAGGTGAATATGTTGGAATTTCTTACTTCTATGATTACAATAAATTAGGAAAAGGGCAACATAATCAAGGGTTATATAGACTAGAAAATAAATCCAAAGAAGAATTACTATATATAGCATCTTATTTTAATTCTGAATTAGTAAGAAAACTATGTTCAAATATTTCAATGGGTTCAAAAATGAAAGAAATGAAAAGTATGGATTTTGAAAAATTACCAATACCACTATTTAATAAGAATATGCAAAAAAAAATAGGAATTTTATATTATAATCCAAATGATAAATATTTAGAACATTTAAAAAAATTTAATATAAAGAATTTTAATAAAATTGATTTAGAAGTAAATAAATATAGCGGTATATTAGATTTAAATTTACAAATTCAAATGATTAGAAATATAATTGATAAAGAAATAAATTATATGATTAACTGATAATATGATTCATACAACAAATCGTAGGAACTAACAAGGCTATACAACGGTAGTTTTAGCTTTTATCTTGAAATTTTATTTTCAGGTTATTCTAATTTATAAGTGAAAATATCGCCTTGTAGTTCAACTCAACCGTTATCTATTAAGGAAATATATATGCAAGACTTAACATCAAATAATTTTAAAGTTCGATTACGAAAATCAATAAGTGTTGCTTGGGCTTTATTTATAAGAAAAGTTGCTAATGGAACATTACCTATAAACAAAGAAGCTTCAATGCAACTACAATATGCTTATATTCTTCAACAATTATTGCCATTAATTTGTTTTAAAGATAACGAAAAAGTAGTCATTGAATTAGAAACAGGAGTTCAAATAAACTCAGGAACAAAAGAAATAGATTTGCTATTAAAGGGCACGGATATAAATGGTGAATATAAAATTGCTGTAGAAATGAAATACTACAAAACTTTAGCATCATCAGGCGGGAAAAGAGGAGCTACT
>JAMOQG010000149.1 GCA_027064135.1 Peptostreptococcaceae bacterium | reverse complement strand
ATTTTCTCTGATTGACTAACTTTAACACTAGAATTTATAATTATCATCTCCTGCCAAATTTTTAAATACAAACTCATTTATTCTAACTTTATAACTTTTAAATAAATATACTATAAAAAACACTTAATTAATGACTATTTTCATCATTTTCTTAAACCCAACAAATATATCCTCTATCTCAATCCTATCAATATATTTTTGAATAATTTGCATTATATTACTTATAATCCAATATAATGTCAACCCAGCCGGCATATTTAATGCAAATAGAAAGATCATAATCGGCATCATCATCATCATGTTTTTTTGAAAAGAATTTCCATCATTGTCTTTAGTAACTTGTTGTGATGAAAAATAAGTTGTTATTGCTGCAATCAATGCAAGGATCGGAATAGCATTCCCTATTAAAGGTAAACTTATCCCTAAATTCAATCCATTCACTATGCCGCCTTGAAAAATAAAATCAGATTTAACACCAAGATCTTTTATCCAAAAAAAACTTTTATCTATATTCATATACACTTCAGGATCTTTAAATATATAAGTCATGGGATCTCTTATAACATTATAAAAAGCAATTATTAATGGCATCTGTATAAGAATTGGTAGAAATCCACCTAATGGATTAAACTTATTCTCTTTATAGAATTCCATCATTTTAATATTTAACATCTCTTTATCATCTTTATATTCCTCTTTTAATTCCATTAGCTTTGGTTGAAGTTTTTCCATCTTTTGAGCCGATTTCATTTGTTTACGATTTAGTGGATACATCATAATTTTTAAAAGAATTGTTGTTACTATAATTGTTACAGCATATGCAGAAATCAAACTAATATCACTTGAAACATAACTATAAATAAAATAAAATAATTCTCCTATTGGGTAAATAATAACATCAAACATATAATTTTCCTTTCCCTATCTATATTTCATTGATAATTTTATTAATGAAATATATTTGTTCTAAAAATTAATCACAGTCGATTAATTCGGACGTTTGTCTTAATGCATTGTATTGTAACCCATTCTAAAAATAAAATCAAGGCTTTTATAACTTTTATTTATATAGCACTCAAACTTCACACATAGAACTCTCAGCAAAATGTTAAAATTTCAACGTTTTGTTGAGGTTTAATATTGTCAACTATATCCCAAAATTCACATGCAGAACAACAAATTATCAAATCGATTTTAAGTTTTGTAAAGAGATTTAAAGTTGTTAGTTTATTGAAAAAATCAAATTTTTATAAAGAAAAAGGTGTATCGCATACTCTATGTTAGTATATTTAATTCAATTAGTTTATACAGGTAAAACTATGAATATGAATTACACTCTTGATTCAAATACTCCTGAATTTAAAAATGATGTTATTTATAGATTTTTAAACTCTATGCATATTAATTTGGAAAAGTTTCTATTGTTATTATCTTCAGCTGTTATTGGAACTACCATTCAAAAATTAACTGTTAAAGATAGGAAAGCTGCAATTGTAATTGATGATTCATTTTACGGACGTACTAGAAGCAAAAAAGTAAAATTATTATCTAATGTTTTTGACCACGCAAGTAAAGTTAAAAAATTTAACCCTGCTTTTAGAATACTTACAGCTGGCTGGACTGATGGTAATTCTTTTATACCATTAGGATTTAATTTGCAAAGTTCAGCAAATAAGAAAAATCGATATAACGAAATGAAACAAAATCTTAATAAAAATTCTAATGGATATAAACGACGAGAAAAAGCAAACACAAAATTCCTGCGAAGCATATGTTATTCGATTCATGGTTTTCATATCCAGCGATAATAATAGAAATTTTCAAAATAAAATTAAAAACTGTCGCAAGACTTAAAAAAACAAAAAATATTTATTATAAATTTGAAGGTGAAAAAAGAACTCTTAATCAAATATATAAATCCAAACGAAAACGTCCTGAACGATCTAAATATTTGTTATCAGTAATTGCTACTATATCAAATGATAAAGGTAATACTTTAGATGCAAAATTGTATTTGTTAGAGATAGAAATAATAAGGTTTTTATATGTGAGAAGTTTGAGTACAATATGAATCAAATATGATATAAAAAAATAACTAATGGGTGTTGACAAACAACTCAACACCGCTTATAATGATAACTAGTAGGTGTTGACAAACAACTCAACACAATAAAATCCATTAATATTTAGAGGAGATATATAAAATGAACTTTGGTAGTTATCTAAGAGAACTTAGAGGAAAGACCCTATCACAAAGAAGCTTAGCAAAGATGGTCGGTATTAGTTTTACGTATTTAAGTAAAGTAGAAAACGCAGTAATGCCTCCTCCAAGTGAGGAAGTATTAATAAGAATTGCTTTTGCTCTTGGAGTAGAACCAGATGAAATCATCATAGCAGCAAAAAAAGTTCCAAGTAATTTTAAAAATACTATTTTAGAAATTCCTGAAATTAGTGAAATCTTAAAATTAGCTCAAAAAAAAGAAATAAGTACAGAAAAATGGAAAAGAATCATAGATATATTAAATGAAGATACACCGTAAAAAATATAGAAAGGAATTGTATCAATAATGAAAATTGCTTTATTTACAGATACTTTTGAAGATGGATATGGTGGAATCACTGTTTACGTTAGAAATTTAGCAAATTATTTAAAACGAGAAGGACATTTTGTAAAAATTTTTGTCTGGGAAAGTCAAAATTTAACAGAAGAAGATAGAAAAATATGTGTAACATTTCCTAATATAAATGTTGTAAAAAGTGTAAGAGGGAAAGCAGGATTCTCAACGCGAAAAATACTTAAGGAAATAAGTAAGTTTTCACCAGATTTGATTCACAATCATAGTCAGTATAGTATGGGTTTACAAGCAATTATAGTTTCAAAAATAATGGGAATACCCATCATAAATCATTACCATATGTATTTAGAAGGTGGATTAAATCATTTCCCGTATATATTTCAAAAAACACCTGAATTAACTGATGCAATAATAAAAAAAGAAAGTAAATTTTTTTTTACTCAATGCGATTTAGCAATTACCCCCACCAAAGTAATGGGAGAACATTTAAAAAAAATAGGCGTAAAAAACAAAATAATTAATATTCCCTTTGGTATAGATTTAAATAAATTCAAAAAAGAAGAAAGATATAGACCTAAAAAATTTACACTACTTTATGTAGGTAGATTAAATAAAGAAAAAAATATAGAAGATTTAATTCATATATTCACAAAATTTGCTAAAGATAAAGATGTTATTCTAAAAATCATTGGAGATGGAGCAGAAAAAGAAAAACTTGAAATACTTAGTAACACATTAAAAACAAAAGAAAAAATACAATTTTTAGGATGGGTAAAAAGAAAAGACCTTTCAAAAGAATATAACTCTGCTAATATGTTTATGACATTATCAGAGATGGAAACATTCGGCATCGTAATTTTAGAAGCTATGGCATGTGGCTTGCCGATTCTTGGAGCAAATGCTCTTGCCATTCCCGAATTAGTTACAAATAATAAAAATGGATTTTTAGTCAATAAAACAGACGAAATAAAAATATTAGATAGCTTACAATTAATATATGAAAATAAAAATATGGAAGCAGAATTCTCATTAAATTCTATATTAATTGCTAAAAAATTTGAAGAAAAAAAGGTTTTTCAAAAATTAGAAAAAGTTTATAGTGATTTAATACAATAATTTAAATAGTGATATTTAAAAATGAGGAGCGGAAAATATGATGGACAATACAAAGCAATGGACAATGAAACAAGTAATCAATTATTTAGAAAAAGATCCTATGAAAAATCTACCTAAATTACTCGATATAGGAGATAAGATAGCGATTAGTAAAAGAGACAAACGAGTTATACAACAAATTAGAGATATTCAAGATAAACCTGACAACAATTGGAATATATTAATTAATAGATTTTTTACCGAATTAAACTCAAATTCCAGAAAAAAAATTATTACTAACTATTTTATAAATTCCGTTATGACAGGAATTCCAAAAAAAAAGAAATTACAAAAAATACATGATTGTAATATACCATGGGCAATATTAATTGACCCTACAACAGCTTGCAACTTAAAATGTACAGGATGTTGGGCTGCAGAATATAGTAAACATGATAACTTATCATTCGAAACAATTGATCGAATTATAACTGAAGGGAAAGAATTAGGCATTTATATGTATATATATTCAGGTGGTGAACCCTTAACTCGAAAAAAAGACATTATTAAGTTAGCTGAAAAGCATGACGATTGTATGTTTTTATCTTTTACAAATGGGACCTTAGTAGATGAAGCATTTGCAAAAGAGTTAGCTAGAGTAGGAAATTTCACTTTAGCTATTAGTGTCGAAGGATTTGAAAAAGAAACAGATATGAGAAGAGGAAAAGGAACTTTTAATAAAGTTATAAAAGCAATGTCACTCCTTAAAAATGAGGGTGTCCCTTTTGGATTTTCAACTTGTTATCACAAATATAATACTGATGTAGTTGGCTCAAATGAATATATTGATATGTTAATAGAAAAAGGCGCTTTATTTGGCTGGTATTTCACTTATATTCCAATTGGTAAAGATGCAGTAGTCGATTTAATAGCAACTCCTGAACAACGCAAATATATGTATGATAAAGTTAGAGAAATTAGAAAAACAAAAGAATGTTTTGTTTTAGATTTCTGGAATGATGGAGAATATGTTAACGGTTGTATAGCAGGAGGTAAAAACTATTTTCATATAAACGCTAGTGGAGATGTAGAACCATGTGCTTTTATACATTATTCAGACACTAACATTCATGATGTATCTTTACTAGAAGCTTTAAAATCACCATTATTTAAACAATATAAGCAAAATCAACCATTTAATTCGAATCATTTACGGCCATGTCCTTTATTCGACAATCCAGAAAAACTAAGAACCATGGTTAATAACACAGATGCTATTTCAACGCAACCAATTGATAAAGAAAGTGTTGAAATCCTAACAGCAAAATGTGAAAATGCTGCTAAAACATGGGCTCCAATAGCTGATGCTATTTGGAACAAAACAGATAAGTAATATATAAAAAGTACCAACAGCAGGAGTTTCACCAATGTTAAAACCACTTAAAACCTAAATTCCCGCCAAATTATAACAAGGCGGGATTATTCACTCCAAGCAAATTAAATAGTCCATCTTGTTTCTTTGTTACTTCTCCAATACGTGGTTTTTTCCTATATAATCAAATTTTTCAATTACATCTAGGAGTCCGCTCGAAAAGTTTTTAAAATTTCATTTTTTTAATTATAAGTCTTCTCAATAAATATTTAGCAGCATCAACAATAAATTTTTTATTAATAGGCGTTTCTTCTACACTGTAGAAATCAATATTAAGCTTACTCAAATCACCTATAGCAATATACATCATATATCCAGTTTTTATTTCAGATTCATATTTTTCAATTTCTTCAAGTACTTCATAATCAAGGGATGTAACCACACAAGTATCAATGATTCCATTTTCTTTTATTACCTTTACAACTTCATGTGCTATATTTTTATTATGCTTATCTGTTTTTATTTCAATATTTAAATTGATTTTATCTTTTGAATAATTGATTACTTCATCAAGAGTAGGAATTTTCTCATCAATATATTCATCACTAAACCATGATCCAGCATCCAATTCT
>JAMOQG010000148.1 GCA_027064135.1 Peptostreptococcaceae bacterium | reverse complement strand
CCAAAGTCCTCCTCATAACAAGTTGTGAGTAATAAAAAAGCAAAAAAAATGAGAAACATTGAAATATCAATGACAACTCATTTTTTAGTGTGAATTATGTTCCAAAGTCAGGTTATACCATATTTTTTACAAAAATAAATACTAAATAACTAATAAAGACTATGGGTGCAAATGGAAATCTAATACTTCCACTTACATTATATTCAAGTAATTTCATATTGATAACGCAACTTTTAAAATACACAAATAACTTTTTAAAATCATTAAATTTTCTATTTTTAATAAGTAAAAATAGTGAATAAATTGCACCAATAAATACAGATATAATAATTATTATGAAAACATGTTGGTATCCTAAAACAGAACCAATAGCCATAAATAGTTTTATATCACCTGCTGGCAAAAAATTCATTAAGAAAAAAATATATAAAGCTACAAAAGGCAATATTATTCCTTTTATAGAAAATATGAATCCATCAATATTATTTAAATATACATTATAACTTAATCCAAAAATGATAGTAATTAAAATTAATTTATTACTAATTTTTGAATGTTTTACATCATTAATTGCTGCAGCTAAAATAAATAGAAATACAAATATTAGTTTAATATACATAATAAACCTTTCTAATGCGTTCCATAACTATTATAATCGTCACTTCGTTTTCCATTTGGATTAAAAAATATTATATCTCCATATTCAAAATCAAAATTCTTTATACTCCCGTCAACATCACATTCTTTAATTTTATTAAAACCTTCAATTTCAAACATATTTGAAAGGGGTGCATTATATTTCAAATTATTTCCTAAACTATTTATATCTTTTTCTGTTTCAATCTGAAAATTAACTAAAATATATCCATCTTTTTTAAATATATCCTCAGTAAAATCTATTCCATTATTATCTTTTGCATATTCATTTAAATCTATATCTTTATCAATTACATATGTGTTATTTGGCAATTTATATTCACCATACCATTTTTGTTTTGCTTTCTCTACTCTAGTTTTATTAATTGTATTTGGTAATTCTTTTTCATATTCATTAAAAACCCTTAAATATTTTGTTAAATTAATTTTGTCAGCATATCCTATATCCACTTTTTTAGTTTTCAATTCATATTCTGTAATATTATATATTTCACTAGTTTTTTCATACTCTTTTTCTTTTATATCTCTATAAGGATTTCCAACTTCTATTTCATATTTAAATTTATCTTTCATTTCTTCGTCTATATTTTTTAAATCTATTAAATAGCTAATATTATCTTCATCAGTAACTAACGACCATAAACTAATATTATTATCTTCTACTCCATCTTTATCAATATAACTAAATGTTGGAGTTATAATAATTTTATCTTCATCATTAAAAAAGTTTCCAATTGTTTCAATTTGAAATCTAATTTCATATCCAGTTTTTATACTCCCTGCATTTTCATAAATTGGATGACTTCCAGGTATTATTGGCATAAAAAATTTCTGATTTGTTTTTATTTCATTTCCATTTTCATCATTTCCACCTACAGGATAGTAATGATCTTCTAGATGTTCATAACTACCTTTTTCTTTTCTAAATACTTCCTCCCAAATTGGATAATCTGCAATATCTGTTATTTTTAAACCATACATTCTTCCAATAACTTCGACTTCTTTTTCATCTTTAATAATATATTCATTTTTATTAATATTTGCATTTCTTAATACTATTTCATCATTCTCTTCTTCATTTATTGCAGTTGTTCTTATTTCTATAGTATATAATCCTTCATTTACCCATATCGGTACATATATCTCCGTATCTTTTTTTAACACTTCAATCCATGTATTCTTTTCTACAAATTTATCTATATCATCTATTTTTGTATCAAAATAAACATCAAACGGAAATTTTATTTCTTTCTTTTTTATATATTTATCATAATCTCTATTCCCATAACCTAAAATATTTCTATGTTCTCCTATAGTACTATATCTTAAAATAGTATCCATTCCTAAAATTATTGAATTATCTTCAAGCTCTGCATTTATATTTTGATTGAATTCATCACCTATTGTTGAAAGTAATATTTCTGCATAAATAGGTGTATGCACTGTTACATCATTAATATCTATTTCTTTTTCTATATTTATCCCTTGTTTAGGATTTAATGATTCTAATCTTTTATATTTAATTTTTCCTATTGAAGAATAATCACCATTTCTAATAGTAGGATCAATTAATAAATTGTTTTTATATAGTACATTTTCATTTATTATTTCTGCTTCTGGCACTAATACTGGAGAAGGACAATTTGAAATAAATTCATTATCATTCATAATAATATTTCCATTAAATATTAATTTATCATTTTTAACTTTATAATTACTTACCGCTTCTTCTGCATAAGTTTTCCAATTAACAGATGAAGGCACTTCTCCTTTATCAACTTCTTTAGTTCCTAATATAATAGTAGAATCATATTGTGGTATGCTTACAATATTTTCATTATTTTTCACATCAATTACTGGAAAACTATAATTTGATGGTTGAATTTCAATTGTACCATCATTTAATATTTCATTTTCAACTAATGCTGATTCAATACCATAACATTCAAAATTATCTATTTCATAATAACTATAATCTCTTGAAATATTATATGTTTTTGTTATTGTTGTTTCATTTGTTTTTTCTTCATCATTCTCAATCCATTTTTCAATATACTTTCTTTTTACTTTAATTTCATAATTTGAGCTTCCTTTTATATTTGAAAATTTATAATCTGTTAAATATTTATATCCAAATACATTTACATATAAATTTTCCGAACTAGGAATCCCCTTTAGTACATCAAATTCATTAAATTCTCTATCCATCGCTTGAATTTCTCCAATAACCTCTTCTTCATTAATCTTTTCTTTATAATAAAATTCAATTGTTATTTTATTTTTTGAATTATCAAGCTCAGATATTTCATAATTATTCCTCATATCTGCATTTTCTATTTCAAATTCTTTAATTTCGTCATCATATAATATTTGAGTTCCAATATATTCATAACCCGTTATAGACATATTCGAAATCGATTCATTTATTTCATCAAAAAACAGTGTTTCTTCTTGAACCACGTTACTATCTTTATACCTAATATGCTTTACTATTACTTCTGTATTTATATCATTAATAACATCATTATTTAATACAACATCTATATACCATAAAGTATTATTAACACTATGCCATAATCTTGCCATACCTCTACTAACCGCACTATAAGGTGTAGTTACATGAATATATTTAAGCCACTCTGATTCATTTACCAATGAACCATCAAAATACTCACCATGTTCTTCTTCCATACTTAAAAAAAATTCATCCATTAAAGAATCAATTAATTCAGGATTAGAATTTTCAACAGCTGTTAAATCAAATGATGTTGGCGCTATATCAGGATTACTTTCTTTCACTTTTGCCTTTTTCCACGGTTCTTTAATCCAATTTTTATCATTGAGTTGTCTTCCTTCTATTCCACTTACACCATCAGTATCATAAGAATAATCAGGATTAACCACTCTTTCACCTAAAAAATTTATTCCTGAATATCTATATTCTCCTTCTTTAAAATTATTTCCTTTAAATTTATCTGTATCATAAATATTTTTAAAAATTGAAGTATTTAAACTTTCATCATCTGAATAAACAAATATTTTTTTATTTTCAAATAATTCTTTATTAAGATCAATAAATAAATCGGAATTAATTTTATCTGAAAACCTATTAAATAAATTAATTTTTCGTATTTCATTCATTTCTAAAATCCCATCATCTCTAGAATCTAAATTTGAATAAAACGGTTCATTAATTCCAAACATTTCATTAATTGAATTTTCTGCTTTTATTATTTTTTTAAGAAATTCAATATTTTCTGGTGATTCACTATTATCAGGAATGGCGGATTTTAATTCATTTGCAAAAGTGGAAGAAATCATTATAAAACTTAAAAAAATTATTAAAAATATTTTTCTAATCATTATTTCTCCTCCAAGCAGAAATTTGAATTAATGCATTTCCACTATAACTTATTACTTGTACTTCATTTCCATCTTTCCATTCATAGAATGTACTTTTTAAATTATCTCTACTATTATTTTTAGTAGAAACATATTCCATAATTTCTTCACTTAAATTAATTCCTACTTTTTTATCTAAAAATGCTTTTGCTATATCTCTTTGTCTTTGAATTATTTCTTCATCTCTGCTATTAACATCAATTATTATACTGAAATTAACCCATCCTTCTTCATCAATTTGTTTTTGAGAATAATCATCCACTTCAAACAATGGTATTTCTGAATCATCTACTTCATAAGTATCTGTTTCTTCATGATAAATTACCTCTATTTCAGTTGATTCTAAATCAGGTATTTGTCTTGCTTCTATATCTATAATTCTTCTTATTACTACCGTTCCTTCAGCCCTTGTTAATGTTTTTTGAGGTTGATATGTTCCATCTGGATATCCTAATAATATTCCACATTCATATGCTTTTAATACTTTGTTTTGTTTTTCTTCTGCTATTTCATTAAAATCATTAATTTTACTTTTTATTTTTATTTTATTACTTTCTAAACTTTCTATTTCTTCATTACTATCTATATAATTTGATATTATTTGTGCCATTTCTTCTCTTGTTATTCCTTTTTCATAATCTGTAAATGTATTTTCAGATATATAATTCTTTTCTATTGCTTTCAAAATATACGGTTCTGACCAATGCTTTCCTTCTACATTAGTATATTTTATTCCTGAACCACTTATTATTAATTTAATAAATTGTTCAACACTTAAAGTTCCATTTGGTCTAAATGTTCCATCTGGATATCCATCGATTATTTTCCTTGAACTATTTGAAGCATAACTTAAATCATCTTTATACCATGCATTTTCAGATACATCCGTAAATACACTTTCACAAAATGAAAAATTTACGAAAATTATTACTGCAGAAACAAATATTATTGCAAACTTCTTCTTCATTTTTTTCTCCTCGTATTTAAATTATTTTGAAAATATACTCATTATCTGAAATATTTATCACATCATCATTAGATATTTTTGCTAATTTATTTTTTTCTATTAAATTACCATTTAAATAAGTACCATTAGTTGAATTTAAATCTTTTATAAAAAACTCTTTTTCATATTTAATAATTGCAAAATGCATTTTGCTAATTCTTTTATCGGAAATATAATAATCCGAATTTTCTTTTTCTCTTCCTACAATAAAATTCTTTTTATCAATTATTATTTTTTCTTCGCTTCCTTCGTCTTTAATAAGTAAATATGCTTCAAATTCTATTTCTTCATTAATTTTATTATTTTTCAATTCTGTCTTATTACTGTCAATTACATTAAAACAAGTTTCATCAGAATTATAAAAAAATTCTGATTCTTTTTTTATTAGTAATTGATCATTATTTTTATCATTATTTTTTTCGCTTTTAATATTTTCATTATTCTTTTGTTTTATCATTTTTATTAAATCATAATATTGATTAAAAACAGTTAAGTACATTGCAATTAAAATCATTAATTCAATTACTATTATAACTATAACTTTAATCATGCCACTTGAAATTGAGAAAAAATCAAATATTAAATTAACTATTAAAATCCCAATTATTTGAAGTGCTATTAATCTAAAAGTATTTTTAAAAATATTTTCTTTTTTATGAGTCTTACTTAATTCATTTGATTTTTTTCTATTTGTTTTTTTTCTATATTCTTTATTAGCAAGTGACATTTTATTTTCATTATAATTTTTAACATTATAAATATCTTCTTTTTCTTTTTTTATTTCTTCTTCGCTTTCTATTTCATTTCCAATTTCAATATATAAATCTGAATATTTTAATTTTTCTTCTTTTAAAAAAGCATCAAATCCTTTTAATGAAAAGAATTGATCATCTAAATATCCTCTTAAATCATTAATAAATCTAGTGTATGCATCTTCAACACTCATAATGCGAATAAATTCTTCAATAAATTTTTTATATTTTGAAATTAAAGACAAATCGGATTCAATAGGAATATATATTAATTTTATTTTTTTTGATACATAATCAAAATAAACATTATCTATATTTAAATCTAAGTTTTTATTTTCAAGTAAAAAATAATCTTTTAACAATATTATTGTTGAATTAATATCACTAAAGATATCAATTAGTTTTTCATCATTTAAACTTCCTTTTTGGTAATACTTTCTTAGAGAGATACATGTTTCCAATTTATACATTAAAGTTAATTCTCCTTCAGAATAAAGTTTCTTAAAGTTTATTAATCCTTCAATATTGTTTTTTTCAAGCATTAAAAACTGCAATTCATTAATCAATTCTTCTTGAATATTATATTTTAAGTATTCTTCATTATTTATAACAATTAGATTTGATTTCACGCATCTCTCCTTTTAAATTATTTTTAACATTAGTTACTAGCATCAGTTGCATTATCAGATAGATTATCAAGCATTGAACCAATAATTTTAGTTATTCCACCTTTAAATAAAATTGCTGCTCCAATTAATACTGCAGAAATTAATATTACTTCCAAAGTTCCCATTGCTTCTTCATCAAAAATAAATCTTTTAATTTGATTCACATTTCACCTCCAAACTAAATCATAGATTTCATCATTAAAATTGCTGGTATAGCAAGCATTATTAAAATAGCTATTAAAGTTATCATCATTGGAAAAAGCAATTTAGAATTTGCTCTTTCAGCAATAATTTTCACCTCCCTTTTTCTAGATTCAAGCACATCTTGAGATAATTGATCCAAAATTATAACAATATTTTCATTCCCTTTTAAATTATTCTGAATTAATATTGAAACAAATCTTGAAATTTCACGTGTTTGATATTCAAGTTGAAACTCCTCAAGTTGACTATTAAAAGATTTTCCGTTTTCAACAGCTTTCTCAACTCTTATAATACCTTTATAAAAAATATTGTTTTCATCAGAACTATTTGCAATTTTTTTCCAAGCAGCTCTTACAGTAAGTCCTGCTCCTACTAATAAAGATAATTTATTTAAAAACTCAGCAAATTCTATTCTTATAATAAAATATTTTTCTTCTATCTTTTTATCAAGCTCCCTATCTTTTCCAATAAAACTTATAATTAAAATAAAAATTGAAAAAAGCATGTAAAAAATATCTTTTTCCATTATATTTCCAAATAAAAATACAATAAACAAACCAATATGAATATATATAACTTTCTCTGCAATATGAATAATTCTATAAAAATTTGCTTTTTCTTTTCCTTTTAGTCTATACATTTTTTTATATAATTTTCTATCATAACTTGTTTTATATGAATACTTAATAAATTCTATAAAATAAAGACCCATTGGTAATAATTTTTTAATTGAATATTCTTTATTATCAATTTCTTTCAATGCATCATTATAAATATCTTTTGATTTTAAATATAGTACACTCATTTCAACAATTAACATTATTAAAAGATATATCATATCAAATACCAATTTCTAAAATTTTATCTGAAATGATTTTGCCAATTAACAATAAAATTAAAGATACAGTAGTTCCTATAGCACCTATAGTTGTAGTAAATACAGGTTCCATATAATCTTTTACAGTCATTGATAAAATCAGTATTATTAAAATTGGAGAAATATTAAGCAACAGAATTTCATTTTTTTTTGATTCTAATAAAAGCTCAATTTCCCTATTAATTTCAAATTTATCAGATATTATTCTAGCTGTTCTTCTAATAATTTTATTTCTATTTCCGCCCACTTCCTTAGTAATTTCAAAAACTGATGCAAAGTTTTTAATATCCTCGCTTCCTGTTCTTTCAGCAAAATTATAAAATGCTTGATAAACAGTAGTATTAAATTTAACTTTTTTAAGAATTAATTCATATTCAATAATAATTCTATCAGTTTTGGAATATTGAATACTTAAATCTCTTATTACATCCTCAATTGCATTTTCAACTGATTTTCCTACTTCTAAAGATGATGCCAGAGAAAATAAAGAATCTTGGAATTGAATATTAATTTCTTCTTTTTGTTTCTTAATTTTTTTCTTTTTAACATACTTAGGCGCTAATAATGAAAAAAGAGAAATAAGAAAAATAATAACTATCCTTTTTCTATAAAAAATATAAGCTAATACAATAAGTAAAATTGCAAAAATCGCAACAATAAAAATTTTCTCTAAAATTCCCATTTTATAAATATTATAGTCAATTTCTAAATTTTCTGAATTTTCGTTTTTAAAAATCATTAATATCACCTAAAATTAATTCAAGTCCTGAATATTTGATTTTATAATCATTTACTATTTCATTTCCTGTATGTTCTAATTTGCCTGAAAGTTTAAGTTTATTACTTTCTTCATCTTCTTCAAATACATAAAGTGGATTAAGAATATATTTATTATCTTCAATACCAACTATTTCAGTAATTTCTAAAACTTTTCTGCTCTTATCTCTTAATCTTCCTAAATGAATAACAATATCTATTGCTGAAGCTATTTGTTGTTTTATAGAAAGCATAGGTATTTCCGAACCACTAAGTACCATTGTTTCAATTCTTGAAAGCATATCTTTAACAGAATTGGCATGGCCAGTTGAAATTGATCCATCATGCCCAGTATTCATCGCCTGAAGCATTTCTAAAGCCTCTTTACCTCTTACTTCTCCAACGATTATTCTATCAGGACGCATCCTTAACGAAGCTTTAATCAAATCTTTAACAGTTACTTTACCTTTCCCTTCATTATTTTCATCTCTTGTCTCTAATTTCACTAAATTTTCAATATTCACTAACTGCAATTCAGCAGAATCTTCTATAGTTATTACTCTTTCATCTTCAGGTATAAAATTAGAAAGAGCATTTAAAAAAGAAGTTTTCCCTGAACTAGTCCCTCCACTAATAAAAATATTGAATTTACATATTACCATTTTCTTAAGTATATCCGCAATATTTTTATCAACAGATTTATATTCAATTAATTTATCAAGAGTCATAGCTTCATTCGGAAATTTTCTAATAGTTACTGTTGGACCTTTTAAAGCAATAGGTGGTAATACAATACTTACTCTTGATCCATCTTCAAGTCTAGTATCAGCAATCGGTTTTGATTCATTTACGGTTCTATTTACTCTTGATACCATCATCTGAATAATATCTCTTAAATCCTCTTCCGAATGAAAATACTGATCTATTTTACTTATAATCCCATTTTTTTCAATAAATATTTCATTTTGTGAATTTATCATTATTTCAGAAATTTCATCATCTTCTATAAGCGGTTGCAATGCCCCATATCCATTTATTGCATTAAAAACGGTATCCGCTAACTTACTTTTAGTCCTAATTGATAAATAATTAGAACTTTTCCTTTTTTCAATTTCAGACAAAATATATTGTTTTATTTGACTTTCATTTAATTCATTTTTTCTATTAACGAGAGTATTAGTTACCTTTTCAACAATTTCTCTAATATCGTTATAATTATCATTATTCATTATTGCCCCTTATAATTTGTCTACAAATAATTTCATTGCATTTTTAAAATAATCATCAATATTATAATCAAATCCTTCATTATTTTTTACAATAATATTATTGTAAAAAGGTACTTTAAACATTGCTAATCTGAAAGGATTAAATTTAATTTCATTAAAATTACTATCTTCTTTGTATTTGTTTATTAGTAAAAATGAAGTATTAATATTAATTAAATTGCTGATTTCAAGTCTCTCAACTTCTAATTTAAAATTATTCATTTTGTAATAATCATCTATTTTTCTTCCACCTACAATTACTAATTCATCAACTTCATTTAAAATTTCAAGACTTTTTCTATCTATTGATGATGGAATATCAATAATAATTCTTTTAAAAGATGTATAATCTTTTAAAACAGATAAAAATGAATTCACTTCGTTTTCAGTTATTTCCATATAGTCAATAACACTTTCAAAAGGATTAATATAATAAACATTTTTGTATTTTAAAAGATTCTCTTTTCTTAATTTTTCAATTAATAATTCTTTATCTGATAATAAATAATAAAAATAATTGGATAAAGTAATGGTTTTATCAGGTTTAAATACCATATCTAAAGATGTATTCGTTTCAAAAGAAATAAATAATGTTTCAATATTTTTATCACTTAGTATTATAGAAGATAAAAGTGATAACGTTGATACTCCAATTCCACCTATTGGAGAATAAAAACCAATTAATTTTGAAGTGTTTTCATAAATATCAAGTATATTTGATATTTCATCTCTTTCGTTATAAATCTTATAAATTTTTTCAATAATTTTTTTCCCTGAAATAAATTTATCAATTTCATCATCAATCGGATTTTCAGATATAATAATAGGTTTAAATTTAATATGATCTTTAATTTTAAAATATAGTTTCTTATCGATTAAATAAATATCATCCTTAGAATATTCATTGTTAGAAAAAAGTTCAAGTATCGCATTAATTGAACTATATGTTTCAATAACAAATTTACTGCTAAATTCAATAAAAATATAATTAGCAAGCTTTTTAATATAGTTTTTATTTTCATCCATAATAAAAAATCTAATTTTAGCCATAATCACCTTCTTCGCTCCCATTAGCATATATACCAAATTTTTTAGAGTTAAACAAAATAATTTTATTTAATTCTAAAAAATTTCTACAAAATGGTTAAATAAGAAATTGCACTACAATTATCTAATTTCATTCAGCAAAAAAATAGAATCAATCCTGAAAGACTGATTCCATATTATTTCACTGACACCATTACTAATTACTATATTCAATTATTCAATTCAACAACGCCTTTTGCTCAATACCTTGAGCCCCGCCAGTTTCATTTATAAACATTTCATGCATATAGACAATCTGCTTCCGCGATAATCTTTTCATTTCGCCAATGCCTTAAACGCCTTCAAGTGCTTAGACATTATTTTTTTTGCTACTTCCTCTACATCTTGATCTTCTGCTATATTTTCTACCTCTAATTCTCCATATTTAATTATTACATATTTGGGTTTATTGTTCTTTAAAATTACTGCTGAACCTTTTTCATCCACCATTCTTGCAACTTTAGAGAAATTTTGATTCGCTTCTGAAATTGATACTAAATTTTCTATATTTACTTTCATAAAATCACTTCTCCTTTTTCTTAATTATATATCATTTTTAGGATAAATTTAACCTATTTTGCTGTTTTAAATGTAAAATGTATAATTTTAATTAAAAAACCAAGTTTAAAACTCGGCTTTTAAAAAATCACTTATTATATTTTCAACTTCTATTATATTATCTCCTGATCCTTGTAATAAAAATGGACTTCCTCCACCTTTTCCATTTAATAATGCAATATATTTATTAAATATTTCTTTTGAATCTACTTTTAAATTTTTTGATTTACCAATCACCATATTAGCTTTATTATTCTCATTTGAAATTAAACAAATTAAATAATTATCTTTTTGAATAATTGCATTTCCTATTGCTCTAAGATCTTTTATCGATTTATCATCAATGTACTTACCAATAATTTTAATATTATTTTTCAATATAAAATCATTTTCAATATTTTTCATTTCATATTCAAGTAACTCATCTTTTAAAATATCAATTTTCTTTTTGCTTTCAATTAATTCATTATTTAAAAGCATAACTCTTTCTTTTACTTGTATATCCTTTATAGCAAACATATCGCTAATTTCATTAATATATTCATTTTTATATCTATAATCATTTAAAGCCCATCTACCACAAACAAACTCAATTCTTAATCCGTTTTTATGATTTTTAATTTTTTTAATTTTTATTAATCCAACTTCGCTAGTTGTTTTAGGATGTGTTCCACCGCATGGTGAATAATCAAATTTATCAATTTCAACAATTCTAATGTTTTCACTAACTGAAGGTTGTTTTCTTAATGGCAATGCCTTTAATTCTTCTTCAGTTGGATAAAGAATATTTACTTTTAAATTTTTAAATACCATTTCATTTGAAAACTTTTCAATTTCATCAATTTCAAAATTATTTAATTTTTTATCAATATCAATTGTTACATAATCATCACCAATATGAAATCCTACTGTATTTGCTTCATGCTTTATCTCTAAACATCTTGATAATATATGCTGTCCTAAATGTTGCTGCATTAAATCAAATCTTCTTTCAAAATTTAATTTGCAAACAACTTCCTTTTTTTCAATTTCTTCACTAATTAAATGAATAATTTTATCATTAAAATAATATACATCAATCACTTCTACAGAATCAATAGTTCCCAAATCAGATGGTTGTCCTCCATTTTCAGGATAAAAATATGTTTTATCAAGAACTATTCCATAATTTTCTTTTACTTTAACAATCTCTACAATATTTGCTTTAAATTCATTTGTATATGAATCGTTTAAAAATAATTTTTCTGTCATTTTAATTCCTTTCTATAATTACTTCAACTAAAATTTATCAATTAATACACTAAGCGGAAAAAATAAACTAACTTTATTAAAAAACTCAAAAGTTCCTTTAAAAATATTTGAACTAATAAGCATTGAAACTAAAATATAAACTTGCATAAATATCATATATTTGCTTTTCTCTTTAGAAAAAACAATAAATAATAATACAATAAAATAATTAATAAACATAAATGCAACCAATTTTATTAAATCAATTACTAATCCATTTACATCTAAAACATTAACATTAATAAGAATTAAATATGAAATTATAATCGGAATTATTAAATATACAAGTAAAACAATGAATTTAATAAATAAATATTTTACTAATGAAATATTCGACACATCTAACCTTTTAATAATATTTCTATCTTTTTCATTTATAATTTCTTTTCCAAATGACATACTTATATATAAAATAATTGTACCTATAATAAAAACAAATATTCTTTTACTATCATCTATTATATATTCGCTTTTTTCATTATCAACTATATTTAATTTAATAATAGAATTATCTTCATAATTTTTCTTATAAACCTTTTTATATTCATTAAGATCTAAATTCACTTCTGTTTTATTATTAATTAAATTATAAATATCAAAATAAACATAATTTTTTATTACTTTTAATGCGATATAATCATTCAACCAAGAAGTGATTTTCATAGTAGATTCTTTACTATAGCTTAATACATCATTATAATCACCTTTTTTAAGTTTGTTTTCAAAACCTAAATTCATTTCATATATAATATCTAGTTTTCCATTTTTAAGCTCTTTCATAGCTTCAATTTTATTTTCAAATACAAATAAATTTATTTCTTTATGACTTTCTAAATCTTCAATAAATAAATTTGAAGTAATGCTTTTATCTTCATCAACAATTCCCACATTATATATTACTTCCTTTTGAGAAATTGAATATGCATATGTTAAAGAAACAATTAAAAAAATCAAGAGCACACTAATAACAATGTTTTTAAACCCAAATAATTTATTTTTTAATCTTATAACTAAATAATTCATTAAGAAACCATCTCCTTTCTTAATAAATAACTTATGAAAACACTATAAAATAATACTGCTACGATATTTACAATATTAATAGTTCTACCTATTAACATTTTAAAAGGAATATATAAAATATTTATTTCTTTTAAAATATCAAATATATTAGGTAATGAATCTATTGGCATTATAAAACCAGCAATTAACGCACTCAATGAAAAAAAAGAAATAAAAATAATATCTCTTGTAATATCGTTATCTATTTTAATATAAATGTAAATAATAAAACTCTGAATAAGTACAGTTATAATTAAAAATTGTAAAATAAAAATCAATAAACTATTAATATTATAATTTGATAATATAGACATTAAAATGATTTTCAAAGGAATAATAACAATAGAAATATATAATAAACTAACTAATATTTTAGATATTATAATATTCTCAATTAAATAACCGCAATTAATTAACCGACTAATTGTACCTTTTTTAATATCATCCGCTAAAGTATTAAAATAAATAATTGATGCTATCACAATAAGCAAAATAATTAGAACGTTATAATAGTAATCAAAAGAAGTTAAGCCTAAATATTTATTTATTATTTTATCTTCTTTAAAAACACTATCTCTAAAAAGAAATGTTTTTATATATTTCATTGATAAACTATTTAATTCTCCAACTCTTTCTTTATATGGTTCACCGTTTTCTTTTAAAATATTATAATAAATCATTGCACTGTTTTGACTACTATTAAGCATATCAACCATATTTTCAATATAATTAGTTAAAAATTTTACTCTTAAATCATCATAGTTATTTATATACATATTTAATTTTGCGGTATTTCCACTATCTAAATCCTTATATGTATCTTTTTCAATATATATCAATGAAACAATTTTATTCTCACTTAAAAGTTTTTTACCAGTTTCAAAATCTGTTTTCTTAAAAGAAATTATTTTCTTCAATTCTTCATTTTGAACACTTGAAAGTAAAAGATTTACTTCCATTGAATCATCTTCAACTACAACCCCAATTGTAGTATCTAATTTTATTTTTTCATTTTCAAATAAAAAAATAATGCTATTTATTATTACTGCAAATAATAAAACCAGCATTAATAAATTAACTATTTGTTTATAATTTCTTTTAAATTCAAGAATTAACAACATTTTATAAGATTTCATGATTATATTCCCCAAAGTATTCCTGTTTACCATCATTTAATTTAAGTAATTTATTACATGTACTTTTTAAAAAATATAGATTGTGTGATGATATAACAATAATTTTACCTTGATCTTTAAGGTTATTAATGAGTGTAACAATTTTTTTTCTTATTTGATAATCAATACCCACAATTGGTTCATCCATAAATATAAAACTTGGATCTCTAACAAGTTCAACACCAATATTTACTCTTCTTTTTGTTCCACCAGAAAGTTTTGAAATCTTACTATTTAAAATATCTTTTAATTCAAGAACTTCAATAACTTTAATAAAATTAAAATCTTCATGATTACTAATTTTACCAAATATCCTAAAGTTATCAATAACTGTTAATTCATCAAATAATGCTATTTCTTGTGGAATATATCCAATTTTTTCTTTTATAACTTTATAATTATTTTTTTCATTAGAATAATCAATTTCACCACTTGTTCTTTTTTTATTAGTTGATAAAAGTGTAATTAATGTTGTTTTGCCCGATCCGTTTTCTCCCGCAACCGCCATTACATCTCCCTCATCAAGATGAAAATTAACATTATCAAGCACCACTTTATTATTATATTTCATTATAAGATTTTTAACTTCCAACATTTTAAACACCCCTCCGTTATGTTTATCATATCAAAATTTTAATGAAATTTCCATAACACAAAAAAAGAAGCCTAAATTTCTTTAGACTTCTTATATATGTTATTTAACTTGTTCTTTAATAATCTCCATACCTCTTTTTATTGCTTCTTCATTCATTGGCATAAATTTAGCTTTCTTTTCACCAAATACTTTAACCATTGCTTTAAATACAGTTTCAATTTTAACTGGATTAGCTAATTGAAGATACGCACCAAGCATAACCATATTTGCTACTTTTGCATTTCCTAATTCTAAAGCAACTTCGTTACATGGTATATAATATGCTTCAACATCTTCTCTAGATACTTTTTGATCTATTAATGAACTATTAACTAAAATTTTAGATCCAGGTGCAGCATTTTCTTCAAATTTTACTAATGAAGGTAAATTCATAACAATTACTGCTGTAGCATCATAAGTAATTACGGGAGAGCCTATTGGAGTATCAGAAAGCATAACTGCACAATTCGCTGTACCTCCTCGCATTTCCGGACCATATGAAGGTAACCAAGAAACATGTTTATTTTCCATCATACCAGAATAAGTTATAATTTGACCCATTTTCATAACACCTTGACCACCAAAACCAGCACAAATTACTTTTTCATTAATCATATTATTCATCCTCCTCTGGTGTTCTAAAGTTTCCCAATGGGTAATATGGCATCATATTATCTCTTAACCATTGCAAAGAATCTCTTGGAGTAAGAGCCCAGTTAGTAGGACAAGTTGATAATACTTCTACAATACCAAAACCTTTTCCACTTAATTGTAATTCAAATGCTTTTCTAATAGCTTTTTTTGCTTTTCTAATATTTGTAGGAGTATCTACTGAAACTCTTTCAACAAATTTAGCACCATCAATAGTAGCAAGCATTTCTGCCATTTTTAAAGGTTTTCCTGAATGCTCAACAGTTCTACCATCTTGTGTTGTAGTTGTTTTTTGTCCAATTAAAGTAGTTGGTGCCATTTGACCACCAGTCATACCATAAATTGCATTATTAATAAAAATTGTAGTAATTTTTTCTCCTCTATGAGCTACATGAATAATTTCAGCAGTTCCGATAGATGCTAAATCACCGTCACCTTGATAAGTCCAAACAACTAATTCTGGATTTACTCTTTTAATTCCTGTTGCAACAGCTGGAGCTCTACCATGAGAAGCTTGTTGCATATCACAATTAAAATAGTCATATGAAAGTGCAGAACACCCTACTGGTGCAACACCAACTGATTTTTCTAATACATCTAATTCAACTAAAACTTCAGCAACTAATTTATGAACAGTACCATGAGTACAACCTGGGCAAAAATGAAGTTCAACATCAGTTAAACCTTTTGATTTATCGTATACTATAGCCATTATTTAACACCTCCTAGCATTTCTCTAACTTTTAAAATAATATCTTGTGGATCTGGAATCATTCCACCACTTCTTCCGTGGAATCCGATAGGTAATCTACCATTATTCGCAATTTTAACATCATCAATCATTTGACCTTGTGACATTTCAACTACTAAAATTCCTTTTGCACTCTCAGGTATATCTTCAAATGCTTTATGTGGGAAAGGCCATACTGTAATTGGTCTTATTAAACCAATCTCAATACCTTCTTTTTTAAATTCAGCAATAACATTTTTACAAATTCTAGAAGTAGTTCCATAAGCTGTAAGAACTAATTCAGGTTTTTCCATATTGTAATTTTCTACTCTAGTTTCATTTTTTACCATTTCAGCATATTTTTCTTGAGCTTCTAAATTATGGTTTTCTAAATCTGAAGCTTCTAAGAATAATGAATTAATAATATTTGGCTTTCTTTCACCTTTTGTACCTGTTGTAATCCAATCTTTTACAGGCAATTCTCTAGGTACTGGCTTTTTAAATTCAATTGGTTCCATCATTTGACCAATCATTCCGTCACCAACAACCATTACAGGATTTCTATAATAATCAGCAATATCAAATGCTTCCATCATAATATCAACCATTTCTTGTAAATTAGCTGGAACAAATACAGGCATTTTATAGTCTCCATCTCCACCACCACGAGTAACTTGGTTATAATCTGATTGAGCAGGTTGAATTCCACCTAATCCTGGGCCACCCCTAACTATATTTACTATTACTGCCGGTAAATTTGCTCCAGCAATATAACTAATACCTTCTTGTTTTAAAGCAATTCCTGGAGAAGATGAAGAAGTCATAACTCTTCCACCAGCACCAGCAGCTCCATAAACCATATTTATAGCTGCAACTTCACTTTCAGCTTGTAAAAAAACTCCACCATGTTTTGGTAACTCTCTTGACATATATTCTGGCAGTTCATTTTGTGGTGTAATTGGGTAACCAAAGAAAAACTTACAGCCACCTCTAATTGCAGCTTCTGCAATCGCTTCATTACCTTTCATTAAAACTTTTGACATAATAAAGTAACCTCCTTATTTAAAATCGTTCAACTTTTATTACACTGTCTGGACAAGTTATAGCACAATTTCCACAGCCAATACATTTCTCCATATCATTCACTGTTGCAGGATGAAAACCTTTAACATTTATCATAGTTTCATCCATCACAATAATGTTTACAGGACATACATCAATACACAGCTCGCAACCTTTACAGATATCTGTATTAAAAGTAACTTTTCCTTTCGCCATTTAAGGACCTCCTTTTATATATAAATGCCTAACGACATTTTTTCAACATTTTCTTATTATAACCAATCTGGACGCATATATAGTTTAATCGGAAAAACTTTTCCATTAAAACTAGTTGCATCTAGATCATCAGCAATACTCTCTAAAGCACATACATACTTAATTGGAATATTTAATTCTTTTGATACCTCTTCAACAAGTTCTTGCCCAAACAATACATCTTCTACTGTAGTTTCTCTTAGTAAATGAGTATTATTAATAAGACCAGTAACTTTCGCATTAGTAACAGCTTCAATTTCTTTAATATGTTTTATAGCACCTTCTAAATCAGCAGTTTGAGATCTATATCTATTAATAACAGCAAACATATCATATTTCCCATCAATTAAATAGTTTTTATATCTACCCATAGGTCTTGCTCCAATTGCATCTCCACCTACATCTATAATTGATTCGATTTCTTCATTTTGAAATAATTTAAGAACTCCTGATGAAACCATTGGAATGTTTAAATTATTAAATTTATTTCCTTTTGCTGAGCTTATAACTTCAATTCCTTCATTTTCTAAAATTTCCGATCTTTCTCTTGATCTAAAATATGGGTTAACAACATCTAGATCAGCAAGAGCAATCTTTTTATCGCAGATTTTTGAAAGTTTCATTGCATAATTAACAGCAAATTCAGATTTACCACTTCCATAATGACCAATGATTATCCTTATTCTATTATCTTTCAACATCACAACTCCTTAGTAAATTTTAGCTTCTTCTTCGCCGTTTAAAACTCTTAATCCGCCGCCAACCAAAGCACCCAATTCATCTTCACCAGGATATACAATTACTTTTGAAATAAAGCTGATTCTTTCTTTTATCCAATTAACAAGCATTTCACCATAAGCTAAACCACCTGTTAAAATAATTGCATCCACATCACCTTTTAAAACTGCTGCACATGCACCAACTTCTTTTGCTATTTGATATGCCATAGCCTCAAAAACAAGCTCAGCATTTTTATCTCCATTTTCTATCATTTCAGTAACTTCTCTACCATCATTAGTATTTAAATAAGCTACTAATCCACCTTTACCCTTAACTTTCTTTTTCATTTCAGCTAAAGTATATTTACCTGAAAAACATAATTGAGCGAAATCACTTATTGGCAAATCTCCAACTCTTTCAGGTGAAAACGGTCCGTCTCCATCAAGAGCATTATTAATATCAATAACTTTTCCTTTTTCATGAGCTCCTACAGAAACTCCTCCACCCATATGAACTACTACAAAATTTAATTCCTCATATTTTTTATTTAATTCTTTAGATGCTCTTCTTGCTACAGCTTTTTGATTAAGTGCATGAAAAATACTTTTTCTTTCTAATTCAGGCATTCCAGATAATCTTGCAACAGCATGCATTTCATCAACAACCACTGGATCAACAATAAATGCAGGAATATTTAATTTATCTGCAATTTCTTTTGCAATAATTCCACCAAGATTAGAAGCATGTTCACCTAATACACCAACTTTTAAATCTTCCGCCATTTTATCAGTAACTCTATAAGTCCCACCTTCAATAGGTTTTAATAATCCACCACGACCAACAATTGCATCTAATTTTGTTAAATTAATTCCTTTTTCATTTAAAACATCAAGAATAACTGTCTTTCTAAATTCATATTGATCATATATCTTTTCAAATTCATCAATTTTTTCTGCAGAGTGTCTAAGAGTTTCTTCAAAAACTTCTTTTTCATTATCAAAAATTGCTATTTTTGTAGAAGTAGACCCTGGATTTATTGCTAAAATTCTTTTAATTTCCATAAACATCTCTCCTTTATTTATTTGCTGCCATCAATGTGCCCAAAGCAATTGAATTAAGTTTGGCATCTTTTGAATCCGCTCTAGAAACAAGTACTATTGGTGCCGCTGCACCTACTATAATTCCTGCAGATCTAGCATCTGATAAGAAATTTAAAGCTTTATAAAGTACATTTCCAGCTTCAATATTAGGACACAATATTATATCAGCATCACCAGCTACTGGATGATCAATTCCTTTAACAATAGCCGCTTCTTTACTTACTGCATTATCAAGAGCAAATGGTCCACCAACAATACAACCCTTAATTTCACCATTTTCATTCATTTCTGCTAATTTTCCAGCTTCTACTGTACAAATCATTTTTTCATTTACTTTTTCTTTTGCGCAAACCACAGCAACTTTTGGTTCACTTATATCTATAGCTCTAACTACCTCAAGCGAGTTTTCAATTATCTGTTTCTTTTGCATTAATGTTGGGGCAATATTCATTGCAGCATCAGTAACAAACAATAATTTATGGTATTTTTTTACATCAAATACTGCAACATGACTTAATACATTACCTGTTCTTAAGCCATATTCTTTATTAAGAACAGCTTTAAGAATTTTAGCAGTATCTATTAAACCTTTCATTACCATATCTGCATTACCCTCTGAAACTAGTCTAACAGCTTTTTCAGCAGATTCTTCCATAGTTGAAAAATCATAAGTTTCAAAACCAGAAATATCAAAATCTATATTATTAGAAATTTCAATGATTTTTTCCATATTTCCAATCAATATTGGTTCAACAATTTTTTCATCACTTGCATATTTAATAGCTTTTAAAATTTCCACATCTTCAGCACAAGCAACTGTAATTTTTTTTGGACCTCTTTCAATAGCTACATTTAATAAATCGTCAAAATTCTTTATCAATTACTTCACCTCATTTTCATATATTTTAGCAACTTCAGGCCCTTCAATAACTCTTAAAGCTCCTTCATTAAGTGCAATCATTTCATCTTCACCAGGTTTTACAATAACTTCTGAAATAAATTCAACATGTTTAGTAATGTAATCAGTAACATATTTTGAATATGCAACTCCACCAGTTAACACAATTGCATCGACGTTTCCTTTTAACACAGTTGCCATTTTGCCAATTTCTTTTGCAATTTGATAACACATCGCGTCGAGAGCCATTTTAGCATCTTCATTTCCTGCTTCAATTAATTTAATAACTTCTCTAACGTCATTTGTTCCAGTATATGCAACTAAACCAGCTTTTCCTCTTAATTTTGGCTTTAAAGTCTTATAAGTATATTCTCCTGAATAACACATTTTCATTATATCTCCAACAGGCAATCCACCAGCTCTTTCAGGCGAAAAAGGTCCCATTTCATTTGCATTATTTGCATCAATCATTTTTCCGTCTTTAAGTGGTACAATTGATATTCCTCCACCTAAATGAGCAATTATCAAAGATAAATCTTCAACTTTTTTATTTTTTTCATTTGCAATTCTATATGCAATAGCTTTTACATTTAAAGCATGAACTAATGATTTTCTTTTAATATCGGGCATTCCTGAAATTCTTGCAATATCCTCAAATTCATCAACAGCAACAGGATCTACAATAAAAGATGGAATATCAACTTCATCTCCAATTGCTTTTGCTAACAGCCCTCCAAGGTTTGAAGCATGTTTCCCCTGAATTCCGACCTTCAAGTCTTTTACCATTTCATTAGTAACTTCATAAGTTCCACTTGGCATTGGTTTTAGCAGTCCGCCTCTACCAACAACTGCTCTAAATTGGTTTAAACTATAGTTCTCATCTTTAATCCAATTAAGAATAATTTTTTTTCGATATTCATATTGATCAGTAATTTCTTCAAATTTATCTAATTCTTCAGTAGAATGATCTAAATTTTTCTGTAAAACGTTTTCTTTTCCTTTAAATATTGCAACTTTTGTAGAAGTTGAACCCGGATTAATCGTTAAAATATAATTCATTTTTTTCCCTCCACATACTCTTTTTTATTATATAATGCATAACTTATTCCAACTCTAAAGCATTTTACAATATTTCAGAGCATCTGTTGATACCACTTATTAATATTTTTATTTTTATTTTTTCAAATAAAAAAACAATCATTTTTTACTATGATTGTTTTTGGATACGCAATAATTTGCGCGCAATAATTTGCAGTTATTTTGAATTCGCGCAATTTGTTGCATGTTGTTTTTCAATTTCATATTTACTTATTTTATAATACAGACTTCTTTCAGAAATTTGAAGCTCTTTAGCAGTTAAAATTCTATTATTTCCATTCTTTTTTAACACATTTAAAATATACTTTCTTTCAAATTCTTGAGATGCCTCTTTTAAATTTATACATTTTAATTCTAAAGTGTCCAACTCTATTCCAGAAGTATCAATAATATTTATATTAGAAACATTTATTAATGGTAAATGTTTATGTTCAATTATTTCATCATTAAAATCCATATTGATAATTGTTCTACCAATATAATTTTCAATTTCTCTAACATTGCCTGGCCAATTATATTTTTTTATTTCATCAATTGCGTTTTTAGAAATGGATTGAACACTTCTGCCATACTCCTGATTATATTTAATTATTAATTTATGTACAATTAAATCAACATCTTCAATATGTTCTCTGATAGGTATAATATCAATTGGTACAACATTCAGTCGATAATAAAGATCTTTTCTAAAATTACCTTTTTTTATTTCTTCTTCTAAATTTTTATTAGTTGCAGAAATAATTCTTACATCAACAGAAATTGATTTTGTTCCACCTACCCTAACAATTTCACGTTCTTGTAAAACTCTTAATAATTTTACTTGGGTACTTATTTTCATTTCACCAATTTCATCTAAAAAGATAGTTCCTCTATCTGCTTTTTCAAATAATCCAATTTTGCCATCTTTATTAGCTCCTGTAAAAGCACCTGAAACATATCCGAAAAGTTCACTTTCAAGCAAACTTTCACTCAAAGCTGCACAATTAACTCTAACAAATTGATTATTTTTTCTTTTTGATTCATTATGTATCGCATGTGCGAATAATTCTTTACCAACACCACTTTCTCCTCTAAGTATAACTGTTGCAGGTGTGCTAGCAGCGGCTTTTGCTTTTTTTATTATTTTTTTAAACTTAAAATCTTCACCAATAATATCATCAAAACAATATTTAGCTTCAAGATTTCTAATTATACTTTTAGCTTCATCTAATTCATTTAACAATCTATTTATTTCAGTTAAATCATGTATAACTGCAACACTTCCTCTTAACTCTCCATTTACAATTATTGGTGCCGCTTCAACTAAAACTTCTTTTTTTTGTGGACCAACTCTTAATCTAGCTCCTGATACAGGTTTTTTTGATTCCAAAACTTTTAAATGTACACTTTCTCCTGATGCAACATCTTTCGTGCAATAGGATCCAATAACATCATCCATTGTAAACCCTGTAAGCCTTGTATATGCAGGGTTAATCATCATTCCATATCCTTTTTCATCAACAACAGAAATTGCATCTTGAGTTGACTCAATTATTGCTTTTAATGTGTTTTTAATACTTCGTAAATCAGTTATTTTTTCAACTAATTCTTTTACTTCACTAATGTCCCTAAAAACAGCAATTGCACCAATTATTTTACCATCATCATTATAAACAGGTTTCCTGTTTGTAATGATTTCAGTATCCAATAGCATTTGTATTTGATTCAACTCTGATTCCCCAGTTTCTAAAACTATAGGCAACCTTGTAGTTTTAATTACATCAACAACTCTTTTATTAATAGCATCACGAGCTCTTATCTCGGTTAATTTTTCAGCAGCTTTATTAAAAATTGTAATAATTTCATTATTGTTAATTGCAATTACTGCATCGTGAGTAGAATTTAAAAATATTTCAATTTCTTTTTTCACTATTAATCACCTTCATTTTCTTCTATTTTGAAGATTTCCACATTTATTTCTTCCGGTGTTATAGTACAATCTATTACATCTGTATTTATATTTAATTTTAATTTTCCATTATTTGATCCTTCAACAAAATTTGAAGCATCTATTTGAAGTTCAATATCGTCTTTTTGAATACTATCAAGTAATGATTTTGGAGCTTTCATTTTTAAATTAATTGTTTTTACATCATCATTAATCTTAAAAGCATACTGTTTATCTAAATTTAAAATTGCACTGTTCTTAATAGTAATTTCATATTCCTTTATCTCAACAGGCTCAACTTCTCCATAGACGTTTATAACACTAAAAGAATTTACTAAAGCAATGTTTTCAGGAAGTATTACATTTTCATCAACACTAAAAATCCCCATATCATCTGTAACATTGAATGTTTTTACATTAACCATTTCAATATCATCAATTAATTTTTCAGGTCCTTCAATTTGAATTGTTCTTGGATAATAAGCAGATTTTTTCAAACTATAATCCTCAGTAGTATTATCAACAATTTCCATTTCAACCTTTACCTCTTTTTGTTTTACAATATCTAAATCAATAGTGACATATTTCTGATTAATATCTAATCCTTGTATTATAATATTCTCATCATTAATTGGAACAATCACAACTTCATTCTCAAAACTACTTTTTCTATCTGATAAACTAACTGTTCCAATTAAATATTTTACACTATTAACTAAACTTTCAGGTCCTTTCACTAGTACCTCACTAATATCAGTTTTTGAATTTGAAATTCTATATTTATCTTCAAGTTTACCGACAAATTCTATTTTTACAGGTTTTGGTTTTTCAACAAGTTTTTCCAATTGAATTTTAATATCATCTTGCGATAATTTTTTAATCTCAATTTCCTTATTATTAGATTTTGAATTAATTTTAATTACATTCATACCGCTTTTATACCCCATTAAGTCAGCAGATAAGAGAATATCATTTTTATTCAATGATAAAATTTCATCTCTTCGACCTTCTAAAGTAATATCAACAAAAAATTCCTTATTATTCATTATTAATAATCCATTATCTTCAATAGTATCAACATTTAATAATTCTACTTTAATACCATTCATCTCTTTTGTAATAACAGGATTTACTTGATCCATTACATAAACCCAAAATAGCATTGCAAAAACAATTGAAAATATTTTAATACTTATATTATGAAATACTTTTTCCTTAAAAAACTGATTCATTTCACACCTCTTATTTTTTATTTAGCCAAAAATGTTTCTTTTTAGTTTTAGCATCAACTTTAAATTCTTCAATAAGCATATTCATTAATTTCTTTCCATTTAATCTTCTATATAATTTTCTTTCAATGACTACTGAAATATCTCCTGTTTCTTCACTTACAATAATAATAAAAGCATCCGAAACTTCTGAAAGACCAATTCCTGCTCTATGCCTTGTTCCTAACTCCTGACTAACATTCATATTTGTAGATAAGGGCAAATAGGTATTTGCAGCAACAATTCTATCATTATATATTATTGTAGCACCATCATGTAAAGGCGTTTTGTCATAAAATATTCCAATCAATAATTCAGAAGAAATTTTTGCGTCAAGTTCTATACCGGTCTCAATATACTCTCCTAAACCGATATTTCTTTCCATTACTATTAATGCACCAATTTTTCTTTCCGATAAAAATTTTACAGTTTCAACAATTTCAACAAAAGATTTCTTTTTTTCTATTCTTTCATTATCAATATAATCTTTCTGTATAAAATTATTCTTTCCAATATACTCTAAAGTTTTTCTCAATTCTGGTTGAAAGACTATCAGTAATGCAATAAAACCAAGTTTCATAGTATTATCTAAAATATAATATACTGTATATAACTTTGCAATATCTGATAATTTTGCAATAACAGTTATAATCAATAAGCCTTTTATTAATTGTTCTGCTCTAGTTCCTTTAATTAATATAAATAATTTATAAAAAGCAAAAGACACAATAATTATATCCAATACATCTAATATTCTTATGCTAGAAAATATTTCTAAGATTGTTTCCATTGTAACCTCCAATATTTCTCTATGTATGTTTATTATACAATATTTCTAAAAAAATAACTATATTATTGAACTTTTATACAAAAAAAAACACATAAACCTTCATTAAAGAAAATCTACATGCTTATTATGGTGCCCGGAGGCGGATTCGAACCACCGACACGAGGATTTTCAGTCCTCTGCTCTACCTACTGAGCTATCCGGGCATTAATGGTCGGGATGGCAGGATTCGAACCTGCGGCCCTCTGGTCCCAAACCAGATGCGCTACCAAACTGCGCTACATCCCGATAAAATGGCAGGGGTGATAGGATTCGAACCTACGGCACGTGGTTTTGGAGACCACTGCTCTGCCAGCTGAGCTACACCCCTAAAATAAAACTAACTTTTTTGATTCTAAAAATAAAATATGGTGGGCCTTCAGGGACTCGAACCCCAGACCTACCGGTTATGAGCCGGGCGCTCTAACCAACTGAGCTAAAGGCCCATATTTTATGGCGGAGAAGGAGGGATTTGAACCCTCGCGCCACGTTATTGCGACCTACTCCCTTAGCAGGGGAGCCTCTTTAGCCACTTGAGTACTTCTCCATGTCGTTATTAGTTTTATTTATTTTATTTGTTTAAATGGCGGAGAAGGTGGGATTCGAACCCACGTGGGCCTAAGCCCTAACGGTTTTCAAGACCGCCCCGTTATGACCACTTCGGTACCTCTCCACGTTTTTGGTGACCCATTGGCGACTCGAACGCCAGACACCCTGATTAAAAGTCAGATGCTCTACCAACTGAGCTAATGGGTCTTATGGTACGTCCAAAGGGATTCGAACCCCTGACCCTCGGCTTAGAAGGCCGATGCTCTATCCAGCTGAGCTATGAACGCATATATTGGAGCGGAAAACGGGACTTGAACCCGCGACCTCCGCCTTGGCAAGGCGGCGCTCTACCACTGAGCTATTTCCGCAAACAGTATAAATTAATAATATGGTGCGGGTGAAGGGATTCGAACCCCCACGGTGTAACCACTAGATCCTAAGTCTAGCGCGTCTGCCAGTTTCGCCACACCCGCATATATATTATGGTGGGAGTAATAGGACTTGAACCTATGACATCCTGCTTGTAAGGCAGGCGCTCTCCCAACTGAGCTATACTCCCATTTTTGGTAGCGACGACTGGATTCGAACCAGTGACCCTTCGGGTATGAACCGAATGCTCTAGCCAGCTGAGCCACGTCGCCATGTTTTTAAAACTTTGGGTGCGGAGACAGGATTCGAACCTGCGACCTCCGGGTTATGAGCCCGACGAGCTACCATTTGCTCTACTCCGCGTTATATGATGTTAATGGTGCCGGGGATCGGAATCGAACCGATACGGTGTTTAACCACCGCAGGATTTTAAGTCCTGTGCGTCTGCCTATTTCGCCACCCCGGCATGTTTGGCTCCAAAAGTGGGACTCGAACCC
>JAMOQG010000147.1 GCA_027064135.1 Peptostreptococcaceae bacterium | reverse complement strand
TTCTTAATTCATATTCTTTTATGTTATAAGTTATTTTATTTACGAAGATATTTATAGTGTTTAATCAAAATAAAAGAGAAATAACCTTTTACAAAATTAAATAATTTGATAAACTTTAATCAGATTATTTAAGGAGATTTTTATGCAAATAATTTATTCTTTTAATTTAACTATTGATGAATATATTGATCAAATTTATTTTATGGATTTTACTGAGTTTAATTCTTGTCCAATTTGTCATTCTCATTTGAAATTAGTAAAGCATGGTTTTTATTTTAGAAATGTAATTACCAATAAAAACATTAATTATTTTATCCCTATAAGACGCTTTATTTGCTCAAAATGCAAATTGACTATTTCACTTCTTCCTGACTTTTTATTGCCTTATTTTCAATCAACTGTAATTAGAGTTATAAATTTAATTAATGATTTAATTCAAAATAAAATTAAAAGATATCTTCATTTAGCTCATTTTTATAAAACTCGATTTATTCATAATTTAAATGCTATCATTTCCTTTTTTAGACTTAAGGATTTTTCTATTCCTATTGTTTTTGAAATTGATGAAAATTTGTTTCTTTTCATTAATAAAATTATTTCTTTCCCAGCTATTATTTTTTCTAAGTCCTACTATTTTACTTTTAATACTCATTTTTTGTCTAAATAATTAAAATATCTTTTTTTATTTTTTTATCTCTTGTTAATAACACATAACCTTTAAGTTTAAATACTTTTTTTGCTGGTATCATTACTTTATAAAGATAATATCAGAAAAATTAGTGTTTTTAAATTATTTTATGGAGGTTTTTAACTATGAATAAAAATCAAAAGGAAGAATTTGCTTTACTTAAGTTTAGATTAATTTCACCTGTAATAAATGGACTTGTTGATAATAAAACTGATTATTTTGAACAAGCTGCTTTAAAAAAATATGATGTTCCTGGCGTTGGCGAAAAAACTTATGCCCCTAAAACTATACAAGGTTGGTTTTATGATTATTTAAATGGTGGTTTCGATGCTTTAAAACCAAAATTTCGTTCTGATAAAGGAAATTACCGAATTATTGATTCTTCTCTTGGAGAAATAATTATCAATTTAAGAAAAGAACATTTAAATATGAATTGTTCTTTGTTCCATGAAAAATTAATTGCTGATGGTTATATTTATGCTAATGAAGTTTCTTATTCTACGCTTTATAGATTCCTTAAAAAACATAAATTACTTAATTCAAATATTCCAGATCCTAAAATTAGAAAAAGATTTGCTTATAAAAAAGTAAATGTTTTGTGGCAAGGTGATTTAATGTACTCTGTCTATTTAAAAGATGGCAAAAGAAAAAGACAAACTTACTTAATTGCCTTTATTGACGATGCCTCTCGAGTTATTACTGGTGCTAAATTTTCATTTTCTCAAAAATTTGAAGCTCTTAGAAATGTTATTGTTTCTGCTCTTATTATCAGAGGCCTTCCTTCTATGATTTATGTTGATAATGGAAAAATATACAGATCTCAAAGGCTTCAAATGGGTTGTGCTTCTTTGGGTATTTCATTAATAAATACTGCTCCATATGATCCCTAAAGCTAAAGGGAAAATTGAAAGATTTTTTAGAACTGTTCGATTAAGATTCATCCCTATTCTTACGGATGAAGATCTTATTTCAATAGATGCTTTAAATAAAAAATTTCAAAATTGGCTTGAAATTGATTATCACAGAAAAATACACCTAGGTCTCAATAAAAAGCCTCTTGATGTTTTTATGAGCCAAATAAACACAATTAAAATGTGTTCTGATCCACAAATAATCGAAACTGCTTTTTTTATTAGAGTTAAGCGTAAAGTCCACAATGCTGGTACTGTTTCCATCGACAACAACCTATACGAAGTTCCAAACGAATACATTGGTGAACATGTGGAAATGCGCTATAACCCTGAAAACTTAGATGTAATCTATGTTTATTTAAATGATGTATTGATTCATACTGCTTCGAAAGTTAATTTTGAAGCAAATGCTAAAGCTAAAAGAACTTCTTTTAGCAAATTAAATATTAAAGAAATTTGTGGTAATGAATTATTAAAAAAGGAGGATTAAAAAAATGTATAAAGCTTTTTATTCTTTAAATGCCATTCCTTTTAGTAAATCAATTGAAACTAAAAATCTTTTTAAAAGTAATACTTTTAATGAATCGATTGCACGACTTAATTATCTTTTGAATTCTAAAGGTATTGGTCTCATAACCTCGGAAGCTGGTTGTGGTAAAACCACTGTTTTAAGAGCTTTTAAAGATTCTTTAAATGAATCTCTTTATAAAGTTATTTATTTCCCTTTTTCTTCAGGAACTGTTAAAGATTTTTACCGTGGAATTATTTCTTTACTTGGTGAAGAACCTAAATTCCGTAAAGTAGATTTATCTAATCAAATACAAAATGCTATTAAAACTCTTTATTACAAAAACAGAATAACTCCTGTTATAATTCTTGATGAAATGCAAATGGCAAATAATAAGTTCTTAAATGATTTAAGTCTTTTATTTAATTTTTCAATGGATTCTCAAAATCCTTATGTTCTTGTAATTGTGGGTCTATCTCATTTAACTAATAGAATGCATTTAAATAGTAATCAATCTTTAAATCAACGTATTTCTATGAGATATGAACTCGAAGCATTAAATAAAGCTGAAGTAAATGATTATATAAATCATCATCTTGAGTTAGTAGGGGCTCCATATAAAATCTTAAATGACGATGCTATTGAAGCTATTGCAACTAATTCCAGAGGTATACCAAGAATTATTAATAATCTTGTTACTCATGCTTTAATTCGCGGAGCTATTGACCAAAAACAAAATATAGATGCCGAAATTATTTATGAAATCTCAAAAGAAGTTGGAATTTAATAATCCTATTTTAAGAATTATTTTTTTCTAACTTAAGATCATTTTGTACTTTCAATTTACCCAGAAATTATCTTATTAAACATTTATTTTTCAACGTTTATTCAAATTGCTGATATAATGTGACTAAAACAAAACTTTTTTCTGAAATAATTTGAAAGTGCAAAATTTATTGCTGTTTTTTCGCTGAAATAATTTGAAAAATCATGTAGTAATTAATTTGAAAAATTACAATATAGTCCAGCAACTACTTTTATCTCATCATTAAATTCAAGTTCAAATAATTTTTGATTAATATCATTTTTAGGAAATTTGGATTTTAATTGGTTTTTTGTAAGTGTTTCTTTTTTTATTATTTCTATTATTTGTTTTTTTATTTCATCTTTTATTTTAACTTTATCATCATTAACATTATTGTTTTCTGCACTTTCTTCTTTAAATAATTGATTTTTATTTAATAAAATAGTTGCTCCTTTTAAAATTAAATTATTTGTTCCTATGCTTTCTTTAATATCTATTTTATTAGGAAGTGCATATACTTCTTTATTTAATTTCATCATATAATCTGCTGTTATTAATGATCCGCTTTTTTTAGAGGCTTGTGCTACAAATAATTTATCTGAAAAACATGCAATTAGGAAGTCTCTTTTAGCGAAGTTTTGAGGGTAGGCTTTTGTTCCGGGTGGGTATTCTGACAGTACTGCTCCATTTTCTATTATTTTTTTATAAAGTTTAATATGTTCTTTTGGGTAGCAAATATCTACTCCACTTCCTAATATTGCTATTGTATAACCATTTGCATTTAAGCAAGCACTATGTGCATAACTATCTATTCCTTTTGCCATTCCACTAACAATAGTAATATCATTAATTGCTAAATATGTTGTACATCTTCTTGATCCTACTATACCTATTCTTTTATCATTTATTCTTAAATTTCCTTTATAGTAAAGTAGTATTGGCATTTTATCTATTTCTTTTAATCTTTTATCATATAATTCATCATTGATTGTTAGTATTTTGATTTTCTTCTTTTTTACTTCTTCTATTATTTTATTTGCTTTTATTAATGATTTATTTTCAAATATACTTTTTGCTCTTACTTTTCCTATTCCTTTAATATTTACTAGTTCTTCTTCGGTAGCGTTATAGATATCTTCCGGATTTTTAAATTTCTTTAAAAGTTTTCTTTGATTAACTGGTCCTAAATTTTTTAATTCAACTAGCCATATATAATATTTATATTTATCCATTATACTACCAACATATTATTTTCTTCTTTTTCAAGATCTCTTCCTGAAATGGCATTTAATAAATCTTCTGTTTCTATGTTTTCATGTCCTTCAAAATCTGCAAATGTTCTTGCTACTTTAAGATATTTATTATAACTTCTTGCACTAAATTTATATTTCTCATATGATTTCTTCATAATAATTTTGCATTCTTCGTTAAGTTCACAGTATTTATTTATTAATTTTTCATTCATTTGTGCATTGCAGTTAATTCCTTCGTTGTCTATATATCGTTCTTTTTGTATATTTCTAACTTCTTCTACTTTATTTCTTAATTCTTCTGAACTTATCGATTGATCTTCATCAAATTCATCTAAAAAATTAATTGGATGTACATATTTTTGAATATCTATCCTATCCATTATTGGTCCTGATACTTTTTGTCTATATTTTAATATTTCATAATCAGTACATCTACATCTATCTTGCCCATAGTAACCACATGGGCATGGATTCATTGCTGCTACTAATAAATCCACTTGGATATTTATTTACTTGTTCTACTCTTGATATTGTCACATACCCATCTTCCATTGGTTGTCTTAATGCATCTAGTGTTTTTTTATTAAATTGTGGTATTTCATCTAAAAATAATACTCCATTATGAGCTAATGATATTTCTCCTGGTTTTGCATTTCTTCCTCCATCTACTAATGAATTAGTTGATGCATTATGATGTGGTGCTCTAAATGGTCTGTTTTCAACTAAAGCATGTAACTCTCCAGTATTTACTACTGAATATATTTTTGTTACTTCTAATGCTTCTTCTTCACTCATTTCTGGTAAGATTGTTGGTATTCTTTTTGCTATCATAGATTTACCGCATCCTGGTGATCCTACCATTAAGATATTATGTCCTCCTGCTACTGCATTTTATTAATTCCATTTGACCTTTTACTTCACTAAAATCAAGATTATGTATAATATTCTTTTCTTCTATGTTAGTCACTTCAGTTGTTATTTCTGCTTTTTCTCCCATTAAAAAATTAATCACATTTTGTAAGTCTTCAACTCCAATTACGTTTATATCTTTTATTAATGATGCTTCTAGCATATTTTCTTTTGGTATTATTACAGTTTGAATTCCTCTTTTTTTAGCTTCCATTATCATAGGTAAAATGCCACTACAGCTTCTTAATTCTCCGTTTAGGGATAATTCTCCAATAAAGCCTATATCATTTAGCTTAAATCCTTTTATTTCAAATTGGTTTGTTTTTAAAAGAAGTCCTACTGCCATTCCTAAGTCAAAGTTTGATCCACTTTTTTTCAAACTACTTGGAGCTAAATTTATTATTACTTTTTTTTGAGGAAAATCATAATGTGTATTCATTATCGCAGCTTGCAATCTTTCTCTTGCTTCTTTTACTGCTGTATCGCCTAATCCTACTATACTTACTCCTGGCATTCCATAATTTATATCTGTTTCTATTTTCACTAGTTGTCCATTTATTCCTACAGTTGAAAATCCGTTTACTGTTATAGCCATTTTTTCTCCTCTCAATTGCGATATTTTTATATCCGCCTTTATTTTCTTACCCTTTTATTTTTTATTTCAATCAAAAACTTTAAAATAATACAAAAAAGAAAAAATAGAGAAC
>JAMOQG010000146.1 GCA_027064135.1 Peptostreptococcaceae bacterium | reverse complement strand
ATGTGTCCTCAACCATATCTTCTGTTTCAATTTTAAATTTGTTTAAAGAAATTGCGCCTAATGTTCCTACTGCCATAACTAATAATAGTATTGATACAAGTGTTAATTTTACTTTGATTGTTTTAAACATTCTCATCATTTTTCTCCTTTCAAATTATATTGTGATTTATAGTTTATATATTTAAAAAACACTACATGAATTGCAATGTTTAGTAATAATCATGCAATTCGTCCATCTCATAGAGTTCCTTTGTTTTGCGTCCTTATTCACAATAAGTTTGCGTATTAATTTTTATTGTTTCAAATAATTATTGTTAAAAGTTTTCTCAACCTCCTCAGCTTTCAGTGGTTTACTAAAATAATATCCTTGAACTATATCGCAATTACCATTTTCTAATTTTTTAATATGTTCATATTCTTCAATTCCTTCTGATACAACTGTTAATTCCAAACTATGCATAACTGATATCAAACTATTCATCACTTTAGTATTTTTCATTTTTAATAACTCTAAATTCAACGATCGATCAAATTTAACTTTATCTATAGGTAAAAAAGTTAAATAACTTAAGGATGAATAACCGGTTCCAAAATCATCAATTGCTACTTTAATATTTTCATTTCTAATTTTTTTAAGAAATTTAAGAGCTTTTTCATTATTTTTCAATAAAATATTCTCTGTAATTTCAATTTCAATAAATTTTGGATCAACATTATAACTTTTTAATGTATTCATTAAAAAATCAAAATAACTATTATCATTCATTTGAACTGCAGAATAATTTATAGCCACAGGTTTTATTGAATAACCTTTTTCTTTCCAAATACTAAGTTGCTCAATAACTTTTTTTGTAACAATTCTTCCAATTTCAATAATCATTCCATTTTTTTCTGCAATAGGAATAAATCGTGCGGGCGACATTGAATGTTCTTTTAATCTTATTAGTGATTCATAACCGCTTATTTCACCTGTTTCAAGTTTAACTTGTGGTTGATAAAGCATTTTAAATCCATCTTTTTCTATAGCTTTAGAAAGTACTGATTCAATTTTAGTATTCTCTATCAATTCCTTCTTCATACTTTCATTAAACACTGCATAATCATTCTTTACTCCATTTTTAATTGAATATAATGCTAAATCTGCATTCATTATTAGTTCATCTATGTCATTACTATCATTTGGGAAAAATGTAATTCCCATACTAAATTTTATATTAATTTCATTATTTTTTATGATAAATTTTCTATCCATAACCTCTTTCAATTTAAAAACAAATTTCTTAATTTCCTCTTCAGTTTCACAATCAGCTAAAATCAAAAATTCATCTCCTGCAAAGCGAGAAACAAATATATGGTTCTCTTCAGATATTTTTTTTAATCTATTAGAAAATTCTTTTAATGCTAAATCTCCAAAAACATGCCCTAAAGTATCATTTATTTTCTTAAAATCATCTAAATCTAATATAGCAACAATTCCTTTGTTTCCATCAGTTAAGAATTTTTGTAATTTTTCTGTAAATTTTCTTCTATTTGGAAGTTCAGTCAATATATCATGCTCTGCAAAATATTCAATATATTCTTTTTGAGAATTAATTTCATCAATTTGCGCTATTAACATCTTTTCAGATGATTTTAACAACTCATTTTTAATAGTAATTTCAGTTTTACTCATTTTAATTTCTTTTATATACTTTCTAATATTTTCTAATAATACATTAATTGATTTCGCAACATGATTAAATGGACTATCTTCATCTAATGACAATTCGTAATTAACATTATTCTCTATAGAAATATTTTTTATTTCAAAATCCATTTGAGAAATTTTCTTATCAAGTTCAAATAAATTTATATACATTTTATTAAGTGCTTCAGTAATAACACTAATTTCGTTACATGGTAATTTATCATTTTTAAATTTATCAACATCATAATTTTCAAATTTAAAATCTGATAAATAATTCATATCATCAGCAATTCTTAAAATCGGTTCTGTAAAACGTTTAGTAACAAAACTAATAATTAAAAAAGTAATTAACAAAACAATTACAAAAATTGTAAATAAAATATAAATGGCATTATTAGATTCAGATAATATTTCTTCTTTATCAGTTACAGCAACATATTTCCAGTTAGAAACTGGAGACGTATAGATATTAAATATTTTTATACTATTATCTATTTTTTGCTCGCATGAACCACTACTTATATTACTTAAACATGAAAGTTCTTCAATATTCAATTCTTCAGGTGTTTTTAAAATCCATTCTTCATGTTTTGGACTAACTAATATTTTATTATTACTATTAAGAATCATAATGTAACCTGAATCACCTATTTTTTGAGTATTAATATCTTTCATCAAGGCATTAAGTTTTACAGAAATTCCAATAACACCATGAACATCATTACTACTTTTAAATGCTTTAGTTACGCTAATTATAATATCTTTTGTAACTTCACTTATATATGGTTCAGATATATAAATTTCCTTAGAATTTATAGTATTCTTATACCATGGCTTTATACGCGGATCATAATTATCATTATGAGAAAAATTTGGATATTCTATATACCCACCATTTTCTGTTCCTAAATAAATAAAATTAATATACTCATACGTTTCTTTCAACAGAGAAAAGTAATCTAAAATTCTTTGTTCATTAGTAGAAGTAATAGTAAAATCCTTATCCAATTCATAATTAATATATGTTTTAATATCATTATTAATATTCTGTACAGATTCTGCTTTTATTAACATATTTATATGATTTTCAGTATTGGTAAATATTAAATCATCAACTCTTTTAGAAAGTTCTTCTACAATTTGTCTTGTATTATTAACATCCTTATCATAAAGATATTTCTCTGAATAATTGTTAATATATATAACACCTAGTAAATAAGGAATTAAACATCCTAAAAAAACACTAATAATAAGTTTGTTTTTAATTGATAAATTTTTAAACATTATATTTCACTCCTGATGATGCAAATCTTACATTATTTCGGTAAATGTACTTGCCAAAAATTCTTTACTGTTAATTTTCATTGACTTAGTATCTCAAACTTTTTAATATTATATGACAATATAGCATAAAATTCAACATCTTTGCAAGCAAAAAATATGATGAATCGATTTTTTTAAAAATAAACAGTGAAAACAAATTAAAAGTTTACAATCCGCTTTCAAAGTATGCTTATCTTTGTATTAGGCAAACTCTTTTTGGATGATTTTCATTTCAAATAATGAAATCAAGCACAAAAAAACACACCGAAATGTGTTTTTATTACAATATATAATTTTTTATTAAAATTTCTGAAATTTCATCAACGTGCATTAAAAGATCTTCTATAGTTTTATCATTTACTATCCGTGAAATTAAATTAATTTCATTCGTAATAGTACCTTTATTTAAATTTGGTCTATAAATTTCTACTTTTGGAAGATTTCCAGCTTTAAATCCTTCAACAAGTACAAGATCAAAACTTTTATCAACATTATCATTTACTAAATCGATAACTTCTTCTTCTTTTTCAGTATCCTTTATAACTGCAACTTTATTTTTTGACGAAATAATTACTGTACTTGCTCCTGCATCTTTATGTCTATAACTATCTTTTCCAGGCTTATCCATTTGAAAATTATAAGCATTATGCTTTAGCGCTGCAATTTTATAACCTTTAGAAACTAAATTTTTTATTAAACTTTCAATAAATGCCGTTTTACCCGAACCAGACCATCCAGTAATACATACTGTTGGAACAATATATTCTTTACCTTGCACATTCATGAGCGTCACCTTTTAATACTTCAATAGCATGTGGAAGTGCTGTTAATACAAAGCTTAAACTTTCTTTAACAGCTTTAGGACTTCCTGGAAGATTTATTATTAAACTTTCTTTTCTAATACCAGAAACCGCTCTTGATAAAATTGCACGATTTGTTATTTTAAAACTTTCATTTCTAATAGTTTCAGTTATTCCAGGCACTTCTTTTTCGATAACTTCTAAAGTCGCATCTGGTGTTACATCTCTTTTAGATAATCCAGTTCCTCCAGTAGTAAAAATAAGATTAATTTTTAAATCATCACACATATGAATTAATTCTTTTTTAATTAATTCTTTTTCATCTGGAATTACTTTATAATATTCAACTATACCATCTATTTCTTTTACAATTTCCTCAATTGCAGGACCACTTTTATCTTTTTTAGGTTCAGCAGATCTAGAATCACTAAGTGTCAATATTCCAACTTTAATCATTTAATATCACCTGCACTAAATCATTTTTAAATATTTTTCCGCTCTTAATTACTTTTGCAAATACACCTTCATGATACATTGTATTATAATGATCTTCCATTAATACATCTTTTTTTCCTACTTGAGTAATTTCTATTATAGCTTCTTCACCAAATTGTACTTGAGTTCCAATTTGGAATTTATATAAATCTACTCCTTTTATAATAATATTTGCTTCGAAAGTACCTAAAGTTAAATCATTTGCTTTAAATTTATCTACAGATTCATTTGCTAAAATACTTATTTGATGTCTGCCTTCAGTTGCATGAATATCATTTTTTACACCATAATCTTCAATTAATTCAATAAATTCATTTTCTGTCTTTGGAGTTCCTCTTAATTCACCAATAAATACATTAGTAACTTCACCTTTTAAATCATCAGATAAGAACACACCAGTTTTCCCACCAGATTTTTTAAGAAGTTTTATTTCACCAATTTCAATTGATCTATCCATAGCTTTACACATATCGTAAATTGTTAAAGCAGCAATTGAAACCGCTGTTAAAGCCTCGATTTCTATCCCTGTTTTACCAGTTGTTTTTGTAGTTGCATATATTGTTATTGAATTCTCATGTTCAGAAATTGTAAATTCAATTCCAATTTTGCTAATAAGTAAAGGATGACACATTGGTATTAAATCTGAAGTTTTTTTACCACCCATTATCCCTGCAATTCTTGCAATTTCTAATACATCACCTTTATTTATTTCTTTATCTAATATAGCTTTTAATGTTTCTTTTTTTACTTTAACTAAACCTTTTGCAATTGCAACTCTTTTGGTATCATCTTTTTTAGTTACGTCAACCATCTGAGTTTTTCCATCTTTATCAAAATGTGTAAATTTACTCATTTCTCCCTCCATCATTAACTATTTCAATTAAATCATTAACTTTTACAATTCCTGATTTAATCACTTTTGTAAATACACCCTCTCTAGGCATTATACAATCGCCAACTATATTTCGTATTTCACAACCTTTATGGCATTCTTTGCCTATTTGAGTTACTTCTTGAATTGAATCACCTATTATAAGTCTTGTTCCAACTGGTAAAGTTGAAAGTTTAATTCCTTCAGTAGTAATGTTTTCTGCAAATACTCCAGGTTTTAAAAAGCTAAAAGCATTATCTTTAGCAGTATTTCTCATTTTATCTACACTTTCATCTGCAAGTAAACTAATTTGTCTATGCCAATTTTTAGCATGAGCATCACCTTTTATTCCATGATCTACAATAAATTCTGCCATTTGAACCGGTTTTTTTATTGTTCCTTTTTCAGTTGAAATATTAATCGAAATTACTTTTCCCAAATTATCCTCCTATTTGAAACATACTTTTTTTAATTGAAACACCTTCGTTTAATTTATGTTTTTCAGGTTTTTCTTTTATTAATTTCACTAATTCATTTTCTAATGTTTCTTCACTATCTAAAAATTTCTTTAAATTATATTCAACATCTGAATGAAGACATAATTTTAATCTTCCTGTTGAAGTAAGTCTTACTCTATTGCAATCCGAACAAAATCCGCAACTTACCGGATTTATTAATCCAACTCTTCCAAGATAACCTGGAACTTGATAATAAGTAGCTGGTGAAGATTTATCTAATTTCTTAACACTTTTAAGTTCTTTTACCTTTTCAAGAACTATTTCATTTGAAATATATCTTTCTCTTGTCCAATTTGCTGTATCTCCAATAGTCATAAGCTCAATAAACCTAACATCAAATTTTTTATATTTTGTAAGTTCAACTAAATCAACAATTTCATTATCATTAAAGCCATTAACTAATACAGTATTAAGTTTAATTGGTGCTAAACCCACTTTTTCAGCTTCATCAATTCCTTCAAGAACATCTTTTAAGCTACTCCCTCTTGTAATCTCACTATATTTATCAAAATTCAAAGTATCTATCGAAATATTAACTCTATTTAAACCAGCTTCTTTTAACTCTTTTGCATATTTTTTTAATAATAATCCATTAGTAGTCATTGTTATTTCTTTAATCCCATCAATTTTAGAAATTTTTGAAACTAATTCTACAATGTTTTTTCTAACTAATGGTTCACCACCTGTTAATCTGATTTTCTTAACACCTAATTTTGCAAATGCTTTTACAATTTTTTCAATTTCTTCAAAAGATAAAACATCAATATGTGGTTTAAATTCAACACCATCAGCAGGCATACAATATTTGCATCTACTATTGCATCTATCAGTAACAGATATTCTTAAATATTCAATTTTTCTATTAAAGTTATCTATTAGAGTCATTTTTTTTCATCTCTTTTCCAGTATATTTTAAATCATAACCTTTTAATTTATTAACTTCATTTTTAAATTCTTTACTTCTTATAACTTCTAAAAGTTTAACTATTCTTTCATCTTTTAAATATTTTTTAGGAATTACTAAATCATATCTTTCTTTATGAATAGGAATAAAATCTAAATCAAATGCATCTGCTGCAGATTTAATTCCAATTCCAACATCTGTTGAACCACTATTAATTTCAGAAGCTAAAGTCATATGAGTAAATTCTTCTCTTTCATATCCATTAATGTTTTTACTTTCAATATTATTTTCATCTAATTTATAATCAAATAACACTCTAGTACCAGAACCTCTTTGTCTATTAATAAATATTATGTCATCATTTACAAGATCTTTAATGCTTTTTATATTTTTAGGATTTCCTTTTTGAATAATCATTCCTTGCTCTCTATAAGCAATATTTATTAATACAACTTCTTCGTTTCTTAAATATTTTTCAATATAAGAAAAATTATATTCTCCATTTTCAGGATTAAGTAAATGTGATGTTGAAATATGTGCTTCCTGTCTTTGAAGCGATGTTATACCTGCTAAAGAACCAGTTGATTTAGTAATAAAATTAATTCTTTTTTTAGCTAATTGATTTTTTACAATATCAAGAATAAGATCATTACTTCCATTTAAAACAAGTGTTGTATCATAGTCATCATTATCTTTTATAAGTGTAATATCAACTAATTCATCTCTATTAACACCTTCAGAAAATTCACTAATTATTAAAAATCCATCAGCTTCAACCATTGTTCCAATTACACCTGAAGCTCTTTTTAAAGGAATTGCAACAAGTTCACCATTAAGAGTTGTCAATTTCACTCTTACAAATTCTCTAAAACCTAGTTTTGAAACTATTTTTGTTTTTACTTTTACTTTTACTTTCTTATCCTTTGGTTCAACTAAACCCTGTAAATTATAGATTATTTTTCTAGCAAACAATTCAAAATTTAACGCTGCTGCAACAGGATATCCTGGTACACCTATGATAGGTTTGTTATTAACTCGTCCTAAAATTACAGGTCCTCCAGGCTTAATACTAACACCATGAACATAAACTTCACCTAATTCTTCAATAATATGTGAAGTATAATCTTCACTTCCTGCAGAAGAACCAGAAAGTACAACGATAAAATCACTTCTTTCAGAAGCTTTAATAATTCTATCTTTAATTAATTCATAATCATCAATTGTAATATCATTTCTTAAAGTATCTGCTCCCCACTTTTTTGCAAGAGATGAAAGAACATGTGAATTATATTCAATAAGTCTTCCAATTTCAAGTTCACTTCCAGCTTCTAAAAGTTCAGTTCCAGTAGGAATAAATTCAACCATTGGCTTTTTATAAACTTCAACTTCAGTAAGTCCAGTTTCAAGAACTTGCCCAATTGCGTATGAATTAATCTTTTGATATTTTGATAATATAAGTTGTCCTTTTACAAGACTTTCTCCAATATTTCTTACATTTGCCCATGGAGTTATTGCTTTTTCAATTTCAAGTACACCTTCACCTAAATCATTTAAATCTTCTACCATTATTACAGCATTAAATCCATCTTTTACTGCATCACCAGTATCTACATAAACATAATCTCTATCAATCATTAATTTTAAAGGTGTCATATCTGAAGCATCTTTAGTCTCAACTGATCTAACAGCAATTCCATCTACAGCAGAAGCATGATAATGTGGAGTTGAATTAATTGCAACTAGTTTTTTTGAAACAACTCTTTCGCTTGCATTTCTAATATCAATTATTTCAGTATTCGTATTTAAATTGAAATTTTTATACCATTTTTCCTTTGCTTCTTCAACAGAAACATTATTTAAATATATATTTCTTTCCAAAATATTTCCCCCTTAAAACATTATCACTTCAACATCAGTATTTTTTACAATTCCTTCTACACCTAAACCACATTTAAGTAAACCGTTTGCTTTTACTAAAGTAGTAATCAAACTTGATTTTCCAAGTATAGGCACTGCTATAAATTCATCATTCTCTTTTGTAACTAAAACTCTAAAATATTGTTCTCTTCCTTTATCTGATACTATATTTCTGCTTAATTTTGCAACTATTTTATTATCATAATTAATTTCAGCTAGTTCACCTGACATCAATTTTATAAGTGGTTTTACAACACCATTAAAAACAACAATTGACGAAGCCGGATGTCCTGGAAGGCCAATAATCAAAGTATCATTTATAACTGATAAAATTGTCGGTTTCCCTGGTTTTATTGCAATACCATGCGCTAAAATTGAATCCTTTTGTATTTGTTCAAGAACTTGAATTGTTAAATCTCTAGTTCCAACTGAACTACCACCAGATAATAACACAATATCAAAATCTTCTATTCTATTTCTTACTTCATTTAAAAGCATATCTTTATTATCTTTTATTATTCCACACATTTTAACTTCACAACCAAGTTCAAGTGCAAATGATGAAACAGAATATGAATTAATATCTCTAATTTGCCCTAATTTTGGAGTTTCACTTGGATCAATTATTTCATCTCCAGTTGAGATAACAGCTACTTTAACTTTTTTAAATACATTTACTTTAGTAACACCAATTCCCGCTAATGCACCAATATCTTGCGGTCTTATTTTGTGTCCAATATTTAATAAAACTCCACCTTTTAAAATATCTTCACCTTTAAATACTATATTTTCTTTTTCATATACAGCTCTAGAAATCTCAACAGTTTTTTCTGAAATCATTTCAGTATCTTCAACCATTACAATTGAATCTGATCCTTCAGGTATCATTGCACCAGTTGCAATTTTCATAGCATATCCTTCTTTTAATTTTTTTGTTGCTTCTTCACCCATTCTAATTTCACCATCAATATCAAGAAATATGGGTAAAGTTTCACTTGCACCATAAGTATCCTTTGAATAAACTGCATATCCATCAACTGTTGATCTCGAAAAAGGTGGCAAATCACCGTCTGAAATTACATTTTCAGACAATATTCTATTAAGAGAATCAATAATATCAATCTCTTCAGTTTCTAATTTCTTATTCATATTAGACATTGCAACTTCAATAAAATCTTCTATCTTCATTAATTTAAATAAATTTTTCATTTTTTCCCCCATTTAATATATATGAACTGATGTCGCTTTAAATATTAAATAAACTTCTTTATTATCTTCAAGCTTCATTTGTTCAAAGGAACTATATGTTATATAAGCAGTTAATATCACACCAATATCTACAGTAACTTCAACTACTTTTAATTTCTTTTTAATATTTACAATTCTACCTTTAAAACAGTTTTTTGCACTTGAATTTATTTTTTCAAGTGACACAATAATATTTTCAGACCTAATCATTAAACTAATTTCACTTTTTTCTTCCATAACCACACTAAAATTAATTTTATCTGAAATTCTCGCAATATTTTTCTCTATAATCTTACCTTTAAAAATATTTTTACAACCAATAAATTCTGCAACAAAATTATTATCAGGTTTTTGAAATATTTCCTCGGGTGTTCCACTTTGTACAACTTCACCATTTTTAACTATTGCAATTTTATCAGCTAAGAATATCGCTTCGTTAAAATCATGAGTTACATGAATTGTTGTTGTTTTAAACTCTTTATGAATTCTTTTCAAATCATTTTGTAATTTATTTTTTGTACTTGTATCAACAGCACTTAAAGGCTCATCTAAAAGCAATATTTCAGGCTCCATTATTAAAGTTCTTGCAAGTGCTACTCTTTGTTTTTCTCCACCACTTAAATTTTTAATTCTCCTATTTATTAGATGAGAAATTTCTAAATCTTTTGTTATTTTTTCAAATTTAGTTTCATAATTCGTAATTTTTTTAATCTTTATTCCAAATAAAATATTTTCTTTTACATTCATATGTGGAAAAAGCATATAATCCTGATATACCATGCCAGCATTTCTTTGTTCAGGTGGAACATCATTTACTCTATTTCCAGAAAAATAAATATTACCTGAGTCCACATTTCTTAAGCCTGCTATTATTTCAAGAAGTACTGTTTTACCATTACCACTTGGCCCTAATATTACAAAATAATCTCCTTTTTCAATATTAAGACTGATATCTTTAATTTTAAAATCTCCAATACGCTTATTAATATTTTCAATTTTTATCATAATTTTCTTCTCCTCTTTGAATTACTTTAAAAACAGAAAAAATAATTAATGTGATAATTATCATAACCACTGAAACAGGTATTGAATATTTAAGTCCATATGATGAAAATCTTTCGTATATTAATGTAGGTGCAACCATTGGATGGTACGCTAACACAAGAACTGCGCCATATTCAGAGATTCCTCTGGCCCACATCATTAATGAGCCAGAAAGAATATGATTTTTATTCATAGGCAAAACAACTTTAAAAAAAGTTTTTGATTGTGTTGCTCCTAAAGTTCTTGCTACTTTTTCATACTTTACATCTATTTTCTTAAAACCTTCTTTTGATTCGTTTATTAAAAACGGCATACTTACAAACATCATAGCAACCACAATTCCAGCAAATTCACCTGTAAAACTCATACCAAATTTATTAGCTAATTTTCCCATAAAGAAATTATCTCCAAAAACTGTTAATAATGCAATTCCCGCTGCTGTGTGTGGTATTATTACAGGTATATTTATAATGCTTTCAACAAATACTTTTCCTTTAAAATTATATCTTGCAAGAACATACGCAAGTGGAATCCCAAAAATCAAAGTAATTAGCGTTGCCGTTAAAGATGCTCTTAAAGTCAGAAAAATTGACTGAATAACTTCTTTTTCAACTGCTGTTTTTGATATCATTTCAAAATTAGAAAATGTAAATAATTTAATAATCGGAGCTGTAATAAAAAGTAATATTACTAAAGAACATAAAATGATTATTAAATTGAAAATAGATTTTTTCATAATTACTCCTTATTAATATTTTTGTAAATCCTCAGGTACAACTTCTCTATCATTAAATTCTATTGGGAAAATTGGTGGTTGACCATTCTTTTCCATTATTTTTCTACCATCTTCACTTAAAAGGAAATCCATAAATAAAATAGCTCCTTTTTCATTTGGTGCATTATTTGGAATAGTAATTCCATAAACCATTGGTAAACCAATCTTAGTTACAACTTGACCCGGTTCTTTACCATTAATATCAAAACTTACCGTTTTATAATCATCAGCAAATTTATTTGATTTTAAACTAATTTCTTCTGGTAACTCAACAAAAGGTAATTCATGTTGTTTTGCAACTGATTTATAAATAAAAACATAATCAAGTTCTCCAGCCTCTAACATTGCAATTAAATCAACTTCCTTAGGTCTAATTAAATTTTCAGGACAATTTTCTATCAACTCATCATTTAATCCTGGCTTATTATAATGTTTTTCAGCTAACTGCCATACAAGTTGGCTTCTATAGCCACATGGATCAACATTTGGCTCAGAATGAGAATATTTAACTCCATCTTTTAATAAAATATCATACCAGTTATCAGCATTTATTTCATCTGCATATTTTGAATTCTCAGTATACATAATAGCCATTTCATTAGTTGCAAAATTTGCATACCACTCAGTATATTCAGGTACCATTAATTCTTCAATAACAGTATAATCTGCTGATGCTACTACATCAACTAACTTTCCTAAATCTGTAACTTTTCTTACAGTAGTTCTACTTCCGGCAGCTTCTCTTAATACATCATACTGCGGATATTTTGCTTCAAAAGCCTCTTCAATCTCTTGAAATGGTATTGCTAAAGATCCTGCATGAATTACTACTAAATCTTCTTTAACTACTTCTGAATTAGCACTTGAACATCCAACTAAAATAGTCATTAAAATTAATACACCCATTATTACTACAATACTTCTTTTTTTCATTTTCTCCTCCATAAAATACAATAAAAAATACCTTTCTACAATTTGAAAGGTACCTGAAATAATGATATTTACATATCATTAAGATATTGCTCCTTTCCAAACGGGAAGCACTCACATTTCTGTTAAGCACTCTATCGGTTTTATACTCATAGTTTCCCTTAGACTATAAAACTCAGAGACATTATGCTATTGTCTTTACAGAACTTATTATAAACTAATAATCTACTAAAGTAAACGAATAAATGTCTAAATCTACAAATAGTATTTTATTTAACAAACTATTATTCTTACTTAAAACAACTTTTATACCCTCTTCAACTTGTAAAGAAGCCACTATAGTAATCACAGGTAAATACGAAGAAATATTCGTATCATCAGTTTTACTTATTAAATCTTTTATTCTAATTCTACTTTTGGTTGTTATAGTAGTAATTTGACCATACATAGAATTAATACCACCATGAATAAATGGAAGATTTTTTTCAAGAACTTTCTTTTCAATAATTATTCTAGATTCATAATTATCAAGTGCATCTAATACTAAATCGACATCTAAAGGCATTTCAAAATTCTCATCGATTTTTTGTTTAACAGCAACTATTTCAGTTGAAAGATTATTTTGATTAAGTTTTTTCTTAGCCACCATCACTTTATACTCATTAATATCATCATATGAATATAATACCTGCCTATTGAGATTTGAAACCTCAATTTTATCGTAATCAACTAAATATATTTTTTTAACACCAATTCGTTGTAAAATTTGAGCTTGGTTAGTTCCTAGTCCACCACAACCTGCAATTAACACAACTGTATTAGATATTTTAATGTTTTCTTCTTTTGTAAATACATTTTTTTGCCTAATTAAATAATCCATTTATATCACCTTAAATTTATAAGCGCGGATTACCCGCGCTTATATTTTTTATCCTCCACCAACAGGTGGAAATATTCCAATCCTATCACCATCTTGAATTTTATAGCTTTCATCTTTATGTTTTCCATTTACTAAAATTATCAATCTGATATTTCTTGGAATTTTATACTTTTCAACTAAATCGTCAATAATCATACCATCTTCAATTTCAATTATTGTACCTTCACTATTATTAGTAGGTAATAATTCTTTTAAAGTAGCAAATAGACGAATTTCTATTTTCATAAATCACTTCCAATTAATCAAATTTTAAAACTGAATCTAATTCTTCTCCAGTAAAATCAAAAGTAACATTATGAGGAGCAAATTCTTCTTCAGTAAAATACTCAGGTAATCTATCATCTAATTTAGTAAATCCAGCTTTTTCATTAAATTCTAATTCAGCTTTTAATATTGAAATTCCTAAATTAGTAACATCATCACCAGTCAATTCAAGATTAAACATTGCATTTAACATATCTACAATTTTAGGTAATGCTTCAGGATTATCTATTACTGCAAATGCAATAAATAAACAGAATCCAGTTGCATCAATTGCAGCAGTTGCAATTTGTAAATTTCTAGATAATTCTAATTGACCATCTTTTTTAAGTGGATCAATTGTTCCACCAACACCTAAAATATTTGCAGTTACAGCATAACCAGCAGTATGATCTGCTCCCATTGGAGTAGTTGCATAAGTTACACCTTGACCTTTAACAGCTCTAGGATCATATGCAGGCATTGCTTGGTTTTTAACAACTGGAACTCTTCTTACACCAAACGCTTTACCTGTAAATCCAGCACCGTTACCAATTATTCTACCAACTGGACTTCCTTTAAATACTTCTGCAATTAAATTCAATACACCTTTAGTATCACCAAATTCTATTAATCCGCCTTCCATAGCAACAGCAATTGTATTTCCTATTTCGATAGTATCAATACCTGTATCATCACACATTCTATCAGCCATAGCTATTACATCAATATCACTAATCATTGAATTTGCACCAAATGCCCAAATAGTTTCATATTCAAAACCACTAGTTAAATAATTTCCATCTTTATCATTGTAAATTTGAGAACATTGCATTACACAACCAGGATGACATGCATGTGTAGTTTTTCCACCACGTTCTTCTATTTTTTCAGCAATTGTTTCTCCACTAATCATGCCAGCTTTATCAAATCTACCACTTTCAAAGTTTTTAGTTGGAAGTCCACCCGCTTCATTTAAAATATTAATTAATACAGCAGTACCATATTTAGTAAGTCCTCCTCCACTAACAGGATGATCCATTAACATTTTTGCAAAATCTTTTGCAGCTTTTCTAAATTTATCTTTATCATGAATTGGTATTGGAGTTGTACCTTCATCGTTAACAATAATTGCTTTTAATTTTTTTGAACCCATTACTGCACCTAAACCACCACGACCACAATGTCTAGTAGGTCTAAATTCCGGATCACTAATTGCTATTGATGCAGCTTGTAATTTGAATTCTCCAGCAGGTCCTATTGTCATAAATGAACAATGTTTACCATATTCTTCAAGTAAACTTTCCATTGTTTCATAATTACCTTTACCTTTAAAATCATTACAAACTTCTAATTTAACTTCATCTTTATTAACAACTAATTTATAAAAATCATCACCTTTAGGAATACCTTCAATAACAATTGCTTTTATTCCTAATTTTCCAAGTCTTTGTGAAACAGTTCCACCAGAATTAGATTCTTTAATTCCACCAGTTAAAGGGCTTTTTGCACCTACAGATACTCTTCCTGAACTTGGCGCAGATGTTCCAGATAATAACCCAGGAGCAATTACAAGTTTATTATGTCTTCCAAGTGCATCACACGCTGGGTCAACTTCATCTAAAATCATTTGAGAAGTTAATCCTCTACCACCTAACATACTGTAAGTATCTTTCACTAATTCTTCTGTAACCTTTAGTTCGTCTAAATTAACTCTGTAAATCTTCATTAATTCTTCCCTCCTATATTATATACTCTTTTCCAATACGGGAGATTATCAAATTTCTTCAATAACCCATTGTTATTTTTCCATAGACCATTCCTTAGGTAAAAATAATTCAGAGATTTTTTATGAAACCGTTTTCATATATATTATATTACTTTAATTTAGCATTTACAATATTTAATTTACGTTTTCTTTGTTAAATAATTATTTATATACATTCTCAATATTCTGAATTCTGCAACTTTTTCTTTTTCTTTTTTGATTCATACATTCTATTATCTGCATCTGTTATTAAATCATATAGAGCTATTCTTTCAACTGTTTTTGTTGCAATCCCCATTGAAACACCCAGATTATAAGCAGTTTTTTTATTTATTTGATAAATTTTTTCATTAATTCTATCAACAATATATTTAGCAGCATTCTTTGTAGTTTCCATTAAAACAATTGCAAACTCATCTCCACCAATTCTTGCAAAAATATCTTCTCCTCTTATTGTATTATTAATAACACCAACAACAGTTTTAATATAGTTGTCTCCTTCATTATGTCCATATTTATCATTTACTAATTTCAACCCATCAATATCAGCAATAACTATACTAATTGGTAATCTTCTTGATAAATTCAATCTATTAATTTCTTCTTTATAGTACCGTCTATTAAAAATACCTGTCAATTGATCATGAGAAGATAAATATTTAATTTTCTCAACCTCTGAAATTCTTTTACTAATATCATTGTATATTGCATATATACCAATTTCTCCATTACCTAATTTAATTTGAAATGCATGAAGTGAAACATTTATTCTTTCATTATTTTTATTTTTTCTAATACACTCCGTTTTTATATCTTTCCCTTTAATTACTTCATCAGAATAATTTTTCCCTTCATAATTAAGTTCTTCAGGTAAAATCAAATTATCAATTTTTAAACCAACTATATTATCATTTTTATATAAAAATAATTTTTCAAAACTTCTATTAACTTGAATTATATTTGCTTGCTCATCAAGTAAAGCTATAGATTCATTTGATTCATCAAATAATTGTTGGAAAAGATTATTTTTCCTTTTTATCTCTTCTTCTAGCATTATTCTTTCTGTAATATCTTTACAGACTCCAATCATTCTAATAGCTTTTCCATCTTCCCATTTAATAATTTCACCTTCATTACTAACCCATTTAAAACCATTTTTAGTTTTTATTCGATATTTAATTTCAAAATGATCAACTTGGTTTTTTACATAATTTTTAAGTTTAATTTCAACATTCTCAATATCTTCATCAAAAATTTTATCTTTCCACGCTTTCATAATTTTTAAAGGATTATTGTCTGTAATCTCGACTATATCTAAAAAATTATTATTTACTTCCACATAATCTGTTATAATATCCCAATCCCATAATCCTAAATTATTTTCATTAATTGCAAGTTCATATCTTTCTTTTGTTGCTATTAATTCATTTTCTTTTATTTTCTCATTTGTTAAATCATTATAAAATATAATAATTTCGTTATCAAAAAGTTTATGAATATAATTTTCTCTATAACCTTTTATTCTTTTATCTTTATAAAAACTAATAGGATAATAAATTGATTCTCCTATTTCATAAACTTTTTTCATTTCATCAAATAAACCCATTTCAATTATACCTGTGAAAACATCAGTTACTTTTTTGCCAATAATTTTTTTTGAATTAATATTCTCAATTTCTTCAGCTTTTTTATTGAAATATTTTATAATAAAATTTTCACCATTTTCTATAACTTCATATACTACAATTCCACTTAAACTATTATTAAATAACATTTCCCAACATTTAGTCCTATAGCTTTCTCTAATTCTTGCTTCAATATTAGTTTTACAAAGCTTTAAAAAAATACTATTATTATTTAATTTAGTTAATATTGCAATCTTCCCACATAATTTATTTGATTCAAAATAAATAGGATATATTATAATTCGATTTTTTTCATCAATAATAACCGGTTTATCCTCATCAAAATCAGATTCTTCATAACAAATTTCATAAAATTTCTTAATTTCATCATTATTAATTTTTTCAAAATTATTCTCATTTGCAACCATTTCGTATCCATCAGATGTTTTTTTCATTAAAACAACAGAAGAATTTTCATAAAAATTAAGTAATTCGTTAAATAAATCATTATATATACTTTTGTCATCTAAACACCCAAATGTTTTATACAAAAATCCACCTCCAAAAAATATAGACTATATGCGATTAATACCCACTTACAATAAATATACACAAAAATTAAAATATATTTAGTTTTGAAGATTGTCCTAACCGAAACATTCTCCAAAAAATTCCTATAGAATATTTTAGATATAAAAATCAGCATATTAATGTATTCTATGCTGATTCTTATATTTACTATCTTAATGCTAAATCATCTGCTCCAATTGTTCCAATTATGGACTCAAGATATTCATTAGATTTATAATATTCTAGTTGTTCATTTGCATTCTTTAATCTTTCATCATATCCATAAACACTTATAATACTTTCGTTAATTGGATTTTCAATAAATTTTTCAAGGTTTGATATTTTTTTCTTAATAAGATTAATTTCTATTTGCTGTTTATTTTTTAATCTTTCTTTATACCAATCACTATTAATTACATATTCATATTCAAACTGCTTTCTAAACTTCTCGTTATCAACTTTTAACCCCTCATATTCACCATTTGCCATAATATATATTAAAGCCTTTAATGGCGGGATAGCATCGTTTACAGTACCGTCAGATATATATGCTTTTGCAATTTTTTCATGTCCTTTAACAATATTGTCAATTCCTTCAACAAATGCATCTATGTCTTGTGATTCAGGTTTTAATAACGATTCATCAAATATAGATTCCGGTTCATCAAAAACTTTCCCCATAAATCTATATGCAAAATACTTTGTAATTCTATAACCTAGTCTACTAGCTAAAACATTTTTGCCTTTATAACTAAAATCATCAACTTTTTCAAGTGCTCCCACATTAATTAAATATTTTGGTCGTTTCTCCGCCTCACTCAATCTACACCACATTTCAGGTATAAACATTGAAATATCATGATCAACTTTTCCATTAGTTCCAATATAGCCTGCTGGCGTTGTATAGCCTGCATAATCTGTTAATATATAAGATAATAATGCATTGTTCAAATCATATGCAGGTAAAAGCATATTGAAAGGTCCTTTTGTAAGTGCACCTTCAGATCCTGATCCAGTAGTTGAAGGAGATTTTCCACTTAAACTTGCCATGAAATCCATAAACAATTCAGGTAATTCTTGGTAGTGAAGAGGATTATATACTGATAAAGGCGGTACTTTTATTCCATCTTTTTCTGAAGGAGGATTATTCCTTCTACCTGCTAAAACCGCATTTATTGGATATAGTACTTCATCTTCAACCGGTATTTTCCTTGAAAATCTCGAGCCAATATCAGAAACATAATTTTTTATTGGTTCAAGAAAATCTCCTCTATTTTCAAGATATCTAATATTTTTTGATTTTGTATTATCATCCAAAATTCTTGGTTCAGATGATATAATACAATATTTATAATCTCCTTCTAAGAATTTTTCAACATGATCTGTAACAGGTTTAGTATAAGCTACAAAATTCATTACATCATCTTTTATCTCCTGTACATCTTTTTTAGTTAATGGCTGATAATTAGTAACAAAAATATTATCTTGTGACAAATCATATTCTGCTTTTTTATCATATCCAATATTTATTGCTTCATCAGGTCTTTGAAATAATCTATATTCACAATTCATTGCGAATTTCAAACTTGGATTTTGATATTGCTCATCAATATTCTTTAAATTTTTTCTTGGTAATACAACTGAAACTGAAATATCATCTTCCATTTGAATTTTTTCAGACGACATAAAATCCATTCTTAATTTAAATATTCTCCATGAGCTATCCTCATTAAAACCTATTCTCAAATAACTTGGTTTAATTTTCCTACCATTATATTTAACCACATTGCCAGGTCTACCGTTTATTTTATCTACTGTAAAATGACATCTCCAATTATCTCCCCATTTAACAAGATAAAATCGTTTTACAAGAAAAACTAAAGCTTTAATGTAATTTGGAATAGCAGCTAAATACTCATTAAATTCTTCAGTATAAGAATTCGAAGGTGTTAAAAGTTTAATTACTGAACCAAGTGATCTTTCAGGAGAAAGTATCGGTCTTGATGGTCTTTTTCTATTTGGATTAACAATCCATCTTCGTCTATAATCATATTTAAGTATACTCTCAACTCTATCTAAATCCTTAGCTAAATTATGAGAATAATAAGTTCCATATATTATTGAATTATCAAGTGATTTAGAAATTTCAGATTTTCCTCCACCTGAAACGGTACAAGGTTTATGACAATAAGTTCCTTCAGAAGAAGTCCTTATCAACTTCCATTGCGGTGCTGTTGGATGCTTAATCATCTGAAATTTATCACCAGAAGGCAAAATATAATAATAAGTTGGTAACATTCTAATCGATTGAATTTCATCGTTATATTCCCATTTTATCTCAGTATTATGAAGATCCATTTCAACATCATCAGGCAAATAAATAATGTTTTTATATATTTTATCTATACCATAATTTTCTTTTTGAATATCCATTAAATCACTAAAATTTTCTTTCACATATTTAAATTTATATTTAGAACTATCTATTTCTTTTTTCGCACTAAAATTTTCGCCTACATTTGTTCTTCTAAAAGCTATTGCTCCACCAGAATGTTCCTCTTCACTCATTCCATATAAATTCGCAGCATAACTCATCTGTGTCTTAATTTCTTTTTTTGAATAACCAAAATAATTGTCTGCAATAAGAGTAATAATAACCCCTTTTTCATCTCTGCAAGTTATTTTAAACGGCGATCCATCGTTGTAGATTTCATTTTCATTTTTATAACACATGCCATCTTTTTTTTGTTTTTCAGTTGCATTATCATAGTGTGGCAATCCTAAATCTATCTTTCTTAATTTTGTTAAATGTGGTGCAAGCACAATATATCCAGTATGGCCAGACCAATGCTCAACATCAAGACTTGAATCATTTACATGCAAACTCATATCTCCAGCATTTCCAAAAACAGATTCAACAAAATCAAGATTTGAAACAAGACTTCCAGGAGTAATAAATAAAATTTCCATATTCTTTTCTTTAACCACACCAGGAACCTCTGGTGAAATAGCTGGTTTAACCATAAGAGTAACAAAAGTTTTAGCTTTATTATCTTGATTTGAAGTAAAAGGAAGTATCATTAAATCTTCTGGAGGATTAATTGCTGCATTATAAAGCCTCACAAAAGTTTTTTTAGGAACTGATTTCTTATCAAATGGAATAGCAAGTCCACCCTCCACAATATGAAAAGATCCTTCTGTTGTTCTTCTATCATGTTTTGGATTATTTAAAATTCCTTGTTTAATTCTATAACTTTCTAAATATTCATTCTTAAATTCATATCCATTAGGCGCCATTGATAATTCTCTTGCAAGACCATATCTATCTAAAATAAATGAATCTTTTATAATATCTACACTTTCATCAATATCATTAAAATATTCATTTAAAAACTCATAAACTCTTTTATTAATAGGTATTTCTCTCCTATCCTGCAATCTCATTTTTTCTTTATAATCAGTAATAATACCTTCAAATAAATCAATAAAATATTCGCACGATCCTTCATCTTTTTTTCCTGAATCATAAATTGGCAATCCTAATGAAGCAAGTTTCAAGTTAATAAATTTAATGTTATCCTCGCTGTTTGTAGTTGGCTCAATATTACCATACTCTATTCCAATCTTTTTTCTTAAATTCATATTCTCTCCCTAATCTATTTATTAATCACAACAAAAAATGGATATAATTCTTAACATAATACCCATTTTCAACTAATTAAAACAATTATTCCAATATCAGATTCGATTTTTAGTCCCTCCTTGAATTAGTTCCAAAATAATTAAGATTCGAATTCGCATAAGAATTTAATGCTTGTTTTTTCATTTCTTCTCTTTCCTTAGTTGTCATTGTGATTCCTCCTTTTTTTATTTAAAATTTTTTATATAAAAAATTCACTCCTAATCATACAAATGTACGATATTAGAAGTGAATACTATCCACGGTTCCATTCTAAAATTTACTCAACTGTCTTAACGCGACTAACGTAATAACCTACTTATTTTCGGAAATTATACTCAAGAGTGATTGCCCTTTCAATGTTTTTTTGTTTTATTTTTTAGAGTATAGCATCTTAAATTTAAAAAGTAAAGTCTTTTTTTAGGAAAACGTTTTTTTATTTTGAATTTTCTGAATATTTGGTATTTTACAATTGAAAGAGCAAAATCATACTACAAATGGAGTGTGATTTCACCTATATTTTGTAAAAAGTACTATTTCTAAAGAAATATAAATATTTTTCACGAACTTTTTTCTTAATTAATTTTTCTAGTGCTTCAGCATAAATTTCCACTTGCATTTTATGTTCATTAACAAGTAATTTTTCATTAGAATTACTAATTTTATCTGTTTTATAATCAATCAAAATTATTTCATCATTTTCTTCAAAATATAAATCAATTATACCTTGGACTAAAAAATCTTTTTTATATTTAAAGGTAAAAGGCATTTCCCTGTTAATTTCACTTGAAGACAATAATCTTTTCCCAATTTCAGAATCATAAAAACCAAATATACTTTTTATATTTATAATTTCTTTTTGCGCATCACTTAAATATCCGATTTTAACAAAATTATCTATTTGCTCTTCGATTCCTTTCAAATCAACTTTATCCAAATTAATTTTTTCCATAACATAATGATAAGTATTACCATAATCAAATGCTGACAGCCCTTCTTTTTTAGTTATAAAACTTGGTTCTTTTTGCATTTGAGGAATATTATTAAATAATTTAAAATCCTCTACATTTTCGCCGTTAAGCGTATTTAATGCAGTAACCGATATCTTTGTAGGCATTTTTTCATTTACATTATATGAATAATTAAAAACTTCTTCTATTTTTTTATCAGTTTCAAATTCTCCATTTTCTAATTTACTTTTTATTGTTAAATAAGAATCAATTTCTTTTTTTTCTTCATTTTCAATATCTTTTAGATCAATAATATTTATACTAAATAAATCATTTCCATCAGGAACAAATTCATTATCGCTAATATTACAAATCTTTTTAAACTCTGTATTCCCAGAAATTATTCTCATTATCCAATCTATATAACTTTTTGATGTTTCGATATATTCAATTGATCCTTTCATAGACCAATCATTAACACTTTTATTAAAACTACTCCCAAATGTACCAAATATTAATAGTTTATCAACACTTCTTGTCATTGCAACATAAAGTATTCTCATTTCTTCAGCAATATTCTCTTCATCAATTTTTCTATTAATAACATATCTAGAAATTGTATTTGATTTTACTCTATTTTCATAATCAACATATTTAGTACCAATTCCATAATCTTTATGCATTATAAAATTATTTTTAGATTCCATCGATTTCATCTGCCTATTTCCTCTTGCTAAAATTACAACAGGAAATTCTAACCCTTTTGATTTATGAACACTCATCAAACGAACAACATTTTCACTTTCTGAAATTACATTAGCTGTATCAAAATCTGCATTAATACTATTCATACTCTTAATATATTCAATAAAATTAAATAACCCTGTAATTGAACTTTCTGAAAACAATTTTGCCTTTTGAACTAAAAGTTTTAAATTTCCACGTCTTAAATTACCACCAGGCATTGCAGAAACATAATTTAAAAAATTAGTTTCAGATAATAATTTTTGAATAAATTCATCAATTTCCATAAATCTTGCTATTTTAACATATTCATTTACTGTATTAATAAATTCAACTGCTCTCATTCCTAATTCACTATTCGTTTTAGAAATTTTCTTTAAACTTTCAAAATAACTTTTCTGTGGATTTTCAATTCTAATTTTTATTATTTCAGCAATTGAAAAACCCCCAATAGGAGATCTTAAAACAGATAGTAAAGCAATATCATTTCTTTTATTATCAATTATTTTTAATAAATTTAAGAATATCTCTATTTCAAGAGTCTGTAAATATCCATTTCCTCCTTCATAATATAAAGGAATTCCTTCTTTTATAAATATTTCTTCATATACCGGGCCCCAGCCACTAGTTGCTCTCATCAAAATGACAATATCCCTATATTCTATCTTTCTTTTCTTGCCTAATTTTTTATCATAAGTATCTTTTCCAATTAAATTTTTTATTCTCTGTACGACTGCTTTTGCTTCAATTTCACTCTGTTTTAAATCTAATAATTCTAAATCAATTTCGTTCTCTTCAAAACTTTTCTTATCAGCATTAATAATATTCAATTCAATTTTAGAATTTTCATTTTTTTCAAATTTAATTCCTTCATATAAATAAGCTTCTTTATTATATTCAATTTCACCAAAATCTTTTCTCATCAAATTTTTAAATATAAAATTAATTCCATCAAGAATTTCAAAACGCGATCTAAAATTTTTAGATAAATTTATTTTTCTATTTATACTTTTTTCAGACATAGAAAAAGAATCATATTTTTTTAAAAACAACTCCGGTTCAGCAAGTCTAAATTTATATATACTTTGTTTAACATCACCAACAAGAAACACATTATTTTTTCTTTTTATTAGATTTACAATTTCTTCTTGAATAATATTAGTGTCTTGATATTCATCAACAAAAATATAATCGAATTTCTTTCTATATTCATTATTTATTAAATTATCTCCTAAAAGCTCTAATGCGAAATGTTCTAAATCATTAAAATCTAAAACATTTTTTTCAAGTTTTTTATTTTTAAATTCACTATCTACTTTTTTTATTATTTCTACAAAATATTTAAGTAAAGGATATATTTTAGAAAGGTCTTCAATTTGACCATTCAAATTTTTAAACCCTATATTCTCTATTAATTTATTTAAATTCTTTTTAGATTTATCACGTAATTCTTTAGTTAATTTTATTAAATTATCATTGATTTCAGCTTTTTCTTTTTTACCAATAGATTTAAATCGTAAATAATTTATGGAATTAAAAGAATTAAAAAAACTATAAATATCTTTTTCTAATTCATCTTTTAAAGAAATTATCATTTTTATATCTGATTCAATAGCAACTTTATAATCTAAAGGTCCATCTGTATCTTCACAGCATTCTATAGCTGCATATAAATATTTTAAAGAAATATCAAGTGATTTAACAATATGTTTTTTTAATGCATCAACCCAAATATGATTATTAAAATTATCTTCTTCAACATTATAAAGTTCTGTTTTTTCTTCTAACCAATTAAAAGGATTTACTTTACTTCCAATAAAACTATAAAAATTCTTAATAGCATGGTATAGTTTTTCATCATTTCTATTTGACGTATAAGATTCAACAATTGAAATAAATTCATCTTTTCCTATTTCATATTCTTGTTCTAAAACTTCATCAACAGATTTAATAAATAACAATTCTTTTTCACTAGTATCTAATATTCTAAAAGATGGATCAATATTAATTTTATGAAAGTTCCTTTTAATTATTTCCATACAAAACGAATGTATTGTAGAAATATTAGAATTGTTTATCATAGAAATCTGTTTTCTTATAAACTCATTTTTTTCATTATGACTTTCAATCATAGAAGAAAGTGATTCAAGAATTCTTTCTTTCATTTCTCCTGCTGCTGCTTTAGTAAAAGTAATAATAAGCATTTTATTAATCGGAATTTTATCGTTCACTACTAAAGAAACTATTCTTTCAACTAATACCGCTGTTTTACCAGAACCAGCTGCAGCAGATAATAATAAATTCTGATTTCTACTTTCAAATGCATTTCTTTGTTCGCTAGTCCATTTAACCATTGAAATCCCCCTGTAAATAGAAACATTCTTTAAAAGTTACTTGATCCCTACCATTATCTTTTGATTCATAAAGAGCTTTATCAGCTATTTCAACTAATCTCATACGGTCAATTTCTGAAGTAGCTTTAACTGTAGATACACCAATACTAATTGTTAAATATTTTTTAGTTTCATCAACATAATTTTCGATATTTAATTCTTTTATTTTTTTTCTTAATTTTTCTGCAATCATTATTGAATTTTCCTTATCAGTTTTTTGCAAAATAATAATAAACTCTTCTCCTCCATAACGAATTGGTATATCTTGATCTCTTGTATTTTCAAGTAATACACTAGAAACTTTTTTTAAACATTCATCTCCTTCAAGATGACCATAAGTATCATTATAATTTTTAAAATTATCAATATCAATCATTAAAATTGTAATATTTTGATTAATTAATTTCATTCTATTATAAGTATCTTCGTATATCTTATAAAAATACCGTTTATTAAATAATTTAGTAAGTTCATCCATATTAGCTTTTTCTGTTAATTTTCTTCTTTCAATATTCATCATATGTTCTTTTACCTTTTGATATTTCAAATTTTTATAATAACCATTAATTACACTTGAAATCGTTTGTGCAATAGCAAGATCATCATCATCAAAAATTTCCGATGAATTTACAGAAATATCTAATGAAATTGCTCCAAAAATTTCATCTTCATCACTCATTCCAATAACAACGCTTTCTTTTAAAGGTATAATAATTTCTTCAGTTTCACTATTTATTTTATCTTCGTTAATATTTTTAATTAATTCTACATTTTCACTAGGGAATGTAAAATCGTCAACTTTATATTTGAATTCATTTAATTTTTCTTTGTTATGTCCAAGTGAATCAATAAAAAATACATAACCAGCTCTAGCTAAATAAACCGAACCAGCATCTGCTTTTTCAATAGTTCTAATTAAAATTCTAAAAACCCTAATTGCAAATTCTTCTTCTTCAAGTTTATCAATATCTTCTATTTTTGAAATTGCAATAATTGTTTCCTTAAAACGACTCATATTATCTATTTTTAAATTCATTTCATTATTAAGTCTTTGAAGTTCAATTTTACTATCAAAATAATCCTGTGATTTTCTTAAAAAAATAATTATTAAAAGTATAACTATTAAATATGGAAATAAATATCCAAAATTACTATTTATTATATTCTCAAAAAATAAAATATCATGCACTCCAATAAAAGCAATAATTAATGAAAAAACAATCATATTTTCATCAGTGTTTTTTACCAATTTACTTTTAAAAACTTTTAAATAATAGAAAAACGATAAAACTACTAAAATAACTATAAAATAATTATAATATTGAAAAATATTAGTATAACTAACTGTATTTAAGAAAGCTATTAAAAATATAAATACAATATTTAATGCTGAAATAATAATTTTAAAATAATTAGCAAATTTAGTTTTAATATTCTGATATAAAGACATCATTATAAACTCAACTATAAATATAAAAGAAATTTTCTGTATGTAAATTATCGATATTGCAGTTATATTTGGAATTAATTCAGAAATTAAAAGATCATCCTTGACTAGAATTCTAATAACAATAGCGATAGTTGCTAAAAACAAATATTCATGATTTTTTCTTCTTACACCGTAAATTGTCAATATTAATAAACTAATAATTAAAATTATTGAAATTCCAAATATAGTACTTGTAATAAAAATTTCATGATTTTTTTTCTTTAATAGTTCATTATATTCTCCAATATACATTTTTTGCCAAAATCCACTTTTAAAATTTACACTATTATTAACCTGAACTATTATATCAACTGATTTACCTATACTTGGATATTTTATCAACATATTTTTATATTGACTTTCATCTTGATTATTAATATTCCAATTTGACGCAATAAGTTTATTATCAATAAACACTTTATATTGCGTTGACATATATTTAATATAAATTCCATCATATAATTTTTCACTATCTAAATGTAATCTGTATGTAGCAACACTATCTTTATTATCTTTTTTAGGTATCCATGTATGAGGCACATTTACAAATTCAGGTTTCAAGTTTTTTTCATTCTGTGTAAAATACCTTTTATTTAATAACTTTCCTTCATAAAATTCCCATTCGCCTGATAAATCAATAACTTCCTTATCAATATTTTCTTTTTCTAAATCAAGTTTACCTTTAGAAACTAAATAATCTGAAGTTTGAGGATAAAATATTATGATTATAATTATACTCAATAATATTAAAACAATATTTAGTTTTCTTTTGTTTTTTTTCACAATATTCACATCCTATTA
>JAMOQG010000145.1 GCA_027064135.1 Peptostreptococcaceae bacterium | reverse complement strand
AACAAAAAAACACAAAAGATAAAGATAAAATAACTTATAACAGTTTTGGATAATATTAAAAGAACAAATAAAAAACTTGCAAACGTTTTCAACTTGATGTACAATGATGACAACGTAGGACAGTGAGGATGATATGAAAAATATAACGATGAAAGATATAGCGAAATTAGCTGGAGTATCTGTAAAAACTGTTTCAAGAGTTGTTAATAATAATTCTGAAGTTAAAATTGAAACTAGAAATAAAGTTTTGGAAATAATAAAACAAGAAAATTATCAAGTAAATATTTTAGCAAAAGGGTTAAGAGAACAAGAGACTCATACAATAATGATTTTTATTGATAAGCACGATCATTTAGGTGGTTATTGGAACGCATGGCATACAGAAGCTATTCAAGAATTGATGAATTGCGCAAAGATAAAAGGATATAAAGTTGTTATTTCATCTTCTTCTGCAAGAGGATTTATAGGTGATGATACTGATGGTTTTTTACTTTTGAAAAATGGTTTAGCAGATGGAGCAGTAATATTTGATAATAAAGAGAATGATATAAGAATTAATTATTTGAAGAATAATAATATTCCTTATGTTTTAATTGGTAAAGAATTAAATTCAAACTATAATTATGTTGATTTAGATAATGAAAAAGTAGGATATATTGGATATAGACATTTATATGAAAAAGGTTATAGAAAAATCAAATTTTTATTAAGTGATGAGACTTTTATTGTTAATGAAGAACGTGCTCATGGATTTAAAAGGGCTTGTAAAGAAATAAATGCAAAATGTGATATTATTTTTAATGTTTTCAATATCGAATTAGCATATCAAAAAACTGTTGAATTGATAGAAAATGATGATACTGATGCGATATTTATTTCAGGAGATGAAAGAGCTTTTGGAGTTTATAAAGCAATTCAAGAAAGAGGATTAAAAATACCTGATGATATAGCGGTACTTAGTATAGATAATATTAAATATTCTGATTATATTACACCACCATTAACTACAATATCGCAAGAACTTAAAGTGTTTACGAAAGAAATTATAGAAATGCTGATTAAAAGTATGGAAATAAAATCAAATAAAATACAATCTAAATTAATTGAACCAAAAATTATTATTAGAAAATCAACATAATTTTTTTTCGATTGTAATGACAACGTAAGACAAAAGGAGAAGATATGAAAATATTAATTTTAGTAGATTCTTTTAAAGATTCGTTATCTGCTATAGATGTTTCAAAAAATATAAAAAAAGGAATATTAAAAGTTAATAATGAAATAGAAGTAAAAGAACTTCCTTTAGCTGATGGTGGAGAAGGAACTATGGAAATTCTTATAAATAATTTAAATGGTGAAATAGTAAAGCTTGATGTAATCGGCCCTTTAGGGGAAAAAGTTAATGCTTCATATGGAATTATTAATGGAAAAATTGCTATTATAGAAATGGCAGAAGCTGCGGGATTACAGTTATTAAAGCAAGATAAAAGAAATCCACTTATAACTACAACTTATGGTGTTGGTGAATTAATATTAGATGCTCTTGAAAAAGGGATACGAAAATTCATTATTGCAATTGGAGGAAGTTCAACGAATGATGGTGGTGTAGGTATGGCTGCTGCATTAGGAATAAAATTTTTAAATAAAGAATTAAAAGAAATTGAATTAAATGGTAAAGGATTAAAAGATCTATTTAAAATAAATATTAATGATATTGATAATAGAATAAAAGATTGTAATTTTCAAGTTGCATGTGATGTTAATAATGTATTATGTGGAGTTAATGGTGCAGCATATGTTTATGCAAAACAAAAAGGTGCAACTAATGAAATGATTGAAACTTTAGATAATAATTTAATGAATTATTCAAAAATTATAAAAAAAGATTTAGATATTGATATATTAAATGTTGAAGGGGCAGGAGCTGCTGGTGGTTTGGGTGCAGGATTAATTGCATTTTTAAATGGGCATTTAGAATCCGGATTTGAAATAATAAGTAGTAGATTAAATTTGGAAAATGAGATTAAAAATTGTGATTTAGTAATTACTGGTGAAGGAAAAATTGATTTCCAATCATTAAATGGTAAAGTTCCTATTGGAGTTGCAAAACTTGCTAAGAAATATTCAAAAAAAGTAATTGTTATTGCTGGAAGTGTAGAAGAATTAACAGATGAAATTTATGATATTGGAATTAATTCAGTATTCTCAATAATTAATAAACCGATGAAATTAGAGGAAGCATTAAATAAAGAAATAGCTGAAAAAGGTTTAATGAAATTAACAGAACAAATAATTAGATTAATAAACTGAAAGGATAAAAATGATTTTAAAAGAAAGCGAATTAAAAATAAAAAGGAAATTAGAAAAATTATATGGAAATGATATTAATGAAATATATGATGAAATCAAATATAAAGTAAATGGATTTATTGAATTAAATCCAAATATGAAAAATATTAATATATGGGTAGATGAAAAAGATATATTTTTAATAACATATGGAAACAGTATAATATCTAAAAGTACTCATCCTTTTGAAAATCTTAATGAATTTTCTAAAAGATATTTAAAGAATCATATTAAAAACATTCATTTATTACCCTTTTTTCCATATTCTTCAGATGATGGATTTTCAATTATTGATTATTTTAAAGTGAATGAAAATTTTGGCACGTGGAAAGATATTGAAAATCTTAATGAAAATTTTGATTTAATGTTCGATTGTGTTATTAATCATATTTCAGCTAAAAGTGAATGGTTTAAAGAATATATTTCTGGTGAAGAAAAATATAAAAACTTTTTTATTGAAGCGGAACTTTCTGATGAATTAAAAAAAGTTACTAGACCAAGAGCATTACCGTTATTAAATGAATTCGAAACAGCAAATGGTAAAAAGAATATTTGGACTACATTTAGTAGAGATCAAATAGATCTTAATTATAAATCAAAAGAGCTTTTATTAGAAATAATTGATGTAGTATTGTTTTATGTTTCTAAAGGTTCAAGATTTTTAAGATTAGATGCAATTGGTTATTTATGGAAAGAAATTGGTACATCATGCATACATTTAGATAATACTCATTTAGTAATTCAGTTATTTAGAGATATTTTAAACATTGTTGCACCTTCTACAGTGTTAATTTCAGAAACAAATGTATCACATAAAGAAAATATTAGCTATTTTGGTAATGGAATAAATGAAGCACAAATGGTTTATCAATTTCCACTTCCGCCTTTAGTGTTACATGCGATACATTTTGGAGATGGAAGATATTTATCAAATTGGGCAGAAGAATTAAAATTAAATTCTGAAAGAACAACATTTTTTAATTTCCTTGCATCTCATGACGGTATTGGATTAATGCCTGCTAAGGATATTTTGCCTAAAAAAGATATCGAAAAAGTAGTCGAGCAAGTTAAAAAGAATGGTGGATATGTATCTTATAAGGATAATCCGGATGGAACGCAAAGCGCTTATGAACTAAATATAAATTACTTTGATGCATTAATTTCTGATAATGATACTGAAAATGATAAAATTAATAAATTTATATTAGCACAATCAATTTTATTAAGTATTATTGGTGTTCCAGCTATATATATTCACAGTTTAGTAGGATCTAGAAATTATTACGATGGTGTTAAAAATACGGGAAGAAATAGATCAATAAATAGAGAATTACTGGATTTTGAAAAATTAGTAAATGAAATTGAAAATAAAGATAATCTTAGAAATAAAATTTATCAAAAATATGTTGAAGTAATAGACATTAGAAAAAAGGAAGTTTGTTTTCATCCAAATGCGAATATGGAAATAGTTGATATAGATAACAGATTATTTTGTTACAAAAGAATTAATGGAGATTCAGAAATTTTAGTAATTAATAATATGTCAAACGAAGAAGTAGATATAACTATTGATAAAGGGTATGTCGATATAATTTCAAATGAAATTATTAGAAGTAAAACTACTAAATTAAAATCATATCAAATGAAATGGTTAAAAAGTTTATAAATCAAGTATTATCTTGATTAATATAAAAGGATGTGCTATCGCACTATATTTATAAGGGAGGAAAAATGAAAAAGTTTTTAGTAATGTTATTAGTATTGTCACTTGTTATGGCATCGTTTGTAGGATGCGCAAAAAAAGAAGAACCAGCTAAGGCTGACCAACCTGCAAAAGTTGAAGAACCGGCAAAAGCAGAGGAACCAGCAAAAGTTGAAGAACCAAAAACTTTAAAAATCACTTCTGGTTTATGGTCTAGACCTGAAGAGCAACAATTTATTAGAGAGGAAATTTTACCGGGATTCGAAAATGAATTTAATGTAAAAGTTGAGCTTGAAGTAATTGACAATATTGAAAAAGTAATGGAAGCTCAAAAAGCTTCTGATAAATGGACTACAGATGTTGTCATGACTCATAGTGGGAAAATGCCATTATATATTGAAAATGCATATGTACAACCACTTAATGATATTAAAGATTCTTTAGACATTCATTTCATGGATGCATTTGAAAGTGCTACAACAGAAGGAAATAATAGTTATTATTTACCAATTTCTGCAGATGTATATTTATTAATTGCAAACAAAAAAGCATTACCTTATTTACCAGAAGGCGCTGATGTAACTAAATTAACATGGGACCAATATAAAGATTGGAGTATTAATATGGCTAAAGAAGTTGGACCTAAAGTTTCTTTCCCATTAATGCCAGTTAAAGCAACTGTATATCAAATGGGTGGACTTGGATTATCTTATGGTAGCGAATTCCCAATGATTAATTCTGATGGTATGGTTGACGCATGGAACGTTGTTGGTGAAATGGTTAAAAACAATGCGATTTTAGAAACATCATTTAACTATGGTGATCCAATTGAACAAATGAAATCTGGCGAAGCTTGGTTATCATTTTATCATATGGTGCCGGTAGGAGATATTTATTCTTCTGCACCAGCTAAATATGTTGTTGCTGCTGCACCTGCAGGACCAAATGGAAACGGTTCAATCGCTGGGGCTTGGGGTGTTGGAATTACAGCTGGAACAAAAAACAAAGAAGTTGCTGATGAATTTATTAAATATTTAACTCGTCCAGAAGTATTATATCAAGTTGCTGCTGGAACAGGCGGATTTATTCCACCAGTTGATGAAGTAATTGCACAATTAGGTGAAGAACCTAAAGATGTTATCATGAAAAAAGGTTTAGATACATTACAAAATGGTGTTGTATCTGGAGTTCCTGGATCAGATTATACTGATTGGGGAGCTGTTAAATCAGTTTATGATACAGTATTTAAAACTATGTGGGATAATAATGGTTCGTTAGATCAATCATTCTTAGATGAACAACAAAAAGCATTAGAAGCATTAGAAAAATAATTGAAACAGAAAAGGGGATTTAATTATCCCCTTTTTTTAAAACGAAAAGGGGTGATTTTATGAAGAATAAATTTAGGAAGTGGACTCCATATTTTTTACTAACTCCGGCATTATTATATTACTTATTTTTTTGGATAAGACCAGTTTTTAATGCATTTATTGGAAGTATGACTGATTTTGATGGTAGTTTTTCTTTAAGATTTTTTATAGAAGTTTTTAAAGAACCAATGTTTTCAGCTGCATTTCGTAATTCGGTACTATTCGCATTAATTTCAGTATTGTTACAATTTTCAATTGCATTTATGATGGCATTATTATTAAATAAAAAATTTAAAGGTGTAAATTTACTGTTATTTATTGCTTTGATACCAATGGCTGTTCCGCCTGCTGCGGTTGCTATTTTATGGAAAACTGGATTTTCAACATTTGGATGGTTGAATAATATCCTAATCACATTACATATAATTAAAACACCAATATTATGGATGACAGCACAAGGATTTAATGCTCTTTTATTTTTAATATTAATTGATACATGGACTGTTTTACCATCTGTAATGATAATATTATTAGCTGGTTTACAGAATTTAAATAAAGAATATGAAGAAGCGGGTTTGATTTTTGGAGCAACTAAATGGCAAGTTACAAAAGATATTATTATGCCTATATTAAAGCCAACAATTATAACTGCAGTAATATTACGGATGATTGCTGCAATTCAGGTTTGGATGATATCGGTTATGATGTTTGGTTATGGTAGAGTTCCGTTTTTAGTAGAACGAATTGCATATTATACAGATGTTGTACCTATGTTAGATGAAAGTTATAAAATGTCGTTGACATATTCGGTAATTGTTACAGTAATTGTAATGGTATCTGTAGTACTATATTTACAAGTTAGTAAAAAAAGTAAGAAAGAGGTGGAAATATGAATCAAAAAAGCTTAATTGCAAAAACAGTATTTTATTTATTTATAGCAACAATGATAATTGCAATTTTAGTACCATTCTTCCTTTTTTTATCAACTTCAGTTTATTCTGAATATGAAGTTTATGAATTTCCACGAAAATTTATACCTAGAACAAGCTTTGATTTAAAAATTGATTGGGTTGATGATAAATATGATTTTTCAGTATTTAGTAGAGAAATGGATGATTATGAATTATTGATTCAAACAGATAATCTAGATAAATTGCGACGTTTTCTAAAAAGAAATTTATCTGTTCAAAAAACAAATGAGGAAATTAATAGAGACTTTTCTGTTTCAAAGAATGGAGAGCCTTTATATTTAACATATAAAAAAGATTTACTTTATAATTATAAAACATTTTTTTCTATTACAAATAAAGCTGGTAAAGCTGTTGCAAATTCTGTAATAGCAGCTGGTTGGACAATATTAATATCATTATCTTTTGGTAGTTTAGCAGGATATGCTATTGCTAGATATAAATTTAAAGGAAGAGAACAATTAAGTTTGATTTTATTAGTTGTTAGAATGTTTCCTGCTGTAGCTGTTGCAATTCCAATGTTAGTTTATTTACTTAAAATGAATTTTGATAATACGATGATAGGTTTAGCGATTGTATATTCTGTTGGAAATATTGCATTAACTGCGTGGATTACAAGTAGTATATTTAGTGGGATAAATGTTGAGCTTGAAGAGGCGTCTTATGTATTTGGTGCGACTAAATTGCAAACATTTACTAAAATTACATTACCACTTGCTGTACCTGGATTAATTGCTTGTAGCATGTATGCTTTCTTAGCGGCATGGAATGATTCAATAACAGCTTTGATTTTATCAAATAATAATCCAACACTTTCTTTAGTAATATATAAAGCTATTGGCTCAAGTAGTGCAATTCAACTTTCAGCTGCTGGAGCGGTTATATTGATTATGCCTGCATTAGTATTTACTTTTATTATTAAGAACTATATAAACCAAATGTGGGGAGAAGTAAAATTATAAATTATTAAGTATAAAGGATGGTGTAATATGGAATTTTTAGAATTGAAAAATTTAACGAAAATATATCAGAAAGATATTGTTGCAATTGACAATATTAATTTAACAATACATGATGGAGAATTTCTTGTGTTATTAGGGCCTTCTGGTTGCGGTAAAACAACAACTATGAGAATGATTGCTGGTTTAGAAGAAGTAACAAAAGGTGATATTATATTAGAAGGTAAACGCATAAATGATTTACGACCTAAAGATAGAGGAGTTTCAATGATATTTCAGAGTTATGCAATATGGCCTCATATGACAGTTTTTGAAAATATTGCATATGCATTAAAACTTAAGAAAATGGATAAAGCAGTAATTAAGGAGAAAGTTCTTGAAGTAGCTAAAAAAGCAAGTATTATTGATTATATAAATAGATACCCAACTCAATTATCGGGTGGACAGCGTCAACGTGTTGCAGTAGCTAGAGCAATGGCTGTAGAACCAAAACTATTTTTAATGGATGAACCATTATCAAATTTAGACGCAAAACTTAGAGTTTCAATGCGTACAGATTTAAAAGAAGTTCATAATGAATTAGGAGCAACTTCAATATTTGTTACACATGATCAAGCTGAAGCAATGAGTTTAGCTGATAGAATTGTAGTTATGAATACAGGTACCATTGAACAAATAGGTTCGCCAAATGATATTTACCATGATAGTAGAACAATGTTTGTTGCAAATTTTATTGGTTCTCCATCAACAAATTTTATTGATGTTGAAATAATTGAAAAAGGTGGTAAATACTTTGCTAAAAATGATGCATTTATTTTTGAGTTAGATAGTAAATTTAATGAAGGTATTTCAAAATATATTGGAGAAATTGTTGTTTTAGGTGTAAGACCTGAAAACTTTGCTTTAGTTAGTAATGATAATGAGAAATTATTTGACTTAGATGTAATTTTGATTGAGCCACAGGGTTCGCATAGCATTGTCGTTGGAAAATTATTAGGAAAACAAATGAAAATTGTTACTTCAAAAGTTTTTGATTTGAATAGTAAAGGTAATATGAAAGTTAAAATTGATGGAAATTATTTTATTTTTGATAAGAATTCTGAAAAAAGGATTTACTAGGGAGGAAACATGAATATTGCTTTAATACATTTTAGAGTTGGTGAAACGGATGGTGTTTCATTAGAAATGGACAAATGGCGAAAAATTTTAAAAAAAATGGGTCATCATACTATGTATATAGCTGGAAGCGAAGGAACTAGTAAAGCAACAATAATTCCGGAATTATTTTATAGGGATGAATTTGATTTAATGTTAAACGATGAATGCTATGTAAAATTAGAAAATTATGATGAAAAAGGTTTAATAAAAGCTGTAGTAGATAGAGCAAAAGTAATTGAAGAACAGTTTGTTAAAATATTTAAAGAAAATGAAATAGATTTAATTGTTCCAAATAATTTATTTTGTTTAGGACGTAGTCCGCATATTGGAATGGCGCTTTATAATGCTATTAAAAGAACAAATGTAAAAGTAGTAAATCATCATCACGATTTTTACTGGGAAAGAGAATTCTTTCAAAATCCAACTATCAGTTTTATTGAAGATATATTGGAAAAATATTTTCCTCCAGTAGATTTTGGAGAAAATATGAAACATGCAGTTATTAATAAACTTGCACAAGTTGATATAAAAGATAAAAAAGGAATTGATGCAAAAGTAATTCCAAATGTATTTGATTTTAATGCTGAGCTTTGGGAAAAAGATGAATTTAATTTGGATTTTAAAGAAAAATTAGGTATTACTGAGAATCAGATTTTATTTTTACAAGCAACAAGAGTTACAAATAGAAAAGCTATTGAACTAGCTGTAGATTTAATGCATGAATTAAATAAAGAAGAAAATAAAAAAATGATGATTGGAAAAACATTATATAATGGAAAAGTATTTAATAAAAATACTGAATATGTTTTAGCGCTTGTAGGAATGCACGAAGGTGGAGATGGATACGAAGAAAAACTAATTAATCATGCAAAAGAATTAAATGTAAATATGATTATTAATCCGAATCTAGTAGATCATTCGCGACATATAAATGAAAATGGAGATAAGATTTATTCATTATGGGATGCTTATGTATATTGTGATATGATTACCTATCCAAGTATTTATGAAGGATGGGGAAATCAATTCTTAGAAGGTTTATTTGCAAAAAAACCTCAAATTGTTTATGAATATACAGTGTTTGAAAGTGATATTAAAGAGAAAAATTTCAATATTATTTCACTTGGTAATTCATACAAAGAAAGGGAAAACAGACTTGCTTATATTAGTGATAAGAAAATTCAAGAAGCTGCAAAAGAAGTTGAAAGTTATTTGTGTGATAAAGAAAAATATTATAAATCAGTTGAAGAAAATTTTGAGATTGGAAAGAATAATTTTTCAATGGGATCTCTTGAAATTCTTCTTAAAGATTTATTTTCTTAAGGAGAATTATGCTTAAATTAAAAAGATATTCTAATAGCAGTATTTTTAAAAAAAATATTAATAATTATTGGGAAAAAGCTGCGGTATATAATGCTGCAGTCATTGAAAATAATGGAATCATTAATATGCTTTATAGAGCAACTGATAAAAATTCTAATGGAAGAGAATGTAATGACTATTTGAATTACATTGGTCTTGCTACTAGTGAAGATGGGATTAATTTTAAAAGAGGAAATGAACCGATACTTGGACCTATAAAAGATAGTCAAGAATCGCGTGGTTGTGAAGATCCAAGAGTTGTTAAAATCGATGATGTTTTCTATATGACTTATACTGGTTTTGGTGGAAGATTTGATGGTGATTTTAAAATATGTTTAGCTACTAGTAAAGATTTAATAAATTGGGAAAGAAAAGGTATTCTTTTAGATGAATCTAATAAAGATGCTGCGTTATTTCCAAGAAAAATAAATGGTGAATATGTATTAATTCATAGAAGAGCACCACATATTTGGGTTGGTTATTCTAAGGATTTAAAAACATGGTATAATAATAAAATTCTTGCTTATACATTAGAAGAAAGTGATTGGGAAAGCGAAAAAATAGGCTTAGCTGGACCACCAATTGAATTTGATGAAGGGTTTGCATTAATTTATCATGGAGTAAGTAAAAATGAAACTGAAATTATTGGAAAGGGGTTATATAAAAAATATTCTTTAGGAATAATGCTACTCGATAAAGAAGATCCTTCAAAAGTAATTTATAGACAAAGTGAACCAATTTTAGAACCAATTTTAAATTGGGAATTGAATGAAGGTTATGTTCCTAACGTGGTATTTAGTTGTGGGCAGATTATTAAAGATGATAAAGTATATGTTTATTATGCTGGAGCTGATACAGAAATAGGTTTAGCAGTATGTGATGTTAAGGATATTAAAAATTTATTTAAAAAGATTGGAAAATAAATGAAGAATGATAAAGTTTTAAAAAAATTAATTATATATGAGATATTTGTAAGAAGTTTCTGTGATAGTAATAACGACGGAATAGGAGATATTAAAGGTATAATTTCTAAACTTGATTATTTGAAAGATTTAGGAGTTAACGCTATTTGGTTAACTCCTATTTATGTTTCACCAAATGAAGATAGTGGATATGATGTTAGTGATTATTATCAAATAAATAAAGAATTTGGAAATATGGATGATGTAAAAAAAATAATTGAAGAAGCACATATTAGAAATATTAAAATTATATTTGAAATTGTTGCAAATCATACAAGTTCAAAGCATAAATGGTTTGAAAGCGCAAAAAAATCAAAAACAAGTAAGTATAGAGAATATTATATTTGGAGAGATAATGTAAATGGTGGATTTCCAAATAATTGGATTAGTTCTAGAACTGGAAAATCAGTTTGGACATATGTTAAAGAAACTAATTCGTATTATTTGCATTTATATACACCACATCAACCGGATCTGAATTGGAGAAATGAAAATTTAAGAAAAGAGATACTTAAAATAATGAAATTTTGGCTAAATTTTGGTGTTGATGCTTTCAGATTAGATGTAATTAATAAAATTTCAAAAAAAGACGGATTACCTGATGTTGCTAAAAATGTAGAAAATGGTTATGCTGAATTATATTTTGAAAACCAACCTGAGGTACATGATTATATTCATAATATTAGAAAAGAAATTGAAAAAGAGTATCCTAATTGCCTTTTAATTGGACAAACTAGCGGAGTAAATACCGAGCAAGCATATAAATATACTTTAGATGAAAAAAGGCAACTTGATTTGTTTTTGCAGTTTGAACATACCGATATGGATAAAGGACCTTTAGGAACTTTAAAAAAATTTAATCTAGAAAAATTTAAATCTATTATTTTCAAATGGCAAAAGGCTTATGATGGAAAATTAATTAATACAGTTTTTTTAGGAAGTCATGATTTACCGAGAATGGCATCACATTATGGTAATAAAGATTATTTTGAAAAATCAGTAAAAATGTTAGCTACAGTCCAATTGTTTTTAAGAGGCGCCCAAATAATTTATATGGGCGATGAAATTGGTATGACAAATGCTAATTATAATTTAATTGATGATTATAGTGATATTAGAACTAAAGATTATTATTATAAAAGAATATCTGAAAATGAAGAAAAAGATGAAGTTTTTAAAGATATTCAGAAAATTTCAAGGGATAATGCAAGAACTCCGATGCAATGGAATGATTCAAAATATGCAGGATTCTCAAATATAAAACCTTGGATTAAAGAGAATGTTAATTACGATTCAGTAAATGTAAAAAAACAAATTTCTGATGATAATTCGATTTTAAATTATTATAAAAAACTAATAAATTTAAGAAAAACTGAAGAAATATTAATTGAAGGTAAAACTAATGAAATTGATTTAGGAAATGAATTAATTGCTTATAATAGACGATCTAATAATAAAAAAATAACTGTAATTGGCAATTATTCAAATAAAATAAAATATGTAGATTTAAGTTGTTATGGTAAAAAGATAATTGGAAATTATAAAAAATGTTATTTAGATAAATTAATGCCTTATGAGGTTCAAGTTTTTAAGGAGGTTATTAATGAATAAAACAGTAAATGATTTACTAATAGAAAATCAAGATTATTATAATCAATCTGATATAATTAAATTTATAAATGTGCTAGATAAAGATGTTTATAATATTTCGGCGCCTTTTAATTATAAAAATTCTAAATATATTGTTGGGCGATTAGAATCTCGAAATAATATTGAAGCTAAAAGTTGTTTTTTTAAACAAATTCAGGAAACTAGTTATGAATTATGTAATGATTTACCAAAATTCAATTTAGAAGATCCATTTATTGTAAAAATAAAAGATGAGTTTGTTTTTGGTGGTGTAAAAGTAACTAAAAATAATAATCATTTAATATGGAAAACTGTTTTTTATAAAGGAAAATCTTTAAATGAATTAGTCGAATTTGCATCTTCACCTGTTGGAATGAAAGATGTTCGATTAGTTGAGTTAGATGAAAAAATCGGAGTATTTACTCGTCCTCAAAATGGAATTTACAAAAGAGGCAAAATTGGTTTTATATTAATTAATAGTTTAGATGAATTAACCGAAAATATTATTAACGAAGCTAAAATTCTTGATTTATTTAACAATGAAGAATGGGGCGGAGTTAATGAGGCTAAAAAATATAATGAAAATGAAATTTTTGTTTTAGGCCATATTGCAAAATATACTGAAGAAACAATAAAACATTATTATCCTATAACATTTATTTTTAATTATAATGAATTTACAATTAGGAATTTAAAAATTGTTGCTAAAAGTGATGATTTTAATAATAAAGAATTTAAAAAAGAAAGTTTAAAAGATATTGTGTTTCCTGGTGGAATTTCTAATTATTTTAGTGATAAAGTGAAATTGTTTGCAGGAATAGGGGATTGTCAAGCACAAATGATTGAAATACTTAATCCATTTATCAGCTAATACTTAACAATAGGAAGTGATAAAATGAGTTCTAAAAAAATGGTGTTTATACTTATAATTTTACTGGTTTTATTTGGGTTTTTTATTAGAAGTGCTTTTATATCACTTCAAAATGAATCATATAAAATTGATACATATGAATATAATAATGACAATGCATTAATTAATAATGCGATAGATATTATTAGAAAAGATAATAAAAATGAATTTAAATTTATTAATGCATTATCAATATTGTTAATTGATAATGTTAATAAAAATGCAGCAATATATTCTAAAGGAAAAATTAGTAGTTTAAAATATGATGATATTCCAAAAAACATTACTAAAACCAATTCTTTTTATTTAGAAATAAATAATGAAAACACAATGATTATAAATATAGATCCTTTAATTGGTAATTTAGAAGAAAGAATGATTAGTGAAAGCTATAGATATTTGTTTTTATCTCAAAATAAATTAAATCCTTTTGAAATAGATTATTTTACATCTAAGAATGAAGATGTTAAGTTGAGATATTATAGAAACATGATAATTGATGAACTTTTAAAGAAAAAAGGAGACATAAAAAGAGTAAAATGTTTTTTCAGTGAATGGGAAAATTATAATTCAGATGATTATAATAATGTTGCGCATTATGATTATTATGAAGGATCAAAAGAATATTATAAAATTAAAGTTAAAAGAAAAAATATTAAAGACTTTAATTTAAATAATTATATTGAAAATAAAAGAAATAAATATGGTTTTTTTGAAAAAGAAGATGAATATAAAATTATTGGAATGCTACTATTAGATTATGCAGATAGAAATAATGTTAATTTAATTAGGGATTCACAAACTGAAAATAATATGTATAAAAACTTATTATATAAAATACCATTAATTAATTGTGAAGCTAATATAAGCTATGATGAATTTGAAATTAATTATAATAAATATTTAGAAAATTTACCTAATATTGTTAATGAGGATTTTAATGAATTTAAAAATACAAATGATGTGAAATTTACTTTTAATGATCTAACAGCTGAGAAATATGATTATACATTTAAAATAAACAATAACTATTTTATATATTTTAATTATAAAGCAAGAACGAATGATAATTTAATAATTGAAAAAGATTATGTAATTGCTTATATTAGCCCAAATAAAATAGAATATTATTATAAATAATCAAAGAAATGGGATGGTTTTTTGAAAAAAATAGAATATATAAATATTTTACAAGGAACTAAATCAAATAAAAGGTTTTCTAATGGGAATACTTTACCTCTAATTCAAATGCCAAATGGAATGGCTGCATTTTCAATTCAAACTAGGGGTAATGATGGTTCGTGGTTTTTCCATCCTGATGATTATCAAATTGAAGGTTTTAGATTAACGCATCAACCAAGCCCATGGATTAGAGATTATGGGCAACTTTTATTTATGCCTCAAAGTGGTGAAGTTTTAATTGGAAATGATTTTCAGTCTTCTTCAATTGATAAAGAAAAAACAATATTAAAACCAAATTATATGAAAGTTTTTTTAAATAGAAATAATATTCAGTACTCTTTAGTCCCAACGACAAGAGGATGTATTCAACGAATATCGTACTCTGAAGATAATGGACATTTAATAATAAAAAGTTATAATGATTATAATAAAATTACTAAAATAAAAATTGATTTATTAGATAATTCTATTTCTGGCTATACAAAGAATGTAGATGATACGGTTAAAGCAGATTTAAAAGAATATTTCTATATGAAATTTGATAATAAGCTTTTAAAAGAAAGTTATGTTTTTAAAGAAAATGAATTTAATGATATAGATATAAAAGAGTATGAAGGCTATGAAATTGGTGCATTAATTAAATTTGATTTATTAAAAAAAAGAGAAGTAGAATTTAAAATGGCTATTTCTTATATTTCTATTAATCAAGCAAAAATTAATTATAATAAAGAATTAAAAAATAAATCATTTAATGATTTATTAAATGATAGTGAAATAATATGGGAGAATGAATTAAATAAAATTGATGTTAAAACAAATGATGAAAATAAATTAAAAACATTTTATTCAAGTTTATATAGAACACTTTTATTTCCTCATAAATTTTATGAATATAATGAAAATAATGAGATTATTCATTTCAATTTAGAAAATGGTGGGATTTCAAAAGGATTTATGTATGTTGATATTGGTTTTTGGGATACTTTTAGAACTCTTTTTCCACTTATGACAATAACTAGAAAAATTGAAGTTGAAAAAATGATAAATGGATTTATAAATTATTATAAAGATACAGGGTTTTTACCTAAATGGTTAGCTCCAAGTGAAAGAGGAGCAATGCCTGGAACTCTTATTGATGCTGTAATGGCAGATGCTGTAACTAAAAATTTAAATATTGAAAAAGAGGAAATTTTTAATGCTTTACTTAATAATGCTAGAAATGGAAGGCCGTTTATAGACGAGTATTTAAAATTTGGATATGTAATAAATGAACATAAAGAAAATGTAAATATAACTCAAGATTATTCATATGGAGATTTTTGTATTGCTCAATTTGCTAAAAATATAAATAATAAAAAAATTGAATCAAAATTTTTAAAATTATCTAAAAACTATAAAAATCTAGTTGATATAAAATCTGGATTAATGCGTGGTAAAGATAAAAACGGAAAATTTAAAGAGAATTTTAATGCATTATCTTGGGGTGGCGATTATTGTGAAGGAAGTGCGTATCAAAATAGTTGGTTTGTACCTCATGATATGATAAATTTTAGTGAATTACTAGGTGGAAAAGATATATTATTAAATAAAATAGATAATCTTTTTAAAATGAAACCTGATTTTGAAGTTGGATCTTATGAAAAAGAAATTCATGAAATGAGTGAAATGGCATGTTCGAATTTTGGACAATGTGCAATTTCTAATCAACCGAGTTTTCATATTCCATATATATTTGCTGAATTAAATGAAGTGAACAGATCGAATTATTATGTGAAAAAAATATTAAATGATGCTTTTTCATATGAAGTTGATGGATTTCCAGGTGATGAAGATAATGGAAGTATGGCAGCGTGGTATATACTAAGTAGTATTGGAATTTATCAATTTGCTCCAGGAATTCCTGAATATTTAATAGCATATTGTCAATTTGATGAAGTTTTAATAAAAACTAATAATATGAAAAATTTTAAAATTATTATTGAAAATAATAATAATGGTACAAATATTGAAAAAGCAATTTTAAATGGTGTTGAATTAAATGATTATAGAATTAAATATAATGAAATTATTAAAGGTGGAGAACTTGAACTAATATATAAGTAGAAAAGGGGCAATTTATGAAAAAAGTAAATGATGATTCCGGTATATGTTATTATGTTTCCATCATTTATGATTATAAAAAACTTTGGTTGCATTGATACTTATCAAGCTTTGACTATTCCTCAGATGCTTGGTGCGTTTGGTGGTGCTTTTATTATATTTTACTTAAGCAGAATTTTCAAAGTATACCAAGAGAATTGGAAGAAGCAGCAATCATTGATAGAGCAGGTCCGATTAGATTGTTTTGGCCAATTATGCTTTCTCAAGTTGAGCTACATTGGCAACATTTTTATTCGAAGGTTAATAGAATGATTTTATATGGATGCTTATTGTAACAAATTCTGATAAAATGAAAATGCTTTCGCTAGGTATTGCAAGATTTAGTTCTGATAAGGAAGGGCTAACGCAATGGCCTGAGATGATGGCCACGAGTTTGATGCGTTATTACCTGTAGTTATTTTGTTTATTATTGCACAGAGAAAATTTATTGAAAATGCATCTCGAAGTGGAATAAAAGGTTAATTAATAGCAGAACGAAGGAGTTTAAATAAAATGAAAACAGTAGTTGTTGTTCCAACATATTGGGGAGAGTTAAATGCAGGAGAAGAAGTAATTTTTGATCATCCAACACCGCTAAATACTAAAGGAACTTTATTTAAGTTATTAGATAATTTGGTGACGTTTAAAGAAATGGAAAATATACCAATATATATTATTGGAATTAGTAATAAAAGTGTTTTGAATGAAAAAGTGCAAAAATATTTAGATGAATATCTAAAACCGTATAAGGGGAAGTTAAAAATAGAGTTGTTTTCATATAATTATTTACTGGAATGTATTAGGAAACTTGGTGATAAAAAAGAATTGGCTTATCTTTTTGAATTTAAGGGATATTCGCAAGCAAGAAATTTTTCGCTTCTTCCAGTTATAATGAATGATATTGATCTAGCTATATTCTTAGATGATGATGAAATAATTGAAGATAGGGATTATTTTAAGAAAGCATTAGAATCAATAAATGAAGAAACAAAATATGGAAAACTTTATGGAAAAGCTGGTTATTATCTTACAGATGGAAGCTATAAGGTGTCTACAGATAATTTGCCATTTTGGCGATATGGTGGTTGGAATAAAGCACAGTATATGAATGATACATTTGAAGCTTTAATTGAATCAGAAGAAAGATTTGCACCAACAGCAATTGCTTTAGGTGGAAATATGGTTTTAACAAAAAACGTAACAAAGGATATTTGTTATGATATTTATGTACATCGTGGAGAAGATATGGATTATTTATTTAATGCTCGAATGTTTGGATATAATATTCTTTTTGATAATCAGTTGAAAATTACTCATATGCCTCCAAAATATCATAGTGTAGAGTGGAAAAAGGCAAGAGCTGATTTTTACAGATTTAAATATGCTAGGCAAAAATTAAAATCATTGCAGAAGCATTTTGAGTTAGAACAAATTACTATTGATGATATGATGTTATATCCAGGTATATTTATTAAAGATGATTTTGAAGTGCGTGCTAAAGATTATATGCAAATGTTGGGCATGCATTATCTAGCGCAAGGAGAAATTGAAAACTATCAAGGAACTATGGAAAATATGAAAATTATTTTTGATGGTAAAAGAGCGGGAATTGATTTTATTGCTAAGTATAAAAAGCAGCGAAATGATTGGAAAGAGGTTCTTTCAATTTTATTTGGAGAAAAGCAATCCGGTAATATGTCAAGATAAAATATGTTATGATAAGTGAGTGTAACTTGAAAAGGAGCAAAAAATGTATCCATTAAAATTTAAATCAATTTATGTTAATAAAGTGTGGGCTGGTAATAAATTAAAAGAAATAAAAACAGATATAAATTCAGAATATCAGATAGGTGAAAGTTGGGAAGTGAGTTGCAGACAAAACGGAAAAAATATTATTACAAATGGTAAATATAATGGGAAAAATTTACAAGAAATAATTGATATTGAAAAAGAAAAATTAATTGGCAATAAAATTGATGTAGATAGATTTCCTTTATTATTAAAATTTCTTGATTCTAGTACTGAATTATCTATTCAAGTTCATCCGGATGATAAATATGCAATTGAAAATGAAAATGATTTAGGTAAAACTGAAGCGTGGGTTGTTTTAAAAGCTGATAAAGACGCATATATGTATCTTGGAGCGAAAGATTGTAATAAAGAGGAATTAGAGTTAGCAATCGGAAATAATGAAATTAAAAAATATGTTAATAAAGTAAATGTAAAAGAAGGCGATGTTTATTTTATTAAAAGTGGATTAATACATTCGATGAAAGGTGTGTTAGTTTTAGAAATACAACAAAATTCTGATGTCACTTATAGAGTTTATGATGGAGATAATGGAAGAAAATTACATATTAAAAAAGCAATGGATGTAATTGATTTGAGTTTATTAGCTGAAAAAAGTTATGGATTATCCTATGAAAATGATGATTATAAGAAAATTTATTATTGTTACGATAAAAACTTTATGCTTGAAAAATATATTATTAAAACAAAAATTGAAGAAAAAAGCGATAACGAAAGATTTTATTTAATCACATGTATTGGTGGAAATGGTATTATTGAATATGATTTAGGAACTGAAACGATAAATATTGGTGAAACAGTAATGATTCCTGCAACTTTAGGTGATTATAAAATTGTAGGAGAACTTGAAATTTTAAAAACTTATGTACCGGATATTAAAAAAATTGAAAATGAAATTATTGAGAATATTAGATATTAGTGAGTTGATATAATGAAAAGCAACATTATTGTGGCAGGAATTGATGGTGGAGGAACTAATACAAGAGCTGTTTTAATGAATGAATTAGGTGAAATTTTAGGGACAGGACAATCAGGAGCATCTAGTATTGATACTGTAATTTTAAAAGAAACTGAAGAGAATATAATACTAGCTCTTAATAATGCTTGGACTAATTCTAAAATAATTAAAAAGAAATTAGATTATTTAGTTATTGGATTAGGTGGAGTTTCTACTGAAAAAGATTTAGAAATCATTAAAAAACTTTTTTCGAAATATAATTTAATAGAAAATAATAAAATCCGTATTGTAAATGACGCTGAAATTGCGCTTTATGGTGGGTTATCTGGAGAAGCAGGAATTTTGTTAATTAGTGGTACTGGGTCTGTTTGTTATGGAAAAAACATTAACGATGTTACTTTTAGATCAGGTGGATGGGGATATATTGCTGATGATGAAGGTAGTGGTTATTATTTTGGTTTAAAAGCTATATCACATATGTTAAAATGCTTTGATGGAAGAAATGAAAAAGATTTATTAGCAAGAAGAATTAAAGAATATTTAAATGAGGATGATGAATTTATTATTAATAAAATGTTATATGAAAAAAAACTTAATAGAACTGAAATTGCTCAACTTTCAAAAGTCGTAATTGAGTGTGCAGATGAAGGAGAAATTTCTGCAATTGAAATTTTAAATAATGGTATCGATGCGCTTATAAATATGGTAAAAGCTGTAAATAATAAAATTCGCATTGAAAATGAAATAATAAAAATTGTAAAAGTTGGAGGAAATTTTGATTCGGATGTTTTTGATAATATTTTTAATAAAAAATTATTAAATAATATTGATGATGTTGAAATAGTTGATTTAGAGCATTCTCCAGTGGTTGGGGCTGCATTAATGGCTTTAAATATTTATAATTAATGAAAGGACTTATAATGTATAAAACAGAATTTGATTATTGGTTAAAAAATGTAAATGAAAATGATAAAAGTAAATTAATGAACATTTCAGATAATGAAAATGAAATTAAAGAAAGATTTTATAAAAATTTAGAATTTGGAACAGGTGGTTTAAGAGGGATTATTGGTATTGGTTCAAATAGAATTAATGAATATACAGTTTCAAGAGCGACTCAAGGTGTTGCAAATTACATTAACAATATTATAAAAGGTGCTAATCCAACTGTTGTAATTGCATATGATACTAGATATAAATCCAAAGAGTTTGCAAAAAAAACTGCATTAGTATTGGCAGCTAACAATATTAAAGTGTATTTATTTAAAGAAGCAAGACCTGTACCTGAATTATCATTTGCTGTTAGAAAATTAAATGCTACTATGGGAGTTGTAATTACTGCTTCTCATAATCCTTCGATTTATAATGGTTATAAAGTTTATAATAGTGATGGGTATCAAATAGATCCTGAAGTAGCAAATCAAATAATTTCTGAAATTAATAATTCGGATATTTTTAAGGATGTTTTAAATATTAATGAAAAAGAAGCAGTTAAAAACAATAAATTAGAAATGATTTTAGAAAATAATGAAAATGATTTTTTAGATTATATTTATTCTATGAAAATTAATGATTCTATAGAAAATTCTGATATTAAAGTTTTATATTCTCCGCTTCATGGAACAGGTAAAATACCAGTTCCTAAAATTTTAAGACGAAGAGGATTGAAAAAATTAGATGTTGTTAAAGAACAAATGGAACAAGATGTTAAATTTTCAACGGTAAATGTTCCGAATCCTGAGGAAAGAGAATCGTATACTTTAGCATTAAAACAAGCAGAAAAAAACGATTATGATCTAATTTTAGCAACAGATCCAGATTGTGATAGAGTTGGAGTTATGGTGAAAAATGATAATAATGAATATATAAATTTAACAGGAAATCAAATTGGAGCATTATTAGCTGAATATATTTTATCAACAAAAAAAGATTTACCTAAAAATGGAGTGATTCTTAATACAATTGTAACTTCTACAATTGGCGAAAAAATTGCGAATGAATATGGGATTAAAAGTTTTTCTACTTTAACAGGTTTTAAATATATAGGTGAAAAAATTACTGAATTTGATTCAACAGAGGATGAATTTGTTTTTGGATATGAAGAAAGCTTTGGCTATTTATATGGTACTGAGGTTAGAGATAAAGATGGTGTGATTTCATCTATGCTAATTGTAGAAATGGCTGCATATTATAAAAATGAAGGTTATAGTTTATATGAAAAAATTGAAGAAATGTATAAAAAATATGGTTATTATTCAGAGGATTTAGAGTCTTTTAAATTTGAAGGAATTGAAGGAAATAAAAAAATTAAAAATATCATGAAAACATTTAGAGAAAAAGAAATAAAAGAAATGTTAAATCAAACCGTAGTTAGTAAAATAGATTATCTGTATGATAATACAGGATTAAGAAAAGAAAATGTTATTAAATATTTTCTTGAAAATGATTCATGGGTTGCTTTAAGACCTTCAGGAACTGAACCAAAACTTAAAATATATTTTTCTGTTAAAGGTGAGAATAAAACTGAAAGTATTGGAAGGTTAAAAAATATTAAAAATTATTTTGTTGAAGCAATAAAAAAATAGAGCTCATTTTGAGCTCTATTTTCATATTAACAATAGTTGTTAATTGAGTAATTTATTCTTTTTTCTATTAATTCTTTACCAAGAATGCTAATTGTTGCTTTCATATCAGGACCATGATTTTGACCTGTTAATGCGATTCTAACTGGCATAAATAGATTTTTCCCTTTATGACCTGTCTCGGTTTGAACTAGCTTGAAAATACCTTTTAAAAATTCATCTGAAAGTTCGTTTTCTTGAATATGTTTATTAAATACTTTAAGCATTTCAGGAACGTGAGGCAATTTTAAAGTTTCAGCAGCATTATCATCCTCTGGTTTAACTTCTTCTCCTAAAAAAATTTGAGCTCTATCAATAATTTCTGCTAAATAAGAAATGTTTTCTTGACTGATAGAAACTATTTTTTTCATCCATTCATATTTTGAATCTTTTTCGTCTTCGTTAATAATGCCTTCTTCAATGAAATATGGAATACATCTATTTGTTAAATCATCTACATCTAATTTTTTAATATAGTGAGCATTAACCCAGTTAAGTTTTTTAACATCAAATACTCCGCTTGATTTCGAAACTCTTTCAAGACTAAACTTTTCAATCAATTCGTCCATATTCATAATTTCTTCATTATCATCTGGAGTCCAACCAACAAGTGAAATATAGTTTATTAAACCTTCAGCTAAATAACCTTTTTTTCTGAAATCACCAACAGCAACATCGCCTTGACGTTTTGATAATTTTTTTCTTTCATCATTTAATATATTTGGCAAATGAACATATTTTGGTGAATCCCATCCAAATGCTTCGTAAAGATAAACATGCTTTGGTGTTGATGGAAGCCATTCTTCACCTCTAATAATATGAGTAATGCCCATTAAATGGTCATCAACTATTACTGCTAAATGATATGTTGGGAATCCATCGCTTTTCATTAACACTTGATCATCAAGGTCATTTGTATTTACAGAAACTTTTCCTCTTACAACATCTTCAAATTCTATTATTTTATTTGCTGGAAGTTTAAGTCTTATAACATAATCTTCTCCGTTTTCAACACGTTTCTTAGCTTCTTCTTTATCAATACCTCTACAGAAGCCGTCGTATTTAGTGATTTTTCCTTGAGCCTTTTGAATAGATCTAACATTTTCAAGTCTTTCTTTTGTACAGAAACAGTAATATGCTTTATCTTCTTCTATTAATTGATCAACATATTTTTGATAAAGACCTAATCTTTCTGATTGAATATATGGTCCGAATTCACCTTTTTGAACAATTTCGCCATTTTCTATAAATGGGCCTTCACTGTGAATAACTCCTGACCATTCCATTGCGTGAATTAAATTTTCTATTGCACCTTCAACATATCTTGTTCTATCAGTATCTTCTATTCTCATTAAATAAGTACCATTCATTTTTTTTGCGAATAAATAATTATATAAAGCTGTTCTTAAACCGCCTATATGAACATATCCTGTTGGACTTGGCGCAAATCTTACTCTTACCGTCATATTCTTCTTCCTCCTTATTACATTTTACACTTTTAATATCATATAATAAGATTGAAATATTGTTAAGAAAAAAATAAAAAAAATAAAAAAAATCAAAAATCAAAAAAAGAAGAAATATTAATCTTCTTTTTTCATAGTTCTATTAATTACAAGATCCATTTTACTCATTATATAACTATAGCTGTTTTTTTGGTGCGGAATCGTACATTTTGAACAATCTTTTATTCCATGTGTGTAAGTGAAATTACCACCACAATCTTCGCCGAGCATATAAAGCGGACAGTAACAGAAAAGACAATTGAAATCTTCTTCTTTTACACCTTTATGACATGGAAAATATTCGCATTTAGAATTTTGAAAAAACTTATAATATTCGCTCATATAATCACCCCACAATATTATATAAGTTATGAAGATAAAAAACAAGAAGTAAAGAAAGTAAAACTTGATATAAACATAAATCTTTGTTAAGATAAATGCACAAGAATATAGTAGTAAGTTGGATTTATTAAGAGAAGAAGGATGATTAATATGAAAATATATAATACGTTGACAAGAAAGAAAGAAGAGTTTAAATCAATGAATGAAAACATTGTAAATATGTATGTTTGCGGACCAACTGTTTATAATTTTTTTCATATTGGTAATGCGAGACCTTTTTTAATGTTTGATGCTTTTAGAAGATATATGGAATATAAGGGATATACTGTAAATTATGTTCAAAATTTTACTGATATAGATGATAAAATAATTAATAAATCAATTGAGGAAAATATTAGTTCAAAAGAAGTAAGCGAAAGATATATTGAGGAATATTTTAAAGATGCTGATGCTCTTGGGATCAAAAGAGCTACACATCATCCAAAAGTTTCTGAGTATATTAATGAAATAATTGAATTTGTAGAAGCTTTAATTGAAAAAGGTTATGGATATGAAGTAAATGGAAATGTATATTATAGTGTTGAAAAATTTGAAGATTATGGAAAATTGTCAAAACAGAATATTGATGAAATTAGAGCAGGTTCAAGAGTTGAAATAAATACTGATAAAAAAAGTCCGATGGATTTTGTTTTATGGAAAAATAAGAAACCTGGTGAACCTAGTTGGGAAAGCCCATGGGGAGAAGGAAGACCTGGATGGCATATTGAATGTTCTGTAATGAGTACTACTTTATTAGGAGATAATTTTGATATTCATGCTGGTGGACAAGATTTAATTTTCCCGCATCATGAAAATGAAATTGCTCAAAGTGAAGGAAAAACTTCAAAACCTTATGCAAATTATTGGATGCATAATGGATATATTAATATTGATAATAAAAAAATGAGTAAATCAAAAGGAAATTTCTTTACTGTTAGAGAAATTTTAGAAAAATACGATGCTGAAGTTATTAGATTCTTTTTACTTTCAGCTCATTATAAAAGTCCTGTTAATTTTAGTGAAGATTTAATAATAAGTTCTCAAAAAGGTTTGGATAGACTGTATAATGCAAAAAATAATTTGGAGTTTTTATTTGAAAATGCAATATCAGGAGAAATTGATTCAGAAATTAAAGCTCAAATTCTTAAACGTAAAGAAGAATTCATTGAAAAAATGGATGATGATTTTAATACTGCAAATGGTATAGCTGTTATTTTTGAGCTAGCAAAAGATATGAATATTATGTTAGATTCAAAAATTTCAAAAGAAACTGTTGGGTTTGCAATTGATATGTTTAATGAACTTACTGATGTTTTGGGTATTGTTAATAAAGCTGAAGATGTTGATGCAGAAATTGAAGAGTTAATTAAAAAAAGACAAGATGCTAGAAAAAATAAAGATTATAAATTAGCTGATGAAATAAGAGGTGAGTTAGATTCAAGAGGAATAGAATTGATGGATACGCCTGAAGGTGTTAAGTGGAGAATTATTAAGTAGGTGGATATGGAAAGTTTTTTAGAAGTAATGGGAATCGAAAAATTATCTGGTGATGAACTTACTATGACAAGCCCTATTAAATTAGCATATTTAGGTGATGTAATATATGAAGTTCATATTAGAACGTATTTAATTAATACACAAAAGTCGAAAATACATGAGCTTAATAAAATGGCTGTATCGTATGTAAATGCATCTTCTCAAGGATATGTGGCTAGAAATTTAGAAAACTTTTTAACTGAAAAAGAATGGTCTATTATAAAAAGAGGCAGGAATCAGAAATCAACGCCGCCAAAAAATGCGAATGTAAGTGACTATAAATACGCAACTGGTTTTGAAGCTCTTTTAGGATATTTATATCTAACTGGTAATAATAATAGGATTTTTCAAATTATTAAAGAAAGCATTAAATTAATTGATGCAAGGAGTGAAGATGAATAATAGAGAATGGAGTTTACTTGTAATTATAGTAGTAAGCATGTTTTTGTTGTTTTCAAAATCTTTGTATTTTGATGAAGTGAAAAATTTAGATGGTTTTGATATTGTATTTAAAGAAGATATTGAGAAAACGATTGAACAAACTTATAATAATACAATTATTAAATATAGATTAGTAAAAATTACTAAAGAAGAAAAAACTGAAGATGATAAAATTATTTATATTGGTAGAATCAGAAAATATATTTTAGGGGTACTTCCTTTTTCAGATATTAAAATAAAAATTGAGTATGATGAAAGTAAGGTGAAAAATGAAAGTTAAATTAATAGCTTACACTCCGGACGCTGAGAAAGTTGTGGCATCTGCAGCAAAATTATGTTATTCAGCTGTTGGTGTTGATGAAATTCAAAATAACTTAACAGAGAAGAATACTGAGAAATTTGTAAATATGTTAATGGATATTGGTCATGAATCACCAATTGAACATGTATCTTATACATTTGCTATTGAAGGTGTAAGTAGAGTTCTTACGCATCAGTTGGTTAGGCATAGGCTTGCAAGTTATTCTCAACAATCTCAGAGGTATGTAAAACTTGAACAATTTGAATATATTATTCCGCCTGAAATTAAAAAAAATGATATTGCAAAAAAAATATTTATTGAAGCAATGGAAAATGATCAGAAATATTATAATAAATTAGTTGATATTTTAGCTAAAGAACATATTGAAACTTTTATTAAAGAAGGTAATAGTGAAAAAAAAGCTATGAGTCTTGCAACTAAAAAAGCAATTGAGGATGCTCGTTTTGTCTTTCCGAATGCATGTGAAACGAAAATTGTTTTTACAATGAATGCTCGAAGTTTAATGAATTTCTTTAAACATAGATGTTGTAATAGAGCTCAGTGGGAAATAAGGGAAATGGCTATTGAAGTTTTAAGACAAGTGAAATCAGTTTCTCCTGTACTTTTCAAAAATGCTGGTCCAAGTTGTATGAATGGGATATGTCCTGAAGGAAATATGACTTGTGGAAAAATAAATGAAGTGAGAGAGAAATTTAAAAATATATAAGGAGAAATAATGAATAGAAAAATAGAAGGAAGAAATGCAGTATATGAATTTTTAAAAACTAAAAAAAAAGTTTATGAAATTTTCATTTCACTTAATGTAAAAAAAGAATCTATTCGTGAAATCGAAAAAATCGCAAAAGAAAGAAAAATTAAGTTAAGCTTTTTAGAAAAAGAAGAAATCGAAAAAATTGCTACAATTGAAAATTATCAAGGTGTTATTGCTGAAGTTGAAAATTATAATTATAGTAATTTTAATATTGCTATTAATAAAATTGAAGGAAATGGATTTATATTAATTTGTGATAATATTCAGGATCCTCATAATTTTGGAGCAATTTTAAGAACAGCTGATGCAACAGGAGTGGATCTTGTAGTGATTCCTAAAAACAGATCTGTTGAAATTACACCTATTGTAACTAAAGTTTCTGTAGGTGCTTCAGAATATGTTCCTGTTTGTAAAGTTACAAATATAGCTAGAGCGATTGATGAATTAAAAGAAAAAGGTTATTGGATTACAGCAGCTGATATGGATGGAGAAAAACCATATTTTGAATCTGATTTAAAAGGAAATATTGCTATAGTAGTAGGTAGTGAAGGAAGTGGAATAAGACGTCTTGTTAAAGATAAATGTGATTTTATTGTAAATATTCCTATGAAAGGTAAAATAGAATCTTTAAATGCATCTGTTGCAGCTTCAATTTTAATGTATGAAGTTCTTAGACAAAATAATGGCTAGGATAAATAGGAAGACTATTACTATTATAGATGGTTACAATGTGATAAATGCATGGGATGAATTAAAAAAATATATTGGAACTGATTTGGAACATGCAAGAGATTTATTAATTGATAAAGTTATAAATTATAAATATGTAACCGGTGGGAAAGTAATTTTGGTTTTTGATGCAAATTATGTAAAAGATAATAAAGGAACTGAAGTGAATATAAAAGGTGTTAAAGTAGTTTATACACGCGAAAAAATTAATGCTGATTCATATATTGAAGAAATTGTTAAAAGGCTTGCAATGGATAAAAGAAATGTTATTAAAGTGGTGACATATGATTACGCTGAGCAGCAAAATATTTTAGGCAGTGGTGCTATTAGAGTTACTCCTGAAGAATTTAAATATAGGCTTATTGATACTGAAAAAAGACTTAAACTTATTTATGTGGAAGAAGAGAATAAAAAGTCAAAAGAAAATTTAATTGAGAATATGATTGATGATGAAATCATTAAGAAGATAAAGAGTTTTAAAGCTAAGCAAAACTTGACGAAACAATGATTTTTAAGGTATAATTAGGCGAAATGGCATGGAGGGATTTGTTGTTAGATTTAGAAAGTTTAGAAAAGAAATATGAAGGTATTAATGAAAAAAAATTAGTAAAAATGGCTAAAACTAATGACCCTTTTGCTCAGGAATATTTAATTAGAAAATATATGGGGGTTGTCAAAAGCAAAACAAAAATATATTTCATTGTTGGAGGTTCAAAAGAGGATATTATTCAGGAAGGCATGATTGGTATTTTTAAAGCTATTAATGATTATGATGAAACAAAGAATGATTCTTTTGCCCCTTTTGTAAATATGTGCGTAACAAGACAAATAATTACAGCTATAAAAAAAGCGACAAGACAAAAACATTCTCCTTTAAATTTATCAATTTCATTAAATGAACCTTTAAATGGTAAAGTGGCATCAATGACTTTACTAGATACTTTATGGAAAGAAAACGATATTAATCCGGAAAAAATGATTATTTCAGATGAAAATTTAAAAAAAATTGAAGGAAAAATGGATACAATTTTAAGTAAATTTGAACTTAAAGTGTTATTAAGACATCTACAAGGTGATTCATATAAAATGATTTCTAAAGATTTAGATAAAAAAGTAAAATCAGTGGATAATGCTTTGCAACGAGTTAAAAAGAAGTTGAATAAGCATTTATATAGTTAATAGACAATGTTCAAGGAGGAATTAAAATGGCAAAGGAAACATTTCAAAGAAATAAACCACATGTAAATGTAGGAACAATTGGACACGTAGATCACGGTAAAACTACATTAACAGCTGCAATAACAAAAGTATTAAACGTAAGAACAGGATTAGGTGAAAAAGTTGATTTTGAAAACATCGATAAAGCACCAGAAGAAAGAGAAAGAGGAATCACAATTTCGTCTGCTCACGTAGAATATGAAACAGAAAATAGACACTACGCACACGTAGATTGCCCAGGCCATGCTGATTACGTTAAAAACATGATCACAGGAGCAGCACAAATGGACGGAGCGATTTTGGTAGTATCAGCAGCAGACGGTCCAATGCCACAAACAAGAGAACATATCTTGTTAGCAAGACAAGTAGGTGTTCCAGCATTAATCATATTCTTAAACAAATGTGATATGGTAGACGACGAAGAATTATTAGAATTAGTAGAGATGGAAGTACAAGAATTATTAGAAGAGTACGGATTTGATTCAGAAGAAACACCAATCATAAGAGGATCAGCATTATTAGCATTAGAAGATCCAGCAAGTGAATGGGGAGATAAAGTAATGGAATTAGCAGCTACTTTAGACTCGTATATACCAGAACCAGTAAGAGAAACAGATAAAGATTTCTTATTACCAGTAGAAGATGTATTCTCAATCAAAGGAAGAGGAACAGTAGCTACAGGAAGAATCGAAAGAGGAATAGTAAAAGTACAAGATACAGTAGAGCTTGTAGGATTACACCCAGAAACAAGACAGTTAGTAGTAACAGGCGTTGAAATGTTCAAGAAGTTATTGGATGAAGGAAGAGCGGGAGACAACGTAGGATTATTATTAAGAGGAATCAAAAGAGAAGAAATCCAAAGAGGTCAAGTATTAGCTAAAATTGGATCAATTCACCCACATACAAAATTTATGGCACAAGTATATGTACTTAAAAAAGAAGAGGGCGGAAGACATACACCATTCTTTGACGGATACAGACCACAATTTTATTTCAGAACAACAGATATCACTGGTGAAGTAAACTTGCCAGAAGGCGTAGAAATGTGTATGCCTGGAGATAACGTAGAAATGGAAATCCAATTAATAGGACCAATCGCAATTGAAGAAAACGTAAAATTCTCAATTCGTGAAGGTGGAAGAACAGTAGGCGCTGGATCTATTATTTCTATTATTGAATAATTAATATGTGGCAAGGATAAAAAATTCTTGCCACGAAAAAATAATAAAAATTGACAATATTATATTCCTATGATAGTGTTAACAGGTGATGTTTAAGACTGAATTAATATAAGTAATTTGCTAGGAGGTGTAAGCATGAGAGTAAAAGTGACACTTGCATGTGAAGAATGTAATCGCAGGAATTATAACACTACTAAGAATAAGAAGAATAATCCTGAAAGACTTGAAATGAAGAAGTATTGTAAATTCTGCAAGAAACATACTAATCATAAGGAGACTAAATAAGTTTGTTGAAGGAGTGTTTTTATGGCTGCAAAAAGTAAAGGTAAAATAGGCAATTTTTTTAAGGGAGTTAAATCTGAGCTGAAAAGAGTAAGTTGGCCAAATAAAAAAGAATTATATTCATATACAGTTGTAGTAATTGTTGTATGTGTATTAGTTGCTTTTGGAATTTGGATTGCTGACTCAGTATTTAGAGTTGGATTGGACTTCTTATTAAAGTAGGAGGCGCTATGATGACTGAAGAACCAAAATGGTATGTCGTTCATACGTATTCTGGCCACGAGAAAAAAGTGAAAACGAGTTTAGAATTGCTAGTACTTAATAAAGGCATGGAAGATTTAATCGTTAAAGTTGTTGTTCCTACTGAAGAAGTTGTTAAAACTACTAACGGGAAGAAGAAAATTATCGAAAGAAAAATTTTGCCTGGATATGTACTTGTAAAAATGATAATTACTAATGATTCGTGGTATGTTGTTAGGAATGTAAAAGGGGTATTAGGATTTGTTGGTCCTGATGCAAAACCTGTTCCGATAACTAACGCAGAAGTAATTAATATGGGCTTAGAAGAAGGAAAGCATGTTGCTAAGATTAACCTTGCGGTAGGTGATAAAGTTGAGGTGACAGAAGGTCCTTTTGAAAGTTTTAAGGGTGTTATTTCAGAAATTTTTCCAGAACACGGCACTGTTGTTGTTCTAGTTTCAATGTTTGGAAGAGAAACACCAGTAGAACTTGATTTTCATCAAGTAAAGAAATAAGATATAAGGAGGCAAAGAAATGGCAAAACAAGTTAAAACGGTAATTAAACTTCAAATCGAAGCTGGAAAAGCAAATCCTGCTCCGCCAGTAGGTCCTGCGTTAGGACAACATGGTTTGAATATTATGCAATTTTGTAAGGATTTCAATTCAAAAACATCAGATCAAATGGGAATGATTATTCCGGTAGAAATTTCAGTATATGCTGATAGATCTTTCTCATTCATTACAAAGACTCCACCGGCAGCAGTATTAATTTTAAAAGCTTTAGGACTTAAATCGGGTTCAAGTGATCCAAAAGCAACTAAAGTTGGAACTATTACTGATGCTCAATTAGAAGAAATTGCTAAAACAAAAGAACCAGATTTAAATGCTGCAAGTTTAGAAGCTGCAAAAAGAATGATTGCAGGTACAGCTAGAAGCATGGGAATTGAAGTGGAATAATCACGTTTGTTGTGGGAGGAATTTCCGTTATACCACAAAGGAGGAAACATGAAGAAGTTATCTAAGAAAAGAAAAGAAATGTTAGAAAAATTTGATAAACAAGAAATATTTAGTCCTGAAGCTGGAATTAAATTAATGAAAGAATTAGCAACTGCTAATTTTGACGAAAGTGTTGAGTTGCACGTTAATCTTGGCGTTGATAGTAGACACGCTGATCAACAAGTAAGAGGCGCGATTGTATTACCTAACGGTACTGGAAACGAAACAAAAGTGTTAGTTCTTGCAAAAGGCGACAAAGCTGATGAAGCTAGAGCAGCTGGAGCAGATTTTGTTGGCGCAGATGATATGGTTGAAAGAATTCAAACGGAAAACTGGTTTGAATTTGATGTAATTGTTGCTACACCAGATATGATGGGTAAAATTGGTCGTTTAGGTAGAGTTTTAGGACCTAAAGGTTTAATGCCTAGTCCAAAATCAGGAACTGTAACTTTTGATGTTACTAATGCTGTAAAAGAAATCAAAGCTGGTAAAGTTGAATATAGAGTTGAGAAAGCAAACTTAATTCATGTAGCTATTGGTAAAATTTCTTTCGATGAAAATGCATTGTTAGAAAATTTAAATACAATGATGGGAGCTTTAATTCACGATAGACCTGCTGCTTCAAAAGGTAAGTATATTAAAAGAGTTACTATTGCTTCAACAATGGGACCTGGAATTAAATTAGACGAAACATCATTTTAATTTGACATATATTGCCTTTGATGGTAATATATTTATTGAAAATGAATATTGGCTGTAGACAGTAGGTGCGAAAGCTTAATTTCCTACCGAGGTATTAAATAAATTTATTTATGCCTAATTATGCCTTTCTATATTTGAAAGGCTTTTTTATTGGATGATATGCTAAAAACAAAGTGTTGTACATGTGGCTTGCTTATTTGGAAATATTATTAAGTTAATAGACCAAACGAAAAAAGCCGAAGGATTTTGGCGGTGTTCTTTTTAGGATGATATGCTAAAAACAAAGTGTTGTACATGGAGTTTAGTATTGTTCAATTGATAAGTTTGCAGATAGTTTTAAGATTGAAAACAGATGTTGTTAATGGATATTAATCATCTGCATTATCAGACGAGGAGGTGGACTATGAGTAGTAATTTTGAAATGAAGAAAAAAGTTGTTGAAGAAATAAAAGAAAAATTGGCGAAATCTAAATCAGTTGTATTATCTGATTATCGTGGATTAAATGTTACTGAAACTTCAGAGTTAAGAAAGAATTTTAGAGAAGCTGGTGTTGAATACAAAGTTTATAAAAATAATTTGGTTAAACTTGCTATCGAAGGAACTGAATTTGCGGAATTAGCAAAAGATTTAGTTGGACCAAACGCAATTGCATTTGGATATGATGATCCAGTTATCCCTGCAAAAGTAATTAAGAATTTCTCAAAAACAAATGACAAATTAACTTTAAAAACTGGTGTTATTGAAGGCGAATATTATGAAGTGGCTAAGATGCTTGAGATTGCTGAATTACCATCTAAAGATCAATTAATTGTTAAGTTCTTGGGAAGTATTAAATCTCCTGTAAACAATTTTGTTTACTTGTTGAATAATATTAGTGAAAAAATGGAAAGTGAAGAAGCGTAATTAAAATACTTGGAGGTGTTTATAAATGAATAAACAAGATATAATTGAAGCAATAAAAGCGATGACTGTATTAGAATTAAATGATTTAGTAAAAGAATGTGAAGAAGTGTTTGGCGTATCTGCAGCACCTGTTGCAGTAGCTGGTGTAGCGGTAGCTGGCGAAGCAGCAGCTGAGCAAAGTGAATTTGATGTAATCATCACTGAAACTGGAGCTAAGAAAATTGCTGTTATTAAAGAAGTGAGAAAAATCACTGGTTTAGGATTAAAAGAAGCTAAAGCTTTAGTTGACGGAGTACCTGCTCCTGTTAAAGAAGGAGTTTCTAAAGAAGAAGCGGAAGAAGTGAAAACTGCATTAGAAGCTGCTGGCGCAAGCATAGAAGTTAAGTAATTTGCAATAGTAGAAGGCTTCAGAATTATCTGAAGCCTTTTTTTATTAAAAAATTATAAGCTATAATTTTTTAATAAAAAGAAATTGACTAAAGCATTATTGTGTGATATAGTTTCAAAATGCATAAGTATGCTGCATTTTGCATTTTTTGAATAAAAGGAATTTTCCTTTATTATAGATATTAAATGAATTGTTGATTGAGGGGTGAGTGTTTAATGCCACAACCTAGAAAACTTGGTAATAAAACTAGGATGTTTTTTTCAAATGTTGAAGCAAAAATCAAACGACCAAATTTGATTGAGATTCAGAAGAATTCTTATGATTGGTTTTTGGAAGAAGGTTTAATGGAAGCTTTCGAAGATATATCGCCAATTAAGGATTATACTGATAGTCTTATCTTGGAGTTTATTGATTACGAGTTTGAAAATGAAACGAAGTATTCGATGTATGAGTGCAAGGATAGAGATGTAACATATGCGCGCTCTATGTATGCAAAAGTAAGATTCATTAATATGGAAACCGGCGAGGTGAAAGAACAGAGAGTCTTTATGGGAGATTTCCCGATGATGACTCATAAAGGTACTTTTATTATTAATGGTGCGGAGAGGGTTATTGTAAGTCAGTTAGTTAGATCGCCTGCTCCTTATTTTTCTGTTGAGAAAGAAAAAAAGACAGGATTAGAATTGTATTCTGCTACTATTATTCCTAATAGGGGAACTTGGTTAGAGTATGAAACAAATGCTAGAAATGTATTTGCAATTAGAATTGACAGAACAAGAAAAATGCCTATTACTGTGTTTTTAAGAGCTATGGGAGTAGAAACAGATCAAGAAATTTTCGATATGTTTGGCGAAGATGAAAAAATGTTGAAAACTATCGAAAAGGATAAAACAACAAATAAGGATGAAGCATTACTTGAAATTTATAAGAAAATCAGACCTGGTGAGCCACCTTCAGTAGATAGTGCTGAGAGTTTATTAAAGTCTATGTTTTTTGATCCCAAAAGATATGATTTAGCAAGAGTGGGAAGATATAAATTCAATCAGAAATTAGGAATGGTTGGAAGAATTGTTAATAGAGTTTTAGTTAATGATGTTGTTGATGCTCATACTGGTGAAATTATTCTGGAAAAAGGAAAATCTGTTCCGAAGGAAATGGCAATTGAAATTGAAAACAGAGGAATTGCTAGAGTTGTTGTTAAAGGTGATAGAGGTGAAGATGTAATTATAATTAGCAATAATTTTGTTGATGCAAATTATTACATTGAAAACGCTCTAGAATTGCGTTTAAGAGAAAGAGTATATTATCCAGTATTAAGAGAGATACTTGATACTCATGAAACAAAAGAAGAAATTGATAAAGCAATAAAGGCTAGATATAGAGAATTGATTCCTAAAAATTTAATTTTAGCTGATATTTTTGCGTCTGTAAGTTATGGTTTTAATTTAAATCACGGAATAGGTAAAACAGATGATATAGATCATTTAGGAAATCGTAGAATACGTGCAGTTGGGGAACTTTTACAAAATCAATTTAGAATTGGTCTTTCAAGAATGGAAAGAGTTATTCGTGAAAGAATGACTATTAAAGATATGGAAGCAATTACACCACATAAGCTTATAAATATTAAGCCGGTTGTTGCTGCTATAAATGAATTCTTTGGAAGTTCTCAACTTTCTCAGTTTATGGATCAAACGAATGCATTATCTGAGCTTACACATAAAAGAAGACTTTCGGCTTTAGGACCTGGTGGATTATCAAGGGAAAGAGCGGGATTTGAGGTTCGAGATATACATTATTCTCATTATGGTAGAATGTGTCCTATTGAAACTCCAGAGGGACCAAATATTGGTCTTATTGGTTCTTTAAGTACATTTGCTAAATTAAATCAGTATGGATTTATTAGTACACCATATATGAAATATAATAAATCTACAGGGATAATTAATAAAAATGATATTGAGTATATTAGTGCTGATATTGAAGACGGAAGTGTTGTAATTCCGGCAAATGAACCTGTAGAAAATGATAAATTTGTTAATGATAAAGTTGTAGGAAGAAAATTATCAGATATAGCTGAATTTAGAATTAATGAAGTTGATTTAGTTGAAGTTGCACCACAACAAATGATTTCTGTTTCAACAGCTTTGATACCTTTCTTAGAAAATGATGATGCCAATCGTGCTTTGATGGGTGCCAACATGCAGAGACAAGCTGTTCCTTTAATGAGACCACAAGCTCCAATAATTGGAACTGGTACGGAATATATTGTTGCTCATGACTCAGGAATGGTTGAATTAGCACAAAATGATGGCGTTGTTGAATATGTTTCAGCAGATAAAATTGTCATAAGAAAAGACAGTGATAATTCAAAAGAAGTTCATAATTTAATTAAATTTAGACGTTCAAATCAAGGAACTACATTAAATCAAAAGCCTGTAGTATCAAAAGGACAAAAAATTAAAGCGGATCATTCATTGACTAGTAGTTATTCGATTGATGATGGTGAACTTGCAATTGGAACTAATATTATGATCGGATTTATGACTTGGGATGGGTATAATTTTGAGGATGCTGTTTTAATAAGTGAAGAAATTGTTAAAAGAGATAGATTGACTTCAATTCATATTGAAGAGTATGAAATAGAAGCAAGAGATACTAAGCTTGGCTCTGAAGAAATTACAAGAGAAATTCCAAATGTTAGTGATAAAGCGTTGAAAGATTTGGATGAACGTGGAATAATCAGAATTGGTGCAGAAGTAAACCCGGGAGATTTCCTTGTTGGTAAAGTAACACCTAAGGGTGAAACTGAACTTACTGCTGAAGAAAGATTGTTACGTGCTATATTTGGAGAAAAAGCAAGAGAAGTTAGAGATAATTCTCTTAAAGTGTCAAATGGACAAAATGGTATTGTTGTAGATGTTAAAGTTTTCGATAGAGAAAATGGAGATGAATTAGCACCTGGAATTAATACTTTAATAAGAGTATATGTTGCTAAAAAAAGAAAGATTAGAGTTGGAGATAAAATTGCTGGACGTCATGGTAATAAAGGTGTAATTTCTAGAGTATTACCTGTAGAAGATATGCCGTTTACTGAAGATGGAAAACCGCTTGAAATTTTACTTAATCCATTAGGTGTACCATCGCGAATGAACATTGGACAGGTACTTGAGGTGCATTTAGGATTAGTGGCAAATAAAAGGAATTGGTTAATTGCTACTGAAGCGTTTGATGGTGCAAAAGAAAATCAAATTATTGATTTACTAGAAGAAAGCGGATTACCAACAGATGGTAAATTGCAATTAAGAGATGGACGTACAGGAGAATTGTTCGATAATAGAGTTACTGTTGGCTATATGTATATTTTAAAACTTCACCATTTGGTAGATAATAAATTACATGCAAGAGCTACAGGACCTTATTCGTTAGTAACACAACAACCGCTTGGAGGTAAAGCTCAATTTGGTGGACAAAGATTTGGTGAAATGGAAGTTTGGGCGTTAGAAGCATATGGTGCGGCTCATACATTAGAAGAATTGTTAACAATTAAATCTGATGATGTGGTTGGTCGTGTTAAAGCTTATGAAGCTATTGTAAAAGGTGAAAATATACCTAAACCTGGAATACCTGAATCATTCAAAGTATTAATAAAAGAATTCCAATCACTTTGCTTGAAAGTTGAATTGATAAATGATCATCCTGAAGAAGAAGTTCTTGATGATGAAATTGATGACGAAGTGAATGAAGTTTATTTGGATAATGCTAAATTTGACGTTGATGTTGATGAAATTAATAACAGTGAAATGATAGATCTTGAAATCGATATTGATATTGATGAGGATGAAGAATAAATTTGATTAAATTAATCGGTAATTATATGAAGGGAGAGGTTGCCCTAGATGGAATTTAAAAATTTTGATAGGATTAAAATTGGACTTGCTTCACCAGAAGATATCAGATCATGGTCTTACGGGGAAGTTAAAAAACCAGAAACAATTAACTATAGAACTTTGAAACCAGAAGATGACGGATTGTTTTGTGAAAGAATATTTGGACCAACTAAAGATCTTCAATGCGCATGTGGAAAATATAAAAGAATACGTTATAAAGGTGTTGTTTGTGAAAAATGTGGTGTTGAAGTTACAAAATCAAAAGTAAGAAGAGAAAGAATGGGACATATTGAGTTAGCTGCGCCAGTATCTCATATATGGTTCTTTAAAGGAATTCCTTCTAAGCTTGGAATATTACTTGATATGTCACCAAGAAGTTTAGAAAAAGTGCTTTATTTTGCATCGTATATTGTACTTGATTCAGGAGATACATCATTAACTTATAAACAGTTATTGACCGAAAAAGAATATTCTGAAGCAAAAGAAAAATTTGGCGATGACTTTAGAGCTGGCATGGGTGCTGAATCAATTAAAGAAATTTTAAAGAATTTAAATGTTGAAGCTGAAATGGTTGAGTTAACTGCAAGTGTTGATGATGTTAAAGGTCAAAAAAGAAAGAAAGTATTAAGAAGATTAAAATTGCTCCGTTCGCTTTCGAAATCAGGTAATAAACCAGAATGGGTTATTCTTGATGTACTACCAGTAATACCACCTGATATTAGACCAATGGTTCAATTAGATGGTGGACGTTTTGCAACTTCTGATTTAAATGATTTATATAGACGAGTTATTAATAGAAATAATCGTTTGAAAAGATTATCTTCATTAGGAGCTCCAGAAATTATTGTTAGAAACGAAAAAAGAATGTTGCAAGAATCTGTTGATGCACTTATAGATAATGGGCGAAGAGGAAGACCTGTTACTGGTTCTGGTAATAGACCATTAAAATCATTATCTGATATGTTAAAAGGAAAGCAAGGTAGATTTAGACAAAACTTACTTGGAAAGCGTGTTGATTACTCAGGGCGTTCGGTAATTGTTGTTGGACCTACTTTAAAATTCTATCAGTGCGGACTTCCTAAAACAATGGCGCTTGAATTATTTAAACCATTTGTTATGAGAAAACTTGTTGCTGATGGAATAGTTCACAATATTAAAAGTGCAAAAAGAATAATTGAAAAAATGAAACCTGAAGTTTGGCCAGTAGTTGAGCATGTAATTAAAAACCATCCGGTTCTTTTAAACCGTGCACCTACACTTCATAGACTTGGTATACAAGCATTTGAGCCAGTACTTATTGAAGGTAAAGCTATTAGACTTCATCCTTTAGTATGTCCGCCATATAATGCCGATTTTGATGGCGATCAAATGGCTGTTCATTTACCGCTTTCTGTTGAAGCACAAGCTGAATCAAGATTCTTAATGTTATCAGTTAACAATATATTAGCTCCAAAAGATGGAGAGCCAATTACATTGCCATCTCAGGATATGATTTTGGGAGCTTATTACTTAACTATTAAGAGAACTGAAGAAGAAGGTTTTGTTACAAATAAAATATTTAAAGATTTTAATGAAATGTATATGGCATATCAAAACGATTATGTTAAATTACATTCTGTTGTTAAAGTTAGATTATACTCTGAAGTTACTGGAAAAAGTAAATTAGTTGAAAGTACAGTAGGTAGATTTATTTTTAATGAGGGTATTCCACAAGACTTGGGATATGTTGATAGAGAAAAAGATCCTTATTCACTTGAAATTGATTTCTTAGCTGGTAAAAAACAATTAGCAGATATTGTTGCTAGATGTTTCAAAATTCATAGAAATATTATTACAGCACAAGTACTTGATTATATTAAAGATACAGGATTTAAATATTCTACAAAAACTGCTATTTCAATTTCGGTAACAGATATGAAAATACCTGAAAAGAAAGTTGAACTTTTGGCTGAGGCTCATAAAATAGTAGATAGGTATCAAGAAGCTTATTTACGTGGATTGATTTCTAATAATGAACGTTATGAAAAAACTATTAAACAGTGGGCAAAAACTACTGAAGATGTTACTGATGCTTTGATGGATAACTTAACATATATGAATAGTCTTAATATCATGGCTGATTCAGGAGCAAGGGGTTCAAGAAGCCAGATTCGTCAGTTAGCGGGAATGCGTGGACTTATGGCGAATGCGGTTGGTAAAACAGTTGAGATTCCGATTACATCTAACTTTAGAGAGGGCCTTACAGTACTTGAATATTTTATTTCGACTACTGGTGCTCGTAAAGGTCTTGCAGATACAGCTCTTAGGACTGCCGATTCTGGTTATTTAACTAGGAGACTTGTTGATGTAAGTCAAGATGTAATTGTAAGAGAACTTGATTGTGGAGCTTCTTCTGGTGTTCTTCTTTCGGAAATTAGAGAAGGTAATGAAGTAATTGAACTTTTAGAAGAAAGAATATATGGAAGATATCCGATGGTTGATATGTATTATCCTGGAACATCAGATTTGATTATTTCAAAAGATGAAATGTTTACAAAAGAATTAGCTAAAGAAGTTGTAAATGCAGGATATGATGAAATTGAAGTAAGATCAGTTTTAGGCTGTGAAGCTAATAAAGGTGTTTGTTCAAAATGTTATGGTCTTAATATGGCTACTGGTAAAACAGTACATGTTGGTGAAGCTGTTGGAATTATTGCAGCTCAATCAATTGGTGAGCCAGGTACTCAGTTAACAATGAGAACATTCCATACGGGTGGTGTTGCTGGAGGCGATATTACACAAGGTTTACCAAGAATTGAGCAGTTATTTGAAGCTAGAACACCAAAATATTTAGCAAATATAGCTGAACAATCAGGCAAGGTGATTTTAAGAACAAGACGTAATAAAAGAGAAGTATTAATTACAGATGATGAAGGAAATACTTCAGTTGCAAGACTTGCGTTTAATGCTAAATTAAAAGTAAATGAAGGCGACTATGTTGAAAAAGGTCAATATTTAACTGAAGGTGCTGCAGATCCTAAAGAAATACTTGTAATAAATGGAGTTAAAGCAGTACAAGAATATATTGTTAAAGAAATTCAAAAAGTTTATAGATTGCAGGGTGTTGAAATTGCAGATAAACATACTGAAATAATTATTAAACAGATGCTTAATAAAATTAGAATTACTGAAGCCGGAGATTCTGATTATTTACCTTCTGAAGAACTTTATTTTTCTAAGTTTAAAAGAATTAATAAAAAACTTATAGGAGAAGGAAAAGAGCCGATGGTAGGCGAAAGAATAATTCAGGGAATTACTAAAGCTTCGCTAGCTACAGATTCATTCTTATCTGCTGCTTCGTTCCAAGAAACTACAAGGGTATTAACTGCTGCTGCAATGGAAGGCGCTGTTGATAATTTAGAAGGTTTGAAAGAAAATGTTATTATCGGAAAGTTGATTCCTGCTGGAACCGGATTGAAAAGATACCAAGATATTGCAATTCAGAACAAAAATGATATTAACGAATAAAGTAATTGACAGACATACTGTTTGAATGTTATTATATAATGGTGCGTTAAATAGGAGGTATATTATGTTTGATTATTCTCTATTTGATGATAAAACTAATTACAAGGTTGGGTTAAAACAATCCTTGTTTGAATTAAAACATGATAACGTAATTATTATGTTTGTTGCAAAAGATGCAGATAGTTTTATTACTAGAATTCCTATTGAAATAGCTAAAGAAAAAGCTATTGAAATCGTTGAAATTTCAACGAAGGAAGAATTAGGCGAAATTTGCAAAATTGATATAAGTACTGCAATTGCAGTTGTTATAAAAAAATAAAAAGAGAAGGAGGTGTCGTATGCCAACTATTAACCAGTTAGTAAGAAAAGGAAGAAAAAGTTCTTCAAAAAAATCTACTTCAGCTGCTTTACACAGAAAGCACAACTCGGTAAGAAATACTTATTCTACAGTATCATCACCACAAAAAAGAGGTGTTTGTACTGCTGTTAAAACTATTACTCCAAAAAAACCTAACTCAGCTTTAAGAAAAGTTGCAAGAGTTAGATTAACAAATGGATTAGAGGTAACTGCTTATATTCCAGGAGAAGGTCATAACTTACAGGAACATAGTATAGTTTTAATCCGTGGTGGAAGAGTAAAAGATTTGCCAGGTGTTAGATATCATGTAATTAGAGGTGTTTTGGATACTGCAGGCGTTGATGAAAGAAAACAAGGAAGATCTAAGTACGGAACAAAAAAAGCTTAATTATTATTTAAATTAAATGCCTCATCTGATGATGGGGCATATTGAATAAATTAGATTGCTGCTTGCGACAGGAAACTGTCGAGTACCGTTGAGATTAATTTATTTTTAAGGAGGGAAGAAAGTGTCTAGAAAAGGGAATATTAAAAAAAGACAGCCATTATTGGAGCCAAAATATAACAATATTAGAGTTACTAAACTTATTAATAACGTTATGTTAGATGGAAGAAAAGGAACTGCTCAAAAGATTGTTTATGGTGCATTTGAAAAAATTGAAGAAAAAACAGGCGAATCTGCTTTAGACGTATTTGAAAAAGCGTTAGAGAACATTATGCCGGTTTTAGAGGTTAAAGCTAGAAGAGTTGGTGGAACAAATTATCAAGTGCCAATGGAAGTTAGAGGATCACGTAGACAAACTTTAGGTTTAAGATGGTTAGTAAGATACATGAGAGAAAGAGGCGAAAGAACAGTTACTGATAAATTAGCTAATGAGTTAATGGATGCGGCTAATAACACTGGAGCTTCAGTTAAGAAAAAAGAAGATATTCACAGAATGGCAGAAGCTAACAAAGCGTTTGCTCATTACCGTTGGTAATATGAACAAATTTTTAAGGAGGAGATTATGGCTAGAGCCTATTCTTTAGAAAAAACAAGAAATATTGGTATTATGGCTCACATTGATGCCGGTAAAACGACTACTACGGAAAGAGTTTTATATTATAGTGGTAAGAGTCACAAAATTGGTGAAACTCATGATGGAGCTTCACAAATGGATTGGATGGAGCAAGAGCAGGAAAGAGGCATTACAATTACTTCTGCTGCTACTACATGTGTTTGGAAAGAAAACAGAATAAATATTATAGATACGCCTGGACACGTTGACTTTACTGTTGAAGTAGAAAGATCGTTAAAAGTATTAGATGGATCTGTTGCAGTTTTCTGTGCAAAAGGTGGAGTTGAGCCTCAGTCAGAAACTGTTTGGAGACAAGCTAATAAATATGAAGTTCCAAGAATGGCATTTGTTAATAAAATGGACGTTGTTGGTGCAGATTATTTTAGAGTTGTAAATATGATAGCTGATAGATTAAAAGCTAATCCTGTTCCAGTTCAGATTCCTATTGGTGCTGAAGAGACATTTGAAGCTATTATAGATTTAGTTATTATGAAAGCAATTTACTATAAAGATGAATTAGGAACAGAGATGGAATTGCGTGAGATTCCTGATGACTATAAAGAAGTAGCTGACGAGTATAGACTTAAGTTAATTGAAGCTGTTGCTGAAACTGATGATGAACTTATGGAAAAATACTTAGAAGGAGAAGAATTCACTGAAGCGGAAATTAAAGAAGGCGTTAGAGTTGCTACTATAGCAAACGATATGGTCCCTGTTTTATGTGGTTCTGCTTATAAAAACAAAGGTGTTCAGTTAATGTTAGATGCTGTAATAGATTATATGCCATCTCCTTTGGATGTTAAGCCTATTAAGGGTGTAGACGCTAATGGAGAAGAAATATTTGTTAAAGCTTCTGATGAAGAATCTTTTGTTGCTTTAGCGTTTAAGATTATGACTGATCCATATGTTGGTAAATTAGCTTTCTTTAGAGTGTATTCTGGACAATTAGATTCGGGTTCATATGTATTGAACTCAAACGAAAAGAAAAAAGAACGTATCGGACGTATACTTCAAATGCATGCAAATAAAAGAGAAGAAATTGAAACTGTTTATTCTGGAGATATTGCAGCTGCAATTGGATTAAAGTATACAACTACTGGACATACTTTATGTGAAATGAATAATGTTGTTGTTTTAGAAAAAATGGAATTTCCAGAGCCAGTTATTAAGGTTGCAATTGAACCTAAAACTAGAGCTGGACAAGAGAAAATGAGTGTTGCATTAGCAAAACTTGCTCAAGAAGATCCAACGTTTAAAGCATATACAGATAAAGAAACTGGACAAGTAATAATCGCGGGAATGGGCGAATTGCATTTAGAAATAATTGTAGATAGATTACTTCGAGAGTTTAAAATAGAAGCAAATATAGGTAAGCCACAAGTTTCATACAAAGAGACTATTCAAAAACCTGTTAGTATTGATCATAAACATCAAAAACAATCAGGTGGACGTGGGCAATATGGTCATATTAAAATTAATGTTAAACCTATGGAAGTTGGTGGAGGATATAAATTTACTGATTCTGTTAAAGGTGGAACAGTACCTAGAGAATACATCGGTGTTGTTGATCAAGCGTTACACGCTTCAATGTCATGTGGTGTTTTAGGTGGATATGAAGTTGTAGACGTTGAATTTGAATTATATGATGGTTCGTCTCATGATGTTGACTCTTCTGAAATGGCCTTTAAATTAGCTGCAGCTGCAGCATTTAAGAAAGCTATGAGAGCTGGAGATCCAATATTATTAGAGCCATTTATGGCTGTTGAAGTAACAGTACCTGAAGAATATATGGGTGATGTTATGGGCGATATTAGTTCTAGAAGAGGAAAAGTTGAAGGTATGGAAGCTGCTCATGGTGCACAAATCATTAGAGCTCAAGTACCATTATCTGAAATGTTCGGATATGCAACTGATTTAAGATCTAAATCACAAGGTAGAGGAAATTATGTAATGCAATTTAGTCACTTCGAAAAAGTGCCTAATTCAATTGCTGAAAAAATATTGGAAGTTAATTAAGAAAAATAGAGGAGGAATTAAAATGGCAAAGGAAACATTTCAAAGAAATAAACCACATGTAAATGTAGGAACAATTGGACACGTAGATCACGGTAAAACTACATTAACAGCTGCAATAACAAAAGTATTAAACGTAAGAACAGGATTAGGTGAAAAAGTTGATTTTGAAAACATCGATAAAGCACCAGAAGAAAGAGAAAGAGGAATCACAATTTCGTCTGCTCACGTAGAATATGAAACAGAAAATAGACACTACGCACACGTAGATTGCCCAGGCCATGCTGATTACGTTAAAAACATGATCACAGGAGCAGCACAAATGGACGGAGCGATTTTGGTAGTATCAGCAGCAGACGGTCCAATGCCACAAACAAGAGAACATATCTTGTTAGCAAGACAAGTAGGTGTTCCAGCATTAATCATATTCTTAAACAAATGTGATATGGTAGACGACGAAGAATTATTAGAATTAGTAGAGATGGAAGTACAAGAATTATTAGAAGAGTACGGATTTGATTCAGAAGAAACACCAATCATAAGAGGATCAGCATTATTAGCATTAGAAGATCCAGCAAGTGAATGGGGAGATAAAGTAATGGAATTAGCAGCTACTTTAGACTCGTATATACCAGAACCAGTAAGAGAAACAGATAAAGATTTCTTATTACCAGTAGAAGATGTATTCTCAATCAAAGGAAGAGGAACAGTAGCTACAGGAAGAATCGAAAGAGGAATAGTAAAAGTACAAGATACAGTAGAGCTTGTAGGATTACACCCAGAAACAAGACAGTTAGTAGTAACAGGCGTTGAAATGTTCAAGAAGTTATTGGATGAAGGAAGAGCGGGAGACAACGTAGGATTATTATTAAGAGGAATCAAAAGAGAAGAAATCCAAAGAGGTCAAGTATTAGCTAAAATTGGATCAATTCACCCACATACAAAATTTATGGCACAAGTATATGTACTTAAAAAAGAAGAGGGCGGAAGACATACACCATTCTTTGACGGATACAGACCACAATTTTATTTCAGAACAACAGATATCACTGGTGAAGTAAACTTGCCAGAAGGCGTAGAAATGTGTATGCCTGGAGATAACGTAGAAATGGAAATCCAATTAATAGGACCAATCGCAATTGAAGAAAACGTAAAATTCTCAATTCGTGAAGGTGGAAGAACAGTAGGCGCTGGATCTATTATTTCTATTATTGAATAATTAAAACTTTAAACTATCGTATAGTAATCTGATTGCTATACGATAGTTTTTTTGTTTAATAACATGTTTTTAACGTTTTTTCGAATAATTTAATAAATAAATCTATTTCTTCAATAGTTACAGTTAGCGGAGGAACAAGACGAATTGTGTTAGAACCAGCACCAATTATTAGAAGTTTGTTTGTAATTGCAGTTTCAACAATTTTCTTTATAGCAACTTTACTTGTATCTATTTCTACGCCAATCATTAATCCTTTTCCTTTAACTTTTTTTACGAAATCGAAATTTCCACTTAATTCAGTAAGTTTTATTTTTAAATAATCTCCTTTTGTAACAACTTCTTCTAGAAATTCTTTATTACTAACGATATCTACGATTTTATTTCCAACAGCAGTTACAAGAGGATTTCCGCCAAAAGTACATCCGTGATCTGAATAAGTAAAAACATCGGCTTTTTTATTTGCAATTAATGCTCCTATTGGAACACCGCCGCCAAGGCCTTTTGCCATGGTGATAATATCAGGTTTGATATTATAATTTTCAAAAGCAAAAAACTTTCCAGTTCTTCCAACACCAGCTTGAACCTCATCAAAAATCAAAAGCGAATCATATTTATCGCATAACGATCTTATTTCATTTAGAAAATCATTATTAATTTCATTTATTCCGCCTTCACCTTGAATAGGTTCAACAATAACAGCTGATACTTCATTATTCATTTTATTTTTTAAATCCTCAACATCGTTAAAGTTTACAGGGATTACATTTTTGATTAAAGGAGTAAAATCTTTTTGATATTTTTCTTGTCCTGTTACAGAAAGAGCGCCAAGTGTTCTTCCGTGAAATGATTGATTCATATATATAATTTTATCTTTTCTTTTATTTTTACCATATTTCTTAGCGATTTTTAATGCCCCTTCAATTGATTCAGTTCCGCTATTTGTAAAAAATACAGATGAAAAGCCAGAAAGACCAACAAGTTTATCGGCTAATGATAATTGATTATCATCATAATATAAATTTGAAATATGAATTAATTTTGAAGCTTGATTTTTAATAACATTTACAATTTCTGGATTTGAATGACCCAGAACATTTACTGCAACACCAGCTACAAAATCAAGATATTTTTCTCCATTTTTTTCAATAAGAAAAACTCCACTACCTTCTACAAAATTTAAGTTAAATCTTTTATATGTTTTCATTAAGCTCATTTTAACACTCCTCAATCATAGTTCCGATTCCCTGATCGGTAAAAACTTCAAGTAAAATACTGTGTGTTATTTTACCATTAATAATGTGAACACTTTTTACACCGTTTTCAATGGAATTAATACATGAATTCATTTTAGGAATCATACCTCCGTTGATTAAGCCATCTATAATTAGCTTTTTTGATTCGCTTATATTTAATCTGCTTATAAATGTTGATTCATCATTTAAATCTGTATATATACCATTAATATCACTTATTAGAAATAATTTTTCAGCTTTCATGCTATTTGCAATTTCACTTGCAACATCATCAGCATTAATATTATAAGTGTTTCCTTCTTTGTCATATCCAATTGGAGAAATAACGGGAATATAATTTTTTTCTAATAATAACTCCAAAAATTCAGTGTTAATATTTATAATTTCTCCGACGTGACCTATATCAACTTCATCGTCTATAATTTTCTTTTTGCTTTTTATGAGTCCGGCATCTTTTCCGTTGATACCTACTGCTTTAGTTCCAAAATTATTAAGAAGCAAAGTAATATCTTTGTTAAGATGCCCTGAAAGAACCATTTCAACTTCGTTTATTGTATTTGAATCAGTAATTCTATAACCTTTGTGAAAAGTTGATTTAATTCCTTTTTCTAAAAGATGTTTGTTAATATGTTTGCCACCTCCGTGAATTATAATTGTTTTCATTCCTAAATGTGTTAGTAGAGATATGTCTTTAGCAAATGCAATTTTATTTACATTATCTCCAATAATACTACCGCCATATTTGATAACAAAAATTTTATTTCTAAATTTTTCTATATACGGTAATGCTTCAATTAAATTGTTAACCATTTCTTTTTTTTTATACATAAGATCATCTCCATTTATAGTAATTGTCGATAATTATACACTAAAATGTATTAATATGCAATATAATTCTAAATAATTTGCATATTTAGTAATTTATGTGTATAATTATACAAAATGTTAAGGGGTGATTATATGAAAGTTGGTATTTACGGTGCTACTGGATATGGTGGAATGCAATTAATAGCACTATTAAAAAAACATGCAGATGTTGATATTGTGTTTATGAGTTCAAAAAGATTTTCTGGAAAATTGTTTTCAGAAATTTATCCAAAGTTTTCAGGAAAAATTGACGGTATTCTTGTAGATGAGGAAGAAGCAATGGAAAAACTTGAATTTGTAGATTTGATATTTTTAGCTTTGCCACATGGAATAAGTATGAAATATGTTGAAAAAATAAGAGCATATTCAAAAAAAATAAAAATTATTGATTTATCAGGAGACTATAGAATTAAAGATGTAAAAATATATGAGAGTTGGTATGAATTTAAACATACTTCAAAAGGTATGATTAAAGACTTTGTTTATGGATTGCCAGAAATTTTTAGAGATGAAATTTCATTATCAAATTATGTTGCAAATCCAGGTTGTTTTCCTACATCAATGATTTTGCCATTATATCCAATTTTAAAAAATAATTTTTTAAAAGGGAAAATTATTGCTGACTCAAAAACAGGAGTAAGTGGAGCAGGAAGAAAAGCAAATGAAAGTTTTCTTTTTACTGAAATTCAGGATAATACTTATGCATACAAAACTGGATCTCATCGTCATAGTCCGGAAGTTGTAGAAATTCTAGGACAATTAACGGGAAATAAAATTGATTTGTTGTTTAGTCCTCATATTGTTCCTTCTAGTAGAGGAATATATTCAACGATTTATGTTAGTTTAAAAGATCAAGTTACAATGGAAGATATTGAAAAAGCTTTTTTTGAATGTTATGAAAACGAATATTTTATCGAAATCGTAAACCACATTCCTTCTACCAAGGATGTAAATCGTTCTAATAAAGTTTTTATTTCATATTATTATGATGAGTTTTCAAAAACTTTAATTTTATATTCGGCAATTGATAATTTAATGAAAGGTGCGGCTTCACAAGCGATTCAAAATATGAACATTATGTATGGGATTGATGAGAAAAAAGGAATTGATTTCGATTTATATTATATTTAAGGAGAGAAAAGTATGATTAATAACTATTTAAAAACAATAAATGGATTTATAGGAAATAGTATTCATTCAGGAATAAAATACAAAAATTTAGATCTTGCTGTCATTTATTCGGAAACTCCGTGTATTGCAGCGGGGTCGTTTACAACAAATAAAACGGTGGCTGCTCCTGTTATTATAAGTAGAGAAAAAATTAAAAATTCTATTCAAGCGATTATTGTAAATTCAGGAAATGCAAATGCAGTAACCGGGAATCAAGGAATAAAAGATGGGAATAGAATGTGTGATTTGATTTCAGAGCAATTGAAAATTAATTCAGATTCTGTTCTTGTTTCTTCTACAGGTGTAATTGGTGTAAAATTACCTATGGAGAAAATTGAAAACGGAATTTCAAAATTAAAAAATACACTGTCAGAAGAAAATTTAAATAAAGTTCCTAAAGGAATAATGACTACCGATACTTTTGAAAAAAAAGGAAATATTTCATTTTTTATTGAAGATGAAGAAATTATTATTAATGGAATGGGGAAAGGATCAGGGATGATACATCCTAATATGGCAACTATGCTAGGGTTTATGATTACTAATATCAATATTTCTAGAGAGTTAATGCAAGAAGCACTTTCGGAAGTGGTTGATAAAACTTACAATATGATTTCTGTGGATGGTGATACTTCAACAAATGATATGGTCATACTTCTGAGTAATCAAAATGCAAAACATTCTTTAATAGAAGAGAAAAATGATGATTATAAGAAATTTTTAAATGCATTATATGAATTGGCTGAGTTTTTAGCAATTGAGATAGCTAGAGATGGTGAAGGTGCTACTAAATTATTAAAAGTTGATTTGATTAATGCAAAAAGTTTAAAAGATGCAAAAATTCTTGCGAAAGCAATAATTACTTCAAGTCTTGTAAAATCTGCTTTCTTTGGAGAAGATGCAAATTGGGGAAGGGTGTTAAGTTCACTTGGCGCTTCTGGAGCTCAGATGGATCCTAATAGAGTTGGTTTAATTTTTAAAAGTAGTTTTGGTGAAATAGAGTTAATGAAAAATGGTGAGCCTTTAGTATTTAACGAAAAAGTAGCTTCAAAAATATTATCAGATTCTGAAATTGAAATTAAAGTTAATATGAATGATGGAAAATTTAATGCGAAATCATGGGGATGTGATTTAACATATGATTATGTAAAAATAAATGCAGAGTATCGTAGTTAAGATATTAAAATTAATTGAAAGGAAGTTCTTCACAGGACTTTCTTTTTCTTGTTTTTATAGTAAAAAAATAATAAAAAAACTATTGCAATTTAATAAAATATGAAGTATAATGTTCAAGTATGTGTTTCACTGCTTTACGCGATGAGATAGGAGGTTGCAAGAAACTAGAGTTTCTTGGTGTTTCTATCGAGAATTGTCCGTTCTAGAAACGGGCGTAGGTTTAGCACAATATTTGAACACCAGGTACTGTGTGCTGAGCTTGAATCGTAGGCGTGTTTAAATTACGATTTGAAAAGGAGGGAAAAAATGGCAAGTAAAGGACAAAAAATTAGAATTAAATTAAAAGCTTTTGATCATCAGTTATTAGACAATTCTGCTTCAAGAATAGTTGAATCTGTTACTCAAACTGGAGCTGAGGTAGCTGGACCGATTCCACTACCAACTAAAAAAGAAATAATTACGATTCTAAGATCAACTCACATTAACAAAACTTCTAGAGAGCAATTCGAAAGAAGAACACACAAAAGATTGATTGATATTACTAATCCTACTCAAAAGACTGTAGATTCATTGATGAGATTGAATTTACCAGCTGGAGTAGATATAGAAATCAAATTATAGGAAATACTAAAAACATGGTTTATTTATAAGCCTAAGGATTTTAGTAAGATTACATTATGTAATCCAATGCAAAATTATTAGGAGGTGCTTAATGAAAAGCATTTTAGGAAGAAAAATTGGTATGACTCAAGTCTTCAATGAAGATGGAAGAGTTATCCCTACAACAGTTGTTGAAGCTGGACCGATATACGTTGTTCAAATCAAAACTGTTGAAACAGACGGATACAATGCTATACAAGTTGGTTTTGGCGATATGAAAGAACATAGAGCTACTAAACCGAAAAAAGGTCACTTTGCAAAAGCTGATGTAAATGTAAAAAGACATCTTGTTGAGTTCAGAGTTGAAGACGTTAGTGAATATACTTTAGGACAAGTTATCAAAGTTGATGTTTTAGACAATGCGTTAAAAGTTAATGTAACTGGTACATCAAAAGGTAAAGGAACTGCTGGCCCAATTAAGAGATGGAATCAGTCAAGAGGACCTGAAACACACGGTTCACATTACCATAGACGTCCAGGTTCAATTGGTCAAGCTTCATATCCAGGAAGAGTTATTAAAGGTATGAAAATGGCTGGTAGAATGGGACATGAGCAAGTTACAGTTAAAAATTTAGAAGTAGTAAAAGTTGATGTTGAAAGAAACTTACTTTTACTTAAAGGTGCTGTACCTGGTCCTAAAAAAGGATTAGTACGTATTACAGTATCAAAAGAATCTAAATAGGGAGGAGGTCAAAAATGCCTAAATTAGATATTTTAAATGTTTCAGGAGAAACAGTTGACAGTATAGAATTAAATGAAAGTATTTTCGGTATTGAGCCAAATATGAGTGTACTTCATGAGGTTGTTAAGAATTACTTAGCAAACCAAAGACAAGGTACTCAATCTGCACAAACTAGAGCTGAAGTTACTGGTACTACATCAAAGCCTTTTAGACAAAAAGGAACAGGTAGAGCTAGACAAGGTTCTTTAAAGTCACCAATTAACAGAGGTGGTGGAGTTATATTTGCACCAAAACCAAGAGATTATAGCTACAAGTTACCAAAGAAAGTGAAAGTTTTAGGAATGAAATCAGCATTAAGTGGAAAAGTTAAAGATAATGAATTTATCATATTAAATGAATTAAACTTAGATGCACCTAAAACAAAAGATATGATTAACGTATTAGTTAATGTATCTGAAAAGAATACAACAAAAGATATTACTAAGACGCTAATTGTATTAGCAGATAAAAACGAAAATGTTATATTATCAGCTAATAATATTCCAAAAGTAAAAGTTACTTATATTGGAATGCTAAATGTTTATGATTTATTAAATCATGATGAAGTAGTAATTACTAAAGGCGCAATTGACAAACTTGAGGAGGTGTACGCTTAATGAAAACATCATATGATATTATCATTAAACCAATTGTTACTGAAGCAAGTATGGCTAACATGGAAGAAAATAAGTATACTTTCAAAGTAAGAAGAGACGTAAACAAAACAGAAGTAAAAAAAGCAATCGAAGAACTTTTCAAAGTTGAAGTTGTTAGTGTTAACACATTAATAGTAAAAGGAAAAGTTAAGCGAATGGGTAAAAATGAAGGTAAAAGACCTAACTGGAAGAAAGCTATTGTAAAATTAGCTCCAGGAAGTAAAATCGAGCTTTTCGAAGGAATGGCTTAATAAACGGAAGAGGAGGTAAATATAATGGCAATTAAAAGTTTTAGACCTACTTCAGCTGGCCGTCGTTTTATGACAGTAAACAAAAATGAAAAAGTTTCGGATAAAAGACCTGAGAAATCATTGGTAGTTGCAATGAACAAGTTTTCAGGAAGAAATAATCAAGGTAAGATTACTGTTCGTCACAGAGGCGGAGGAGCGAAGAAGAAATATAGAATTATTGATTTTAAAAGAAACAAAGATGGTGTAGTTGGAACTGTAGCTGCAGTTGAATATGATCCAAACAGATCAGCAAATATTGCACTTATTCACTATGCGGATGGTGAAAAAAGATATATCATATGTCCAAAGAAATTATTTACTGGAGATAAAATTATGTCTGGTGCAAAAGTAGATATTGAAGTTGGAAATGCAATGGAATTAAGAAATATTCCAGATGGAACTCCGATTCACAATATCGAAATGAAACCCGGTAAAGGTGGACAGCTAGTAAGATCGGCTGGAAATGAAGCTGTATTACTTGGTAAAGATAACAAATACGTTATTATTAAATTACCATCAGGCGAGGTTCGTAAGATATTAGCTGCATGTCGTGCTACTATCGGACGTGTTGGAAATGATGAACATAACAACGTAGTAATAGGAAAAGCTGGAAGAAAGCGTCACTTAGGAAGAAGACCACATGTTAGAGGTTCTGTAATGAATCCAAACGATCACCCACACGGTGGTGGAGAAGGTCGTGCTCCAATTGGAAGACCTTCACCAGTATCTCCTTGGGGGCAAAAAGCAATGGGCTTCAAAACTAGAAAGAAACGTAAACAATCAGATAAATTTATTGTTAAGAGAAGAAAGAAATAATCTGAAAGGAGGTCAAAGATGCCAAAGAAACCTTATATACACCCAAGTATCTTGAAGAAAATTGAAAAAATGAATAAATCAGGTAAAAAAAGACCTTTTAGAACTTGGTCTAGATCATCGATGATATATCCACAACTAGTTGGACATACAATTGGTGTTCACAATGGTAAAAAACATATCCCTGTATTTGTTACTGAGGACATGATTGGACATAAACTTGGAGAGTTCTCGAAAACAAGAACATTCAGACAACACGGAGTTAAAGGAAAAGCAACTACATCAGGCGGATCAGCTGCATCATCATCTGTGGTGTGGGATGATTTTAAAGATGAGGTTAGCTCAGGAGAGTAATCTTTCTTTTGAGAGGAGGTAAGAATGGAAGCTAGAGCAATTGCAAAAAATGTAAGAACTTCTGCTAAGAAAATGAAACCTATTAATGATTTAATTAGAGGAAAAAGCGTAGAAGAAGCTCAAATCATTTTAAGATTTACAACTAGAAAAGGAGCAAAATTACTTTTAAAAGTATTAAATTCTGCTGCCGCTAATGCTGAAAATAATAATCATATGGAGTTAGAAAACTTATATGTTTCTGAGGTATATGCAAACCAAGGACCGACAATGAAGAGATTCAGAGCTGGAGCTATGGGACGTGCTAAGCCTATATTAAAAAGAACAAGCCATTTAGGTGTTGTTGTAAAAGAAAGAAATTAATAAAAAGAAGGAGGTAAATTAATGGGGCAAAAGGTTAATCCTCATGGCTTTAGAGTTGGAGTTATTAAAGACTGGGACTCTAGATGGTATGCGGAAGGAAAAGAAGTACCTGAATTAATCAAAGAAGATTATGATATAAGAAAATTCATTAAAAATAAAATGTACATTGCTGGAATAACAAGAATGTATATTGATAGAGCTACTTCAAAGCAAGTTAGCGTTAATATTTTTGCGGCTAAGCCAGGAATTCTAGTTGGCAAAGGCGGAGCAAGTATTAAAGCATTAAAATCAGACTTAGAAAAGTTAACTGGAAGAACTGTTAAAGTTGATATTTCTGAAGTTAAAAACGTTAGTACAGATGCTCAATTAGTTGCTGAAGAAATTGCTTCTTCTATAGAAAGAAGAGTATCTTTTAGAAGAGCTATGAAAAAATCTATGGGAAGAGCTATGAGATTTGGAGCTAAAGGTTTTAAAGTAATGGTTTCTGGAAGACTTAATGGAGCTGAAATGGCTAGAGTTGAGCAATACACTGAAGGAAATGTACCGTTATCTACATTAAGAGCGAATATTGATTATGGTTTTGCTGAAGCAAATACAACTTACGGTATTATTGGCGTAAAAGTTTGGGTCAATAAAGGTGAAGTTTTAGCACAACCTGGTGAGGGTAAAAAACTAATCAGAAAAGATTACGAAAATAAATAAACGAAGGGAGGCAATCCAAGATGTTACAACCAAAAAGGGTTAAGCGTCGTAGAGTTCATAGAGGCAGAATGAAAGGTAGAGCTACTCGAGGTAATATTATTACAAGAGGTGAGTTTGCATTAGTTGCACAAGCTCCACATTGGATAACTGCAAATCAAATTGAATCTGCGAGGGTTGCAATTAGAAATAGTTTGAAAAGACAAGGTAAATTATGGATAAATGTTTTTCCTGATAAACCGGTTACTGCAAGACCTGCAGAAACACGAATGGGAGCAGGAAAAGGTGCACCTGAATATTGGGTGGCTGTAGTTAAACCAGATAGAATAATGTTTGAATTAGGTGGAGTCCCTGAAGAGGATGCTCGTAAAGCGTTTAGATTAGCTGCTGCGAAATTACCTATTAAAACTAAGTTTGTTACAAGAAAAGAGCAAGAAGGCGGTGGTGTTAATGAAAGCAAGTAAGTTAAGAGAATTTACTACTGAAGAATTAAATCACAAAATTGATGAATTTAAAAATGAATTATTTAACTTAAGATTTCAGTTAGCTACTGGGCAATTAGAAAATCCTATGGTTATTAAAGCTGTTAAGATAGATATAGCAAGAGCTAAGACAATCTTAAGAGAACGCGGAATAAGTGCGTAGAGGAGGTTTAGTTCATGGAAAGAAATAACCGTAAAGAAAGAATCGGTATGGTAGTAAGCGATAAAATGGATAAAACAATCGTTGTTGAAATTGCGAGAACTCAAAAACATTACCTTTATGGTAAACGTGTTAAAAAACACAACAAATTTAAAGCTCACGATGAAAACAATGATGCTAAAATTGGCGATAAAGTAAAAATTATTGAAACAAGACCATTAAGTAAAACAAAAAGATGGAGACTTGCTGAGATTATTAAATAAGCAAAGTGTTAAATAGGAGGTCAGTATTATGATACAACAGGAAACTAGTTTAAAAGTTGCTGATAACTCTGGTGCTAAGATAATTAAAACTATAAAGGTTTTAGGCGGATCAAGAAGACGATACGCGAACATTGGTGATATAATAGTAGCTTCTGTAAAAAAGGCAACACCAGGCGGAGTTGTTAGCAAAGGTGATGTTGTAAAAGCTGTTGTTGTAAGAACTGTATATGGAATTAAAAGAAATGATGGAATTTATTTAAAATTTGATGATAATGCGGCAGTAATCATTGATGATAATAACGCTCCTGTAGGAACAAGAATATTTGGGCCTGTTGCAAGAGAGTTAAGAGATAATAAATTTATGAAAATTGTTTCTTTAGCACCTGAAGTATTATAGCAGGAGGTGAAATAAATGCACGTTAAGAAAGATGATATGGTTGTAGTAATTTCTGGGGTAGATAAAGGTAAAAAAGGTAAAGTTTTACAATCTTTCCCTAAAAAAAATAGAGTTATTGTTGAAGGTGTAAACATGATTACAAAGCATGTTAAACCATCAAGACAAATGCAGCAAGGTGGACGAGTTCACCAGGAAGCTTCGATTAATGTATCTAACGTTATGCTTTATGATCCTAAGAGTAAGACAGGAACAAGAGTGAAGCATGATATATTAGAAGATGGAACTAAAGTAAGAGTTTCAGTAAAATCAGGCGAAGTATTAGATTAATTACTAATTGAAAGGAGGTAATTAATTATGGCAAGATTTAAAGAAAAATTTAATTCTGAAATTAAAGCACAGTTAATTGAAGAATTTAAATATGAAAGTGTTATGCAGATTCCTAAAATCGAAAAAATTGTTGTAAACATGGGTTTAGGAGAAGCTAAAGAAAATAAAAATGTTATAAAAAACGCAGTTGAAGAAATTAGAAAAATAACTGGTCAAGCTCCAGTTGTAATGGAAGCTAAAAAATCAATTGCAAACTTTAAACTTAGAGAAGGTATGCAAATTGGTGCTAAAGTTACTTTAAGAAATGAAAGAATGTATGAGTTCCTTGATAAACTTATTACAATTGCACTACCTAGAGTAAGAGACTTTAAAGGTGTAAAAGCAAATGCTTTTGACGGTAGAGGAAACTATTCTTTGGGATTAAAAGAGCAATTGTTATTTCCTGAAATTACTTATGATGACGTTGAAGCTATCAGAGGCATGAATATTACAATTGTAACTTCTGCAAAAAGTGATGAAGAGGCAAAAAAATTATTAAGTTTATTCGGAATGCCATTCGCTAAATAGGAGGTGTAGTTGTGGCTAAAAAGTCTTTAAAAATTAAGCAACAAAGAAAACAAAAGTACTCAACTAGAGAATATAATAGATGTTCAATATGTGGTAGACCACATGGCTATTTAAAAAAATTCGGTGTATGTCGTATTTGTTTTAGAGAATTAGCTCATAAAGGTCAAATCCCTGGTGTAAGAAAAGCAAGTTGGTAGACAACGGTTTGAGAGGAGGTATTTTCTAATGAGTATAACAACAGATCCGATAGCAGATATGTTAACACGTATTAGAAATTCAAATGCAGTTAATCACGAAACAGTTGATATTCCATCTTCAAAAATGAAAAAAAATCTTGCAAAAATACTTTTAGATGAAGGTTTTGTAAGTAATGTAGATTTTATCGAAGATGAATTTCAAGGTGTATTGCGTTTAACTTTAAAATATGCAAATGATAAAAAAGTAATTTCTGGTTTAAAAAGAATTTCAAAACCAGGATTAAGAATTTATGCAAAAAAAGACGAAGTACCTAAAGTTTTAGGTGGATTAGGAATCGCGATTATTTCTACATCTTCTGGTTTAATAGTAGATAGAAAAGCTAGAGAATTAGGCGTTGGTGGAGAAGTAATTTGTTACGTTTGGTAACAAAGATTTAGTAGGAGGTATACAATGTCTAGAATAGGAAAAATGCCTGTTAAAATTCTTGATGGTGTAACTGTTACTATTAAAGAAGGAAATACTTTAGTAGTAAAAGGTAAAATGGGTGAGTTAACTGATACATTTAATAACACACTTACTATCAAAGAAGAGGACGGTAACATTATAGTTGAAAGACCTGATGACACTAAAACATCTAGATCATTACACGGTTTAACTAGAAGCTTAATTGCAAATATGGTTGAAGGTGTTACTAATGGTTATGAAAAAAAATTGTTAATTAATGGTGTTGGATATCGTGCAAAGAAACAAGGTTCTAAATTAGAACTTAGTTTAGGGTTTTCTCATCAAGTTATTATGATAGATCCTGATGGAATAACAACAGAATGTCCAGAAAATACAACTATAATTGTTAAAGGTATTAATAAACAGTTAGTAGGTAACTACGCTGCAAAAATAAGAGCATGGAGAAAACCTGAGCCTTATAAAGGCAAAGGTATTAAATATGAAAATGAACACATTAGAAGAAAAGAAGGTAAGTTAGCAAATTAGTAGGAAGGGAGTGATTATTTATGGCTTCAAAAGTTAGTAAACGTGATGCACGTAAATCTAGACAAAAAAGAGTAAGAGCTAAAGTATTCGGTACTCAAGATAGACCTAGATTAAATGTTTTTAGAAGTTTAAATAATACTTATGCTCAGATTATAGATGATGTTTCTGGCAAGACAATTGTTTCAGCATCTTCATTAGAAGAAGCGGTTAAATCACAATTTAGTCATACAGGAAATGTTGCTACTGCATCTGTAATAGGGAAACTTGTTGCAGAGAGAGCTTTAGAAAAAGGAATAACAACAGTTGTTTTTGATAGAGCAGGATATAAGTATCATGGAAGAGTAAAAGCTTTAGCAGAAGCTGCTAGAGAAAGCGGATTAGTATTTTAATAAGGAGGTACTTGCATGCGTCGTGAATTTATAGATGCTAAAAACTTAGACCTCGAAGAACAGGTAATAGATATTAGAAGAGTTACTAAAGTTGTGAAAGGTGGTAGAAATATTAGATTTTCTGCTTTAGTAGTTGTTGGAGACCATAATGGACATGTTGGAATAGGAACAGGTAAGGCTTTAGAAGTACCTGCTGCTATTAAAAAAGCGGTTCAAGATGCTCAAAACAATTTGATGTCAGTGTCAAGAGTGGAAACAACAATACCTCATGACGTTAAAGGTGCGTTTGGTGCTAGCAAAGTATTTATGATGAAATCATCTCAAGGTACTGGAGTTATCGCTGGGGGTCCTGTTCGTTCGGTTTTAGAATTAGCTGGAATACAAGATATTAGAGCAAAATCATTAGGAAGTAATAATCCGGGTAACTTAGTTAGAGCTACAGTTGAAGGATTAAGCAGATTAAGAACTATCGAAGAGGTTGCAAATCTTAGAGGTATTTCTAAAGAAGAAATTCTAGGTTAGGAGGAATTTTCTTGGCTGACAAAATTAGAATAAAATTGATAAAAAGTCCAATTGGAGAAAAACCAAAGAAAAGAAAAACTTTAAAAGCTTTAGGTTTAAAGAAGATTAGACAAGTAGTTGAAAAGAAAGACAACCCTCAAATGAGAGGTATGGTTAGAGTAGTAGACTATTTAGTAGAAGTTGAAGAAATATAAGGAGGTGAAATCATGAGATTACATGAATTAAGCCCAGCTGAAGGTTCAACAAAGAAAAGAAAAAGAGTTGGACGTGGTCCTGGATCTGGTTTAAGAAAAACTGCAGGTCGAGGTGAAAATGGTCAAAACTCTAGATCTGGTGGTGGAACAAGACCTGGTTTTGAAGGTGGACAAACTCCATTATTCAAAAGACTTGGAAAAGTTGGTTTTACAAATAAATTCAGAAAAAATTATTCAATCTTAAATGTTCAAGCTTTAGAAGCATATGATGATGGTGATGTTATAACACCAGAATTATTATTAGAAGAGGGAATGATTAAAAAATTAAATGACGGTGTTAAAATTTTAGGTGATGGTGAATTAACTAAAAAAATTACTGTTAAAGCAAATAAATTCTCAAAATCTGCGATTCAAATTATTGAAGCAGCAGGTGGAAAGGCAGAGGTGATTTAATTTGCTTACTACATTAAGAAATGCTTGGAAAATACCTGATTTAAGAAAAAGATTAATATATACTATGATGATGATTGTTATATTCAGATTAGGCGCAACAATACCTGTACCAGGAATTGATAAAACAAAATTAGCTGAGTTATTTTCAAACAGCGGAGATGGATTAATTGGCTTTTTCAACTTAATGTCTGGAGGATCTTTTAAAAATTTCACGATATTTGCTTTGGGAATATCACCTTATATTACAGCTTCAATCATAATGAATTTATTGCAAATTGCAATTCCTTCGTTAGAAGCTTTAGCTAAAGAGGGCGAAGTTGGAAGAAAGAAAATGGCTAGATATACAAGATATGGAACTGTTGTTTTAGCACTTATTCAAGGATTTGGATATAGTGTTGGGATTTTCAGAAATGCTTTTGTTAATCCAGGAACGTTATCAATAGTTGTTTCTGTTTTAACTTTAACTGCAGGTGTTGCATTTTTAATGTACTTAGGTGAAAAAATTACTGAAAATGGAATTGGAAATGGAATTTCATTATTTATATTCGCAGGTATTATTTCAAGATTGCCTGGCGGAATAATAAGTACTGTTCAAAAAATTCAAACAGGTGACGTAAATATATTGAATTTATTGGTGTTTTTAGTGATTGCTGTAATAGTAATTGTTGCAGTAATATATATCCAAGAAGGAAAAAGAAAAATCCCTGTTCAATATGCTAAAAGAGTTGTTGGAAGAAAAATGTATGGTGGACAAAGCACTCATATTCCATTAAAAGTGAATCAAGCAGGTGTTATTCCGGTAATATTTGCGATGTCACTATTAATGTTCCCCATAACAATTGCCCAGTTTTGGCCACAAAGTGGATTCTATTTCTGGATTAAGAATTATATGGGTGTACAAACAATTTTGTATAATGTACTTTATGCAATATTAATTATATTCTTCACATATTTCTATACATCAGTTACATTCAATCCAATTGAAGTTTCTAATAATATGAAACAAAATGGAGGATATATTCCAGGAATAAGACCTGGAAGACCAACATCTGATTATTTAAGTAGAACATTAACAAGAATTACTTTAGCTGGTGCAGTTTTCTTAGCTGCGATTGCTATTTTACCAAATATTATTTTGGCACTTGGTTCTTTACAAATAAGATTTGGCGGAACTTCATTATTAATTGCGGTTGGTGTTTCATTAGAAACTACTAAACAAATTGAAGCCCAAATGATGATGAGACATTATAAAGGTTTCTTAGATTAATAGGAGGGAAAATGTGAGATTAATACTTTTAGGGCCTCCTGGTGCTGGTAAAGGTACGCAGGCAGGAAAAATTGCTAAAAAATATAATATACCACATATTTCAACTGGAGATATATTTAGAGCTAATATAGTAAATAATACTGAATTAGGTATACTTGCTAAGAAATATATTGATAATGGTGAACTTGTTCCAGATGGTCTTGTTATGGATATTGTTAGAGATAGAATTATTCAAGATGACACTAAAAACGGATTTTTATTAGATGGTTTTCCAAGAACTTTGGAACAAGCTATGGCACTTGATGAAATGTTAATTAACAGTAATATGAAGCTTGATGCTGTAGTTAAAATAAAAGTTAATCTTGATTTATTAGTTACTAGAATTACAGGAAGAAGAATCTGTAAAGAATGTGGTGCTACATATCATGTTGATTTTAATAAACCAAAAAAATCAGATGTTTGTGACTTATGTAATGGTGAGTTATATCAGAGATCTGATGATAATGAGGATGTTGTTAGAAATAGAATAAATGTATATATCGAACAAACAACACCACTTGTTGAGTATTACACGAATCGTGATGTTCTAAAAATAATTGATGGAGAACAAAGTATAGATGATGTTTTCAATCAAATTGTTAAGGAAGTGGAATAATGATTATAATTAAATCTGAGTTGGAAATTGAAAAATTAAGAAAAGCTGGTAAAATCGTGGGTTTAGCTCATGAAGCGATTAAAAATAATATTAAAGCTGGCATGAGTACTTATGAAATAGATCAAATTGCTAGTCAAGTGATTTTAAAACATGGCGCTAAATTAGGATTTAAAGGTTATGGTGGTTTTCCAGGAAACAATTGTGTTTCAGTGAATGACGAAGTTGTTCATGGAATTCCTTCGAAACATAGAATCGTTAAAGAAGGCGATATTGTAAGTGTGGATCTTGGTTCTTATATAGATGGCTTTTACGGAGATGCTGCTAGAACACATGCGATTGGAAAAGTTTCTGATGAAACACAAAAATTAATTGATGTAACTAGAGAGAGTTTCTTTGAAGGATTGAAATTTGCAAAAGTTGGTTATAGACTTTCGGATATTTCACATGCTATTCAAGAACATTGTGAGAAAAATGGTTTTTCAATTGTGAGAGATTATGTTGGTCACGGCGTTGGAAGAAATTTGCATGAACCACCACAAATACCAAATTTTGGTAGACCTGGACGTGGTCCAAGACTTCAAAAAGGTATGGTGTTGGCTATTGAACCAATGGTAAACATGGGATCGTTCGAAGTAAAAACATTAGCTGATAAATGGACTGTTGTAACTATAGACGGTAGTTATTCAGCGCATTATGAGAACACGATTGCTATTACTGATGGAGAACCTGAAATATTGACAATGGTATAAGGTGGTTAATATGAATGATACCTCAAAAGTAACGGTAGGACAATATGTTAAATCAATCAAAGGAAGAGATAAAAATTATATTTTTATTGTGACTGAGGTTGTTAATGATAAACATGTAAAATTAGTTGATGGTGATTTGAGAAAAGTTAACAATCCCAAAGTTAAAAATATAAAACATTTACAGATTATTAATAAAGTAAGCGCTGTTATTCAAGAAGTGCTTAACAATAGTAAAAAAATAAGTGATTTTATGATTAACCAGGAAATAATTAAACTCAGATTAAGTGATACAAAATAAGGAGGTAATAATTTAATGGCGAAACAAGAAGCGATTGAAGTTGTTGGTACGGTTGTTGAAGCATTACCAAATACAAAATTTAAGGTGGAACTTGAAAATGGACATATAGTACTTGGTCATATTTCTGGAAAACTTAGAATGAATTATATTAAGATTTTACCAGGAGATAAAGTGACTGTAGAGTTATCACCTTATGATTTAGATAAAGGCAGAATTATATGGCGAGGCATTAAAAATTAAGGAGGTATAACGATGAAAGTTAGACCATCTGTAAAACCTATGTGTGATAAATGTAAAGTTATCAGACGTAAAGGTAGAGTAATGGTAATTTGTGAGAATCCAAAACACAAGCAAAGACAAGGTTAATAAACGTGGCTGTTTAATATAAAAATTAAACTGTAGGAGGTGTAAAATGGCAAGAATTGCTGGTATCGATTTACCACGTAAGAAAAGAGTTGAAATTGGTTTAACTTATATTTTTGGTATAGGAAGATCAACTGCAAATGTTATTTTAGAAAAAGTAAATATTAATCCGGATACTAGAGTAAACGATTTGACTGAGGGTGAAGTAAGTGACTTAAGAAAAGTTATTGAAAACGACTATATGGTTGAAGGAGATTTACGTAGAGAAGTTGGACAAAATATTAAAAGATTAAAAGATATTAACTGTTATAGAGGAATCAGACATAGAAGCAGATTACCTTTAAGAGGACAGAGAACTAAAACAAATGCAAGAACAAGAAAAGGACCTAATAAAGGACTGATTAAGTAAGGAGGTTGAACATGGCTAAAACTAAAAGAAAAGTACGTAGAGCAAAGCGTACTAAAAAGAATATTGAACGTGGACAAGCTCATATTAAAGCAACTTTTAATAATACTATTGTTACTTTAACTGATATGCAAGGCGGTACAATCGCTTGGGCAAGTTCTGGAACAGCAGGTTTCAAAGGTTCAAGAAAATCAACTGCATTTGCGGCTCAATTAGCTGCTGAACAAGCTGTTGAAAAAGCAAAATATCATGGATTAAAAACTGTGGACGTATTTGTAAAAGGACCAGGCTCTGGTAGAGAAGCAGCATTAAGATCATTAAAGGCTGCTGGGCTAGATGTTAAGTCTATCAAAGATGTAACTCCACATGCTCATAATGGGTGTAGACCACCTAAGAGAAGAAGACCATAATAAAAATCAGGAGGTGTAATTAATGGCAAGATATACAGGACCATCGTGTCGATTATGCCGTAGAGAAGGACAAAAGTTATTTTTAAAAGGCGAAAGATGTTATAGCGATAAATGTGCTTTAAATAGAAAAGCTACTGCACCAGGTATGCACGGTACAGGTAGAACTAAATTGTCAAACTACGGTATTCAATTAAGAGAAAAACAAAAAGTTAAAAGATTTTATGGATTGTTGGAAAAACAATTTAAATCAATCTTTGAAGAAGCAGAAAAAGTTAAAGGCGTAACAGGCGAAAACTTCTTACGTTTATTAGAATTAAGATTAGATAATGTTATCTTCAGATTAGGCTTTGCTAGTTCAAGAAAAGAAGCTAGACAGTTAGTTAATCACGGACATTTTTTATTAAATGATGGGAAAGCAACTATTCCTTCAATGACTTTAAAAGTTGGAGATGTGTTAACAATTAAAGAAAAAAGTAGAAAATCTGAAAAAATTAAAAGTATTTTGGAAGCATCTGTAAGCACACCTAGTTGGGTTAAAGTTGATAAAGAAAAATTTGCTGGTGAAATTGTTGCTGAACCAACAAAAGCTGACATTGATTTACCAATTGCAGAACATTTAATTGTCGAACTTTATTCTAAGTAGAAAAAGGGTTTATCCCTCAGTTATATTGTAGGGAGGTTTATTAATAGTGATAGAATTTGAAAAACCAAAATTTGAGTGTTTAGAGAAAGATGATGAAGGTAGATATGGTAAGTTTGTAGTGGAGCCTCTTGAGAGAGGCTACGGTATTACTTTAGGGAATAGTTTAAGAAGACTTATGCTATCATCATTACCTGGAACTGCTGTTAAATGGATTAAAATTGATACTGTACTTCACGAATTTACAACAGTAAATGGTGTAAAAGAAGATGTTGTAGATATCATATTAAATTTGAAAAATTTATCGGCTAAAATAAATTCAAGTGATGAAGAAAAAATATTGAGAATTGAAATGTCTGAACCAGGAGAAATTACTGCTGGTGATATTATTTCTGATATTGATGTTGAAATTTTAAATACTGATTTGCATATTGCAACTTTGGAGGAAAATTCAACTTTCAATATGGAGATTGGTTTAGTAAGAGGTAGAGGTTACGTTTCTGCTGAAGATAATAAAGAGCCAGGATTACCAATTGGTGTAATTCCTGTAGATTCATTATTTACTCCGGTTAGTAAAGTAAACTATAATGTATCAAATACTAGAGTTGGTCAAAAAGAAGATTACGATAAATTGATTTTAGAAGTATGGACTGATGGTTCGATACTTCCAGAGCAATCAATTTCATTAGCTGCTGAAATATTATCAGGGCATTTAAATTTGTTTATTAATTTAACAGATGAAATCAATAATGTTGAAATCATTGAAGAAGAAGTAGCTGAAGAGGAAGATGAAGTTTACGATATGACTATCGAAGAACTTGATTTCTCTGTTCGCTCTTATAATTGTTTAAAAAGAGCTGGTGTTAACACTGTTGGTGATTTGTTAAGCAAGTCTGAAGATGGTTTGATGAATATCAGAAATCTTGGAAAAAAATCTCTTAAAGAGATTAAACAAAAATTGATTGAATTTCAATTAAATTTGAAAATTAAGCAAGATTAGCAAAGGAGGGAAAATATGGCTAAGTATGGCAGAATTGGTCGCGATTCTTCACATAGAATAGCTACGTTGAGAAGTTTATCGATAGCGTTATTCAAAAATGGCAGAATTACAACTACACAAGCTAAGGCAAAAGAAGCAAGAAGATTTGCTGAAAAACTTATTACCGTTGCTAAAGAAGATAACTTTAATACTAGAAGAAAAATTGCAAAAGATATTAATGACAAAGAAGTATTAAATAAATTATTTACTGAAATTGCAGTAAACTATTCTGAAAGAAATGGTGGATATACAAGAATTTTAAAATTAGAACCTCGTCGTGGAGATAATAGTGAAATGAGTATATTAGAATTAGTATAATTATTTGGAGCTAAAATTTTAGCTCCTTTTAAATTTATTTATTAAGTTCTAAAAGTTGGAACTTAATAAATAAGTATAAAGTAGGGATATTATGATAAAAACAGATAAATTAAATTTTGAATATGAAGATGGTAGTTTTAAATTAGAAAACATGGATATAAAAATTAAAGATGGTGAATTTGTAGTAATTATAGGACATAACGGTTCTGGAAAGTCTACACTTGCTAAATTATTTAATGGTATATATCTTCCGAATTCAGGAAAAATTTATGTTAATAAAATGGATACAGCAGATGAAGATCTTATTTGGGAAATCAGAAAATCAGCAGGAATGATTTTCCAAAATCCAGATAATCAGATTGTTGCAACAATTGTTGAAGATGATGTAGCTTTTGGTCCGGAAAATTTGGCAATTGAAAGAAGAGAAATAAGAAAAAGAGTTGATAAATCACTTAAAACAGTAGGGATGTTTGATTATATTCAAAAACCTACTACTTCCTTATCAGGAGGGCAAAAGCAAAGAGTTGCTATTGCAGGTATCTTGGCAATGCACCCTAAATGTATAATTCTTGATGAACCTACAGCAATGTTAGACCCAGTAGGAAGAAAAGATGTGATGAGAACAATTCATAAACTTAATAAAGAAGAGAAAATTACAATTGTTCATATTACTCATTTTATGGATGAAGCGGTTGATGCAGATAGAATTATTGTTATGGATCAGGGTAAAAAAATAATGGAAGGAACGCCAAAAGAGATATTTTCAAGAGTAAAAGATGTAAGAAATCTTGGTTTGGATGTACCTCAAGTTACTTTGCTTGCGCATATGCTAAAAGAAGAAGGTATAAACATAGACGACGATATTATTAAGATTGATGAAATGGTGGAAAAATTATGTCAATTAAAATAGAAAATTTAAGTTATATATATGATGAAGGAATGCCTTTTGAAACTATTGCAGTTAATAATATTAGTTTTGATGTTGAAAACGGAGAATTTGTTGGAATTATTGGACATACAGGGTCTGGAAAATCAACTTTAATTCAAACTATTAATGGTCTTTATAAACCATCAAAAGGTAAAATATTTATTAACGATATTGATTTAACCGATAAAAAGGTTAAAAAAAGTGATATAAGAAAAAAAGTTGGTTTAGTATTTCAATATCCAGAATATCAACTTTTTGAGGAAACTGTTTATAAGGATATTGCATTTGGTCCTAAAAATTTAAATTTAAAAGCTGATGAAATAGATATTAGAGTAAGAGAATCAATGAAACTTGTAGGGCTTGATTTTGAAAAGCTTAATCAAGTTTCTCCTTTTGAATTAAGTGGAGGTCAAAAAAGGCGAGTTGCCATTGCAGGAGTTTTAGCAATGAATCCTGAAGTTTTAATACTTGATGAACCAACAGCAGGATTAGATCCAAAAGCTAGAGATGAAATACTTAAACAAATTAAATTGCTTAATAAAAAGAAAAAAGTTACAGTTTTATTAATTTCACATTCTATGGATGAAGTAGCTAATTTAGTTGATAGACTTATAGTTCTTGATAAAGGGAAGAAAGTACTAGATGGTGATGTACGCTCTGTTTTTAAAGAATATGAATTATTAACGGATATTGGTCTTGGAGTTCCTCAGGTTACAGAATTGATTAATAAACTTAATTTAAGAGGCTATAATATAAATGAAACTGTTTTAAATGTTGAAGAAGCAAAAAATGTTATTTTAAAACATTTAAGAGGTGATAGTGATGATTAGAGATATTACGGTTGGTCAATATTACCCGAGTGAATCTGTTATACATGATTTAGATCCAAGGTTTAAAATAATTGCCAGTTTCATATATATGATTTCAATATTTGCAGTTGAAAATATTATTGGATATGGTGTTGTTACATTATTTATTGCACTTTTAATAAAGATGTCAAAAATTCCTGTTAAATATATTTTAAAAGGATTAAAACCAATAATGTTGATTATTATATTTGCGTTTGTAATTAATGTTTTTTTTACTCCAGGTAAAATAATTTTTCAATATAAAATAGTTAAAATTACTGATGAAGGTTTATATAGAGGGTTTTTTATGGCAATAAGACTTGTATTTCTGATTATAGGCACATCACTTTTAACTTTAACAACTTCACCATTAAAACTTACAGATGGTATTGAAAAACTTCTAAATCCATTTAAAAGAATTGGTTTGCCAGCGCATGAACTAGCTATGATGATGACAATTTCTTTAAGATTTATTCCAACTCTTTTAGAAGAGACTGATAAGATTATGAAAGCACAAATGGCTAGGGGCGCCGATTTTGAAAGCGGGAGTATAATTAGTAGAGCTAAAGGATTAATTCCTTTGTTAGTACCATTATTCATTTCAGCATTTCAAAGAGCTGATGACTTAGCTATGGCTATGGAAGCAAGATGTTATAGAGGTGGAGATAATAGAACTCAATTGAAAGTTTTAAAATATACAAAAAAAGATTTAATTGGAAGTTTTGTTCTAATTTTATATGTTGCTTTTTTATTTGCTTTTAAAATGGTTTGGTAATATGAAAAATTATAGAATGACGATTGAGTATGATGGATCCAAGTTTTATGGATGGCAAAAATTAAATGATAAAAGAACTGTTCAAAAAGAAATTGAAAGAATATTTAAGAAAATAACATATCAAAATATAAGAGTACATGGTTCAGGAAGAACTGATAAATTTGTTCATAGCATTGGACAGGTTGCAAGTTTTGAAATGGATTTAAAAATACCACTTGAGAAATTTAAGTATATTTTAAATAAAAATTTAGCGGATGATATTTTTATAAAAAATATTGAAGAAGTTAATAAAGAATTTCATGCAAGGTTTAGCGCTAAAAAAAAGACATATAGATATAAAATTTATAATAGTATTGAAAAAGATGTGTTTCTTAATAATTATTATTATCACTTTCCCTATGAATTAGATATTGATAAAATGATTGAAGCTTCTAAGAAAATTATTGGCAAAAAAGATTTTAGAAGTTTTGTTGCAAAATCTGTAAATAAAGAAAATACTATTAGAACGATAGAAAGTATTACTATTATAAAAAAAGATTCATTTATTGATATTGTGATAATTGGAGATGGGTTTTTATATAAAATGGTTAGAACTATTGTTGGAAATCTTATAGATGTTGGCAGAGGGTTAATTACAGCGGATGAATTAGAAAAAATTATTAATGAAAAAGATATAAAAAAAGCAAAATTTACAGCACCTGCAAATGGTCTTTATTTAGAGAAAGTTGAATATTAAATAACTTTTTTAAAATCTTGACAAAAGTTACAAATATGGTAAACTATAATAGGTAAAAATATAATTATAATTCCTTTCCCGGAGGTAAATATATAAAGTAAATGAAAAATTTAGGAGGTAACAATGAAGTCTTTTATGGCAAAGAAAGAAGAAGTTAAAAGAAATTGGTACGTTATTGATGCAGAAGGTCAAACTTTAGGTAGATTGTCTTCTAAAATTTCTCCAATTTTAACTGGAAAAAATAAACCAACTTACACTCCATATGTTGATACTGGAGATTATGTTATTGTTTTAAACGCTGAGAAAGTTAGATTAACTGGAAATAAAAAAGCTGATAAAATGTTTAGATGGCATACTGGTTACATGGGTGGGTTAAAAGAAAGATCATATGGCTATATGCTTGAAAATCAACCTGAAAAAGTATTGGAAAAATCTATTAAAGGCATGCTTCCAAAATCAAAACTTGGAAACGCAATGGGTAAAAAACTTAAAGTTTATGCTGGAAATGAACATCAACACGAAGCACAAAATCCAATTAAAATTGAGTTATAAAAGGAGGGCATATAAATGGCTAAAGTTCAATATTTAGGAACTGGTAGAAGAAAAAAATCAGTTGCGAGAGTAAGACTAATTGAAGGAACAGGCAATATAACAGTTAATAAAAGAGAAGTAGATGAGTATTTTAACTACGAGACTTTAATAAATGATTTAAAAAGACCGCTTAAAATTACTGATACATTAGATAAATTTGATGTTATTGTAACTGTAAAAGGTGGTGGCTTTCAAGGACAATCTGGAGCTATCAGACATGGTATTTCAAGAGCGTTATTACAATTTGATGCTGAGTTAAGACCTACTTTAAAAGCTGAAGGTTTCTTAACAAGAGATGCAAGAATGAAAGAAAGAAAGAAATATGGTTTGAAAAAAGCAAGAAAATCACCACAATTTTCAAAAAGATAGAGAAATATGCACCGTTTTATGCGGTGCTTTTTTATTTTTTGTAAAACTTTTCATGTATGATATAATTAAATTAGTTATAATACGAGGAGATGAAAATGAGAAAAAGTTTTGGATTTTTAAGAATTGCTAAAGAAATTAATGAAAAACGTGCTTTTTTACCTGATTTTTTTAAAAAGTTAGAAGAGTTTGATATTGATATTTGGCTTGAATTCGATTATGGATTTAAGATAGGGTTTACAGAAAAAGATTATTACAATGCGAATAAAAATATAAAATTTGCATCAAGAAAAGAAGTTTTTTCTATGGATTATGTGATAGTTCTAAGAGCACCAGAAAATGATGAATTGAAAAATTTAAAGCGTGGAGCCGTTCTCATTTCAATGTTACATTATATTACTCGTGAAAGAAGAAATTTATTATTAAAAAAATTTGGGATTATTTCATTTTCAATGGATACAATGTTGGATGATGATAATAAGCGTATAGTTGTTAATGCATATTTTACAGCTTTTAATGGTGCGAACAGTGCACTTAATGAATTAGAAAAAAAGTTTAAGAATAAATTTATTCCAAGAACTGTTAATGTTGGAATAATTGGAATGGGTAATGTAGGATTAAATGTTGCAAAAGCTTTTAAAGAGTTATCAAATATGAGACTAAAAGAATTCAAAGAGGCTTATTTTGGTATGAGAATTATTTTTTTGAATAGAAGTATTACTAGCAATATGGAATTATTTGAAAATGAATTGAAAAGTTTAGATATTATTGTTGATGCATCTACAAGAAGAGACACCTCTGAATTTATAATTAATAATGAAATGATTGGCATTTTAAAAAAGGATGCAGTTATTTTAGATATTACTGCAGATCCATATGATTTTGAAAAATATCCTCCGCAAGTGAAAGCAATTGAAGGAATTCCAACTGGGACACTTGATCAATATGTGTTTAATGAAAATGATAAAATATATGGTGAAGTAGAAAAACTAGTGTGTACCGATAATAGACGAACTGTAGTAAGCTGCAATGCTTGGCCTGGAGTTTATCCAATACCATCAATGAAAAGATATGGTAAACAAATGTTACCAATTTTGAAAGTTTTAATTAATAAAGGATATAAGGATTTAAATATTAAATCAAATATATATTATGAACGTGCATTATATAGATCTTCGTATGAGTTTTATAAAAAAAGTTAGGAGAAAATATGACTAAAGAATATAAAAGCATAAGTTTACCAAAATTAAACAATCTAGAACCTAATTTAGAATCTACAGCATTAAAATTAATGGAAGAAGCTGGTGAACTTGCTCAAGTAATTGGAAAATTTAGAGGAATGAATGGCGAAGATGTGATTATGGAACATGAAGAAATTTATGATAAAATTAGTATGGAACTTCTAGATGTTGCACAAGTTGCAATTTCCATGATGTTTGTGCTTGAAGAAAAGTATGATATTGATATTGACGCGAAAATAAGTAAACATATAGAAAAATTAATTAAGAAAGGATATATGAAAGGATAGTGAGAATATGTCAATAATAGCAGGTTACATTATGCCTCATCCCCCTATTATAATTGATATGATAGGTAAAGAGGATGTTTTAGTTGTTAAAAAAACAAAAGATGCTATAGAAAAGATCGCAAATGAAATTAAAAATATGAAACCTGATACAATTATTGTTATTACTCCACATGGAACGGTTTTTTCAGATGCTTTTACTATTAATTATAAAGATTCACTATATGGTAATTTAGGAAAATTTGGATATGAAAATATTGAATTAAAAAAAGAAAATGAAATTTCTCTAGTTGAAGAAATATTTGCTGAAAGTTTATTAGAAAATATACCTATTGCAAAACTTGATAACGATTTAGTAAAACGTTTTAATATAACTGATGAAATTGATCACGGAATAATTGTACCGCTATATTATATTGAAAAAATATATAGTAATTATAATCTTGTTCATATTAATTACAGTGGACTTTCATATATAGAACATTATAAATTTGGAATGGCGATTAGAAAAGCTTGTGAAAATACTAATAAAAAAATTGTATTTATTGCAAGTGGAGATTTATCACATAAATTGTCAAATAAAGGTCCGTATACTTATTCTCCAAATGGTGTTTTATTTGATAAGAAAATAATTAATTATTTAAATGAAAAAGATATAAGAAGTATTTTAAATATGGATGCTTATTTTGTAAATGAAGCTTCAGAATGCGGAAAAAGATCAATAGATACATTGCTTGGAACTCTTGATGGTTATGATTATGAATCTGAAGTCTTATCATATGAAGGATCTTTTGGTGTTGGCTATGGAGTAGTTTCTTTTAAAAATTTTATTAATAATAATTCTAAAAAGATATATGATATTTTATTAAATGATGAAATAATAAAGCAGAAAAAAATTGTTGAAAATGAAGATGAGTATGTGAAACTCGCAAGAACTACAATTGAAGAATATATTAAAAATGGAAAGAAAATAGATGTTTTTAACATGAATTTACCGGTTGAAATGCTAAAAAAAAGAGCCGGTGTTTTTGTATCGATTAAAAAGCATTCTTTATTAAGGGGGTGTATTGGAACCACTGGTATGGGTGTAGAAAAAAATATTGCAAAAGAAATTGTAAGAAATGCAATTGAAGCTTCAACTAAAGATCCTAGATTTAATGAAGTTGAAGAATATGAATTAAATGAGTTAGTAATTTCTGTGGATATTTTAGAAAAAAGTGAAAAAGTAAATGATTTAAAAGAATTAGATGTTAAAAAGTATGGAATAATTGTTGAAAGCGGTTATAAAAGAGGACTTTTGCTACCAAATTTAGATGGTGTTGATACGGTAGAAAAACAACTTGATATTGTATTAAGAAAAGCAGGAATTAATAAAACTGAGGATTATATTGTGGAAAAGTTCAGGGTAACTAGACATAAATAATGTGGATAAGATGTGAATAGTGTTGAAAACTTTAAGAAAAGTGGATATTTACTTAAAAAAAAAATAATGAAATGTGGATAAAATAGCATAAACAATACAAGTTATCCACAATTTGGGATAAAGTGGGGAAAATGAAAAAAATAATAATTTTTATTTTAATTTTAGTAATAGGGTTCTTAGCTTATTATTATATTAACTATGAGGATAATACTATAAAAATTACAAAATGTGATGAATTTAAAATAATTGTTGAAAATGATTTTGAATTAAAAACTTTTATTAAAAGTGAGAATTATTTTAATCAAATTATTTATAATAATGAAATTGAATATTTACCTATTAAATTGATAAATAATAGGAATGTAGATTATGATTTCGATTTTAATAATAAGATAATAACTCTTTCAAATAGAGATAAGTTATTTAGATTTGACCTAGATGATAAGAATATTAAAATTATTAAAGGTGAAGTTTTTATTGATTATAATTTACTTGAAAGAGAATTTGGTATTAAATCATATTATAGTGAAGATAACAAATTAGTATTAATTAAAAATGAAAATGGAAATAGTTTAAAAGGTAAAATAAATAAAGAAGCGTTTTTATATAAATATAATAATATTGAAAGTGATAAAACTAAAGTAGTAATACTTGATGAGGAATTTATAGTTTCAGAAGTAGATGAAAATTGGTATTATGGTTATAATGAAAACTTTGAATATGGTTATATTAAAAAAGATGATTTAAAAAATATAACTGAAATAAAAGCAAAAAAAGAATTAGCTCTTTCTAATAAGGATAAAATTATAATGACTTGGGATCAAATTTATTCTTATTCGGACTCAAGAACAATTAGTGGAATTAAAGGGTTAAATATAATTTCTCCAACGTGGTATAAATTAACTTCAGATTCTGGAGATTTTAGTTCTATATCAAGTGAAAACTATATTAATTCAGCAAAAGATAACAATTATAAAATATGGCCTCTAGTTTCAAATACATTTGGTGATATCGAAATGACGTCAAGATTTTTAAATAATTCAAATAGCAGAAAATTATTTATTGAAAATCTTATAACGGAATTTGAAAAGCATGAATTTGAAGGAATTAATATTGATTTCGAAAATATTTACATGAAAGATAAAGATAAATTTACTCAGTTTATTTCAGAGTTAAGTTATGAGTTTTCTAAAAAGAATATTATTGTAAGTGTTGATGTTACAGTAATGGGTGGAAGTGAAAATTGGTCTTTATGTTATGATAGATTACGCATTTCAGAGCTAGTTGATTATTTAGTTATTATGACATATGATGAACATTGGGCAAGTTCAAAAGAAAGTGGCTCAGTTGCTTCTTACAATTGGGTTAAAGATTCATTAAATGAAATTATTGAAATTGTTGATAGCGAAAAAATTATTATGGGAATACCCTTTTTCACAAGAATATGGTATGAAGTTCCTTCAAAAACAGTAGTTAATCAAATGGATGTAACATCAAAAACTATAACTTTAAAAGGGCAAAGAAATTTATTAAATGATATTGATGTTAAGCCTATTTGGGATGATAAGGCAAAGCAGTTTTTTGTTAGTTATATAAAAGATTCAAAAGTAAAAAAAGTATGGCTTGAAGAAGAGATATCAATAAAAGAAAAAACAAAACTTGTAAATGAATTAAATTTAGCAGGTGTTGCAATGTGGTCTAAAGGATTTGAAACAGAAAATATTTGGAAAATTATTTCAGATGAAGTTGGTGATTAAATGAAATTGAATTATAAAAAACTTTCATATTATTTTTTAATTTTGATTATGGGTATGAGTTTAATTATGTTTGGTATTTTAAATATAGCTGCTGAACGGTTTAATAAAGAACTTAGTGATAGTGAAATTATAGAAAGAGCAAAAGATTTAGGTATGGTTGAAATTAAGAATATAATTTACGATGAAAATTAAATAGTATAAAAATTAGATATTAAAAATATTTTTGAGTATCTAATTTTTTTTTTGGTATATATACAGTGATGATATGTATCGATTAGGCAATTGCGAAACAGACTATTAACAACTTGTTATTAAAATAAGCAAGTTAAACTAAGAATGTAGATATTAAGTTTTTCAAATATGAATAAGTAATAAATTAAGCAACCGTTTTAAAAGCTCTTAAATGATCTATGTGACCTGAACGAATCATAATAAGAACA
>JAMOQG010000144.1 GCA_027064135.1 Peptostreptococcaceae bacterium | reverse complement strand
AAATATTTTTGCAAGCCAGTCCTTTATACAATCATCAATATGCTCAGATTAAATTAATAATTCCTATAGAAAAGTATTTTAAAAATAATAAATGTCAATCTTTAGTGGCTCCATTTGATGTGATATTAAAAAGTGATGAGGAAAAAGAACCAAGTGTTGTGCAGCCAGATATTTTAGTAATATGTGATCAGGAGACAGAAATTAATGATGGTCACTATACAGGAATTCCAACTTTAGTTGTAGAAATTCTTTCAAAATCTACAAGAAGTAAAGATATGATTAAAAAATTAAATTTGTATAGTAAATCTGGAATAGAAGAATACTGGATTGTAGATGCTGAGTCGAAACAAATAATTATATATGAATTTAGTGACAAAGAAATTCAGAAATTTAATATATATCATGAAAATGAAATTATCAAATCTAATAGATTTAGTGGATTAGAAATAGATATTAGTCAAATATTTACAAAGAGATAGTAAAATAGTTAATGGTCCTTTAGTTTTAGTTAGTGAAAACAAAAGATTGTTAGAGTAAATATAAAAAAACTGATAAAAATGTAATAATTTTTTATCAGTTTTTTATTAAAACTAAAATTTCATCCTTAAATTATTTCAGAAAATTATTAATGACCTCAATTGCTTCGATACTACTAAGGCTCAATAATTCAACACCTTCATCTGAAAAAATAAAACATGCTTTGTTACGTAATCCAGCAGATATAATAAATCCTGACATTACAACTAATTCGCCATTTTCATTAATATGATATTGTTCTAATAATACAGTTAAATTTGGAATAAGAAAAGTTCTAGCAAACTGTTCTAAATCATTATTTAATTCAAGAGTTTCATTAATATATTTTTTATCTATTAAACCTTTAATTGCTAATTCAATATCATTGTTATTTGACAATTGAATATCATATTGAGTTTCTAAAATTTTTGCAATTGAACTTCCGAGAGGTTTATCAATTTGACTGATTAAATAACTTTTAGTTAAATTAATATTATTAGAATTAAATTTTCCATAGTTTATTAATTCATCTTGTCTATATATATCTACTAAAGTTAGTAAAACAATTAATTCCTTATTTGTTAGATTAATCTGTAAATTAGTATTTTTTATTAGTGATATTCCTAAAAATTCAGATAATTCATCATTAACATCTGAAAAGTTAAAAAGTTTATTAAAAGCAAATTCACCTGAAACATTTTCGACTATTACAGATTCATTCCCTAATGTATAAGTATATTTTTCAACTATTAGGTTTTGATCACTTAGTATTAATCTAGAAGATTTTTCTCCTTTTGATACAATATCAAATATTTCTTTTGAGTTTTCATCAATATCTCCATTTATTAAGATACCTTTTTCTTTTAATGTATTTTCTTCGGTACCATCTAGTTTAATTTCAAGACTATTAAATAGACTTAAAGTTGAGTTAGTTTTGTATTGATTACCAATAAACATGCATTCATTTGTTGTTAGTATCATTATATTTCTCCTTTCATGACTGTAGTTACAGGTTTAGTTGCAAATTCATCAATAATTGCTCCAGCAATTTTTGTTGTAGTTTGTCTAGCTTGTTGTATTATTTGACCACTAACTACTCTTGAAAGATTTCTAGCTTCTATATTTTTTGAGACCCATTGACCTGCATTGTTTGCAGTGAGTTTCATAACTTTAGAGTTATCATATCCGCCGCCGCCAATTTTTCCTAAAATAATACCTGACGTAGCTTTATACGTTCCACTAACAAATCCATCTTTTAAGCCATGAACAAATCCTTTTTCATCAGTAAGTCCTGAACTAACAGACTCAGCTGCAATTGATATTCCACTTTTTATTGCATCGCTTTTAATAAAATCTCCAGCTGCATCAGCACTGCCTTGAATAACACCTGCAGCTAAAGCATTTGTATTCATCCCTTTATCGGCAACGGTTCCGGCAACGTTTTTAGTGAATTTATAGCCAGCTCTAATTGCTTTTCCAGCAGGACCGGTTACATTAGCAGCGCCATCAATAAATGCATCTGCACCAGTTTGAACAACCATAGCTGATTTTTCAGCCACTTCCATAATGTCCCCTAAGTTATTCCAAGTATCTGCTCTTTTACTATAATAATCGCTACGTTTTGTTATTATTTCTTCTAATTTAGAGTCATCAGTTACATGATATTTTTTAGCAATAGCTCGTCTATATTTTGCTTTTTTTTGTTTAGCCATGAATTCTCTTACTTCTCTATCATGTTTAGTATTACTGGCTGCATTTATGGCTCTTTCTTTGGCATTGAATTCTTCATTTATTCTAAGACTAGGTTTAACTATTTTTTCATAAGCTTCCATATCTAAAACTCCGCCAGTTTCTGGATTTATATATTCACCTGTTTCTTTATCAAATTCATATAAACTTTTCTTGCCATGGGGACCAGTTTCTAACTCAATAGTTTCTTCTTGTTTAAGTTCAAAGTCATTTTCTTCTGTTGCATTTTCTGTATTATCTTCTGGAAGTTTGAATTCTTCTTTTTCTTCATAAGACCCATCGTCATAGATTTCTTCGTATTTAGCATCATCTGAAGGAGTGTTTTCTGAACTAGAGCTTGAATCTTCATTTGAATTATCAGTTTCACCTTCAGATGGACTAGTATCACTTACTGCATCACTCATTGATTCAGGGTCGTCGTCAGGATTATCAGTATTTGCCATTGCGTCACCTAGCATAATCATAGCAATTGTTTCATCGCTAGCTTTTGGATATTTCTTTCTGTACCATCCTAAGTTATGCTCCGCACTAGATTTCATTTCTTTACGTTTTTTTTCTTTTAACTTAAGTAGTTTAGTAAGTGAATTTGCTACTAACCCAACTAGAGGAGGAAATAATAGTCCTGTTGCAGCTTGAGTAGAATTATCTGGTCCAGGTATAGGGCCTACAGAACTAGATGAAGAAATTGCAGCCATAACATAACCAGGAAGATCATTTGTGATAATACTAGCATTACCTACTAATTCATACACATTAGAATCTCCACCATCTTTGTTATAAAATCCTTCGCCATCAAGCATTAGTTTTAATTCGTCGTCGTTATTAAGTCCGATTACTATTTTACCGTTAGCGCTAACATTAGCCTTATAAGGTAAATTTGTAAGATCCATTTTGAATGCAAATTCTGCTTCAATATGTGTATCGTCTCTATAAGTCACTTCACATTTTTGAGAGAATGGTATTCCTTCATATTTTCCAATTATTTCAATATAGTCATCATTATCAATAACGGCTATTTTTGTTTCTATAAGATGAATGCTGCTAATAGGATTTAAAATTTCTCCGTAAAGTGTTTTCACTTTAAAAGCATCAAAATCTAGCGAGTAAGTTCCAGAAAAATCAGTTTCTTCATAAATTGGAATTGCTGTTTGAATATAAAATTCTGGATCGCCTTCTTTAGTATAACCAATAATATTTGGATCCGGTACATTTAAATAATAATCTCCTTTAGGTAGAATGAGTCTAGGATATACTTGCCAAACGCCATTGGGAATATCATTTAATGTGCCACCAACTGCCTGAAAAGATGCTAGCACTTGTTTATCAGAACTTAATATTGATATTATATCTGGTGTAGCGCCATTTCCATTATTAATAGTATTTATTGTAATATCCATAATCATTGTTTCTTCCTCTAACCTGAAAAAAGGTTCTTTTTTATTAGTGGGATTTTCTAAGTCAGAAGTGTTATATTTTTCTTTATTTTTTTCATTAAATTTATCACTAGTTTCAATAGGTTCTTTTTCTAGTTTTTTATCACTATTTTCTTTAGCGAGCTTATTTAAATGACGATATTCACCATTAAAATTAACACCTTTAATTAAAAATGCTCCTTCAAGCCCAGTTTCCTTATTAGTTACTAACCATTTACTATCGCTAAGTTCTAGAATATATTCACCTTTATCAAGAACAATCTCTTGTTTTGGTATAAATACATAATCAATTGTTTTATTATTAATAAGATATTTATCATGATTTGTTATAGTTTTTACTAGATTAAATGGTCCTAATATATTTCCGCTTAAATCTTTTATGGTAAAAGTAACAGAAGTTTCAGCTTCATTTACGTAAGGGAAATAGATGCTTTTAATAATTGATTTATCTTTGATATTAAACTTTATAGGTTTTTTTGATGTGAAATTTCCATCTATAATATATTCGCCTTTGTAACCTATAATTAGTTTTGAATTTCCATTTAAATTTGATACATTATTATACCAGTTACCATTACTAGCAAGAACGCGTTCAATAGGTGCTTTAATATTAGTGGATTTTAAATCGGTTAATAAAGATGTAGTTGCAAAAGTTAAATTTGACATTATTATAAGGAAAATTATTATAAATATAAATATTCTTTTTATAAGCATTAATTCCCTCCTTTTCCAAGTAGTGTAGGAAGTATTTTTACTAATGTTTCAATTAATCCTGGTCCTATAACTAATGTTTTTATATAATGAGTTAATAGAAAGGTTGTAGAATAAGAAACAATAGAAGTAAGTACTGTATTTTTAAAGTTACTTTTTCCAGCTAATCTAGAAATTTCACCAGCAGCTGATATTCCGATTGTTACTATTGCAGTTGACAATAAAACAGAACTAATTTCCCAATTAAAGTAAAATGTTCCAACTAAAGAAGCAGCAGCATAAGGGACTATATATATTAAAGCTCTATTTACACTGTGATGTATAGCTTTTTTAGTAACTTCTTTTTTTAATTTAGGATTAAACAAAGTTAATAAGAATCTATAAAAATATTTTAAATATGCATTAAGAAATAAGCATATTACTACTCCAAAACCTATATTAAACAAATTAAGTGGTTTATAGGGATTATGAAATAGTGTTGTACCGAAAGCTGCAAATGCTAATGTTCTTGTAAACCATAAAACTTTTGAATGTTTACGTTCCTTATATTCGTTAACTATTTCTTTTCGTTCCTCTAGTATTTTTTCTGCAAGTTCTTTAAGTTTTTTACTTTCTACAGCAGTCATACTTGGAGGAGTGTGTTCATTTTCATTTTTTTTAAATAAACTCATAATTCCTCCTTAAATTTGTCCTATAAATGACCAAGATACTAATACAAAAACGCATACTAAAGTGGTGATAATAATGCTTGGAGCAAGTTTGTCATTTGACATTTCTTTAATAGATAAAACCATTGGTCTAATAGCCCAGAGAATTCCAGTGACACCAAAAGCAATTGCAGTATTCCATTTTAGTACTAGTGAAAATACTAATCCAACTAAGCCATATATTAAAGCTCCGCTATAGCTTAAGCAAATTGTTGAAATTGCCCAAGTAATTGATTTATTACTTTTAAACACTTTAAAAATTAACCAAATTAATATCCCAAGCAAAGGGATAACGAATATCCCATAACCAAGACCTATTAAAGCAGTGATAATTACAGAAATAAAGTTTTTTTGTCCTGTTTTAAATAAATCCAGCCCAGTTTGTAGAAAGAAAAGTCCAAATGCAAGTCCTGAGACAATTAGCGAATAATACCAGTTTGTGGTATCTATTGTATCTTGTAGTGTTTTTTTAGGACTGATCATCATTGATAAAACTATTCCTAATTTTAATTTTTTCAAATTTTACTCCTTCCATGATTAAAAAATATTATAAATAGTTTACCCTAAAATCAAAGACGTAATCTTATTATTTCTTTTTTTTCTAAGATTTTTTCGCTTAGTAATTTGCATAAAATTGAATTGTGTGTTATTGTTTGATGGAGAATGATAAGTGTTATCAATTAAACAATAAATATATTAAGGTATAATGTATTTTGAGAAATAAGAAAGGGGAGCATACAAGAAATATAAGTTTTATATATTGTGTGTAAGTGTGGAAATAAAAAAATATTATTAATAATTACTGGAGTTTTAGCATTAGGAATAGGAAGTATAGGAATTGTTTTGCCTATTTTACCTACAGTAGCTTTTTTGCTTATTGCTTCTATATGTTTCGTGAATAGTTCTGAGAAGTTGAATGTCTGGTTTGAAAAATCAAAAAATTATCAAAAGCATCTTCGAGGATTTATTGAAAAAAAAGGAATGATAATGAAAGAAAAGCTGACATTATTAATACCTGTAAATATTATGTTGATAACATATATGGTTATTCACGATAACTTGCTAATGCGATTAACTATTAGTTTTTTGATTATTGTCAAACTAATTTTTTTTGCAAAGATGAAAACTTTAAAAAAGATGGACAATGTAGTTGAGTAAGAAGAGCCGATGGTTTTAAAACACTTATTACTAAAATCAATTAAGTCTTGATAACGCCATAGTTTTTGAGATTTATTTGTGGATAGGGATGGGGAAATTATATTATGAATAAAATAGAATATGAAAAAAAGATAGTAAAAAAAATGATTGAGATTTATTGTAAAAGTAAATATGCAAGAAAAGATGAAATATGTACTATTTATAGTGAATTAAATGAATATGCAATAAAAAAATTGGAAAATTGTCCTTATGGTGAGAATAAACCGTTTTGCAGATCTTGTACAACTCATTGCTATTCTAGTAGCAAACAAGAACAAATTAAAAAAGTTATGCGTTTTAGTGGACCGCGAATGATATTCGTGGCTCCGATTTTGACAATAAAACATTGGTTTCAAAAATAAAATTATATTAATACTCTTATTTGAGATTTGAATAATAAAATAGGAGTTTTTTTATTTGTAATAAAAATTTTTCTGTGTTATTATGGGCATATGTTAATTTCAAGGAGGTAATATGGAAAAGAAAAAATCAATAAAAAAGATATTTATGAAATCATTAAAAGGTCTTATTAATGCACTTCCGATGATGTTTGGTATTGTATTTTTATTAGGGCTTATGAAATCATTTATTTCATTTGAAAAAATGGCAACAATATTTACACAGAATAAATTTATAGATACTATAATGGGCGCGTTACTAGGGAGTGTACTAGCTGGGAGTTCAATTAATAGTTATATTATTGGAAATGAAATGGTAATTAGTGGTATAAGTTTATTTGCAGTTACAGCATTTATTGTATCCTGGGTTACTGTTGGATTTGTTCAAATTCCTGCAGAGAAAGAGATGTTTGGAGTAAAATTCACTTTGTTAAGGAATGGATTAAGTGTAATTTTTGCAATAGCAATTTCTATTGTTACTGTTTGGACTCTAGGGGTGATTTCTTAATGGAAAATAATAAAAATATGAAAAACAAAAATAATCAACAAGGGAAAAATGGTAATAAAGGTAAAAAGAAAAACAGTAAAAGTTCATTTATATTTCCAAGTGTAGTTGTTTTATTATATGTAGTATTATATTTTGTTAATCCGGATAAAACTTTAATTGCTTTTAAATATTCTTTTGGCGTATTTAAGACAGTTTTACCAGTATTATCAATGGTTTTATTATTTTTATTTCTTTTCAATATGATTAATGAAAAGAAATTAAAAAATGTTGTTGAAAAAAGCCCGCAATTTGTTCAATATTTAGTAATGACAGTATTTGGTACATTTAGTCATGGACCAATGTATGCTTGGTATCCTTTAATGAAAGGGTTTCATGATAAAGGAATAAGTTATGGTTCTATTGCAACATTTCTTTATGCTAGGGGAATTAAACTAGCTATGATGCCAGCATTAATTTCATTTTTTGGTATTAAATATACAATTGTGTTAACAACTTATTTATTGATATTTTCAAATATTCAAGGGATTGTAGTGGATATTTTAATGAAAGATAAAGCGCAGGCATAGGCCTGCGCTTATTTTTTTATCTAAACATACTTAATAATTCTTCATCAATTTCTGTTTTAACTATTCCATTATCAATTAATAATTGATAGAATGTTTTTACTTTCTTAACAAGTTCTTCACCTGCCATATATTTAAAAGTAACTCTATCAAGGAATAATTCAACGCTTTCAATATCTTGTCTCATCATATCAAAAGAAAGTTTTGCAGCTTCTTTTCGGTTTTCATTAACCCATTCAATTGCTTTTTTAACTTCTTCATCAAGAATTTTTACAATTTCTGGATGGTTTCTTGCAAATTCACCTTTGATAACTACACCGGCATTAGGGAATAATCCAAAACCTTCAGTTATTTCATTGAATATTTTTCCATAAGATAATTCAGAAGTTAAAAGACCTTTATCTTTAGCACCTTTTAAAGCAAAACTTGCTTCAGGTTCTCTTAATAGAACTGTGTCAACTTTCTCAGAAATAAAATCTTGCATTATTTCATTTGGTCTTCCAAAAGGATTTCCGTAAGTTAAATTAAATTCATTAACATTATAACCTTTTGATTCTATTAAATATTTAGTGATTTTAGCTGGTGGAGCATCTTCAAATAATGGAACTGAAATAGTTTTTCCTTTAATATCATTTAATGATGTAGCTTCATAATTATTTGTTAAAATTGAGAAATTGTCCCAAACAAATACAATTGGCATTATTACATCACTAGTTTTTAATTTTGAAGCAGTAATTACTGAAGAGAAACTAATATCAGCTCTTCCATCAGCAATCCAACCTAAATGTTTTTCAGTTTCATCCCATACTTTTAATTCTTTTATTGAAACAGCATCACTGATTCTTTTTGATTGTAATAATTTCATAATGATTGGATACCCAACAGGAGTAGCAGATTGTATTACAATTGATGGTTTTTCGTTTTCATTTTCATGATTAGTTTTTTCTCTCTTAATTTTATGAAGATATACCCATACTTCATTGGAATCTTTTGGTTCAACTATATATTCAAAACCCATTTCTGATAACATATTTAACATTGGATCAGGTACAAAAGTTTGAATTAAAATAAATCCACTATCTTCATTTACTGAATATGCTTTTTTAATAATTATATCAAAAGGATCGTTTTTCATTTTTCTAACATCAAGTTGTTCAAACGTATCTTTAATTTCTTTCCAGTCTTTTGATTTTCCTTTATATATTGAAATTCTAATTTTTTGAGGATTAATTCTTAATAAGTTATAAGTTAATTTAAAATCTTCAACAATTTTTACAACAGGATGAATTATAGAATTACTTTCAAATACAATTGAATTGTCTTCTTTTAAATTTTTGATTTTTTCAACAAGTTCTTCAATACCTTCCGAATCATCATCATTGATATTGTAAATGATTTTAGGTTCATTCCAATAAATATCTATACTGTTATTAATCTCAAATTTAATGTTTTCTTTAATACAATTTGGAAATTGTTCTTCAAGCTCTTTTTCTGTTCCAAGTTCGCTATTAATTGTATGAAGGATTTCGCATAATGATACCCCAGTCATTTTTGCGGCGTCTTTGAAAGTAGCAAATTTTGCAACTGTATTCCACATTACTGGATTTTCAAAGTTTTTGAATTTTATTGAAAGTTCCTTAAGACTTAATTTTAATTCAGGATATTTCTCAAGTGTCTCTTTTACTTTATTTTCTCCAAGTATTGGATTATTTTTAATTATTTCAATTGCATCTGTAGGACATACTCTTAAAGCTGTTTCACAATTTTCAAGTTCTTTTTCATTTTCTGGTTGTTTAAAAACTACTGCTTTATTATCTATTTTAAAATTATTACCTGCTACTCTTACGCAAGCTTTACAACTTATACATTTACTATTTACTTTATATTTATTCATTTAATTTATCTCCTATTTATCCCAATCAAGTAATGTTTGAGTACCTTCAAGATTTCTAATTTCTGTTACATCTTGACTTACTTCAATTACGCCTTTATATTCGTTTTTATTATTTCTTATTGCAAAATATTGAATTAAAATAAATTTTCCTTTTAAAGTTAACCAAAATTTTGCTGTATCTTTTTCACCGTTTTTAAAAGCTTCTAGAATTTTTTCTACTATATGAACACTTTCAGGTGGATGACAGTTTTTAACATCACGTCCAATTATTGCAGGTGAACGCGGGAAAAATCTTTCATCAGGTTTTGAGAAAAATCTAACTTTATTATTTTCATCAACCACTGTAATATCTAATGGAAGAGTATTTAAAGTAAGAAGTACTTGCTCAGCAGTAAGCATACCTGTATCTGTTTTTAAAAGATATTCATTAAAATCAGCAAGTAAATTTTCTTCATTAGCTTCTTCAGGTTTTTTTGGTGTATCTATAAATGCAAATTCATATTCAAAACTTTGAAGATGCATTTTTTCAAAATCTTTTTCATTTATTACTTCTGATGCAACTGGATATACTATTAAATTTTCCTTTTGAATTAAACCAAATAAAAGGAAGAAAGCTTCTCCAATTTCAATTTGAAGTTTCTTTTCATCAATATTTGTTTCTTCAAGCATTTTAATAATTATTTTTAATTTTTTACGTGCATCGTCGTGAAGAGACCACATAACATTTAAAGCGTGGTATCTTTCAAGTTTGTTTTCTAAATATGGGAAAAGTATATTTTCTTTTTTTACATAGTGACTTTCAATTTTAGTTAATTCTTTAAAAGAAACTAGTAATTCATTTTTACTACTTTTAAGATTTCCTTTTTTTAAAATAACTTTGATATCGTTAAGTTTTTTTGAAAATGCTTCATTTTCTTTAATAAGATAGTACAAAAAAGTATTTTCTTTTGGTTTATCCCATTTGTAATCACTAAGTTTTTTAAAAAAAACATTGATTACTTTATCAACTTCCCCTTTAATTTTTGTAACTGATACATCCGCTTCAATTTGCATATCTTCAAGCTTTAACATATCATTTGGAGTTACATGGTTAATAGCATCCTGATATTCTTTTATCAGTTCAACTCCCTTTCCTCCATGCATCATTTTATTAGAAAATTCTAATAAATCTTTTACTCTTTTTTCACTAGTTAAATATTCTGACATAGCGCCACCTTTCTAATCACTAATTATAGATAATGATTCTCAATTTCAAACTACCACTATATTATTTACCCATTTGGCTGAAAAGTCAAACATTTATAAAAAAAAATTGTATTTTGTGATATAATTCAAGGGTATAGATTTCATTAATGAAAGGCATTAATGAATTTGTGAACACCTCTAGATAAATAATATTTATATGTGGAGTGGTTCACAAGTATAGATTTGTGAATGATGGAGGGAAGAAGTGATTGAAAGTTTTGAAAAAGTAATTGGTTATGTTTTTAATAATAAGAAGCTTATAACTGAAGCTTTAACTCATAGTTCTTATGCAAATGAGAATAAAAGCAAAGGGGTTCAATTTAATGAAAGGATGGAGTTTCTAGGAGATTCTGTTTTAAGCCTTGTTGTAAGCGAATATATTTTTAAAAGATTGCAAAAGTTACCGGAAGGTGAATTAACTAAAATAAGAGCAAGGATAGTGTGTGAAACTTCTTTAGCTGCTGTAGCTAATGAGATTGAACTTGGAAATCATATTAGGCTTGGTCGTGGAGAAGAATTAACAGGTGGCAGAAAAAGATCTTCAATATTAGCTGATGGTTTTGAAGCTGTTCTAGCTGCAATATTTCTTGATAGTGATTTTGAAACTATAAAAGAATTTATACTTAGAATAATGAAAGATAAAATTGATGAAGGTGTAAATGGTGAAATTTTAATTGATTATAAAACAAAATTACAAGAAATAGTACAATCAAAAACAAAAAATAAATTATCATATGATATATATAATGAAGAGGGGCCGGATCATAATAAAACTTTTTTTGTTGAAGTTAAATTAAAAGATTTAGTTTTAGGAAAAGGAAAAGGTAGTAATAAAAAAGAAGCTGAACAAAAAGCAGCAAAAGAAGCCATAAAGGAAGCTAAATTCTAATGAGTAATAATAGATTTATAATACCTGTATTTGTACCTCATAGAGGATGCCCAAACGATTGTGTTTTTTGTAATCAACGAAAGATAACAGGACAAAAGAATGTTTATGATTATAGTCAAATTGATGAAGAAATAATGAAAGCGGTAAAAACTATTGATTTTACTAAAAGCCCAGATGTTGAGATTGCTTTTTATGGAGGAACTTTCACTGCGATTGATGTTGAAAGTCAGGAAACATTTTTGAAAATTGCAAGTAAATATGTTAATAATTATAAAATAAGTGGAATACGCCTTTCAACAAGACCTGATGCAATTGATGAAAACGTTTTAAAACGACTTAAAAAATATGGTGTTAAAACTATAGAGCTTGGTGTCCAAAGTTTGAATGAAGATGTTCTTTTAAAATCAAATAGAGGTCATAATAGTGAAATTGTATATGAAAGTGCAAAACTCATTAAAGAGTATGGTTTTATTCTTGGAATTCAGTTAATGATTGGACTTCCAGGTGACAATTTAGAAATTAATATGCGAACTGTGAATGAAGTCGTTAAAATAAAACCTGATATTGCGAGGATTTATCCAACTTTAGTTATTAAGGATACCGAGCTTGCAAGAATGTATGAAAAAAATCTTTATAAACCTTTAAATGTAATGGAAGCAGTTGAAATTTCAAAAGAAATGTATAAAGTATTATTTTTAAATAATATTAATGTAATAAGGATAGGACTTCAACCTACTGAAAATATTCTAGAAGGTGAAGATGTAGTTGCAGGACCTTTTCATTCAGCATTTAGAGAATTAGTAGTTAGTTCATATATTTTTGATCTTATAAAGGAAAATATAGAGAATGAAAGTTTTGATGAGATTGAATTTGAAATAAATAATAAGGATGTTTCATATCTCATAGGCAATAAAGGAATTAATAAAAAACTTATTAAAGATGAATTAAATGTTAAAAAAATGAAAATAAAAATAAATAATGATATTGATAGGGGTATCTTTTTTATTAATAGTGGTACTTTTAATAAAAAAATAAAATTTAGTATTTAGAGGTGTTGACTTGTATTTAAAAAAGGTAGAAATGAAAGGATTTAAATCCTTTGCAGATAAAACGGAAATAAATTTTGAAAGTGGAATTTCATGTATTATAGGACCTAATGGCAGTGGTAAATCTAATATTACTGATGCATTAAGATGGGTGCTTGGCGAACAAAAAGTTTCGCTTCTAAGAGGAACAAATATGAAAGATGTAATATTTAAAGGAACAGAGCATAGAAAACCTTTAGGTAGAGCTGAAATAAGTTTGTATTTTGATAATAAAAATAAATTTTTTAGCCTTGATTATGATGAAGTGAAAATCACGAGGCGTCTTTTTATGTCTGGAGAAAGTGAATATTTAATAAATGATACTAAAATAAGATTAAAAGATGTTAGAGAATTAATAATGGATACAGGCATAGGTACAGAGGGATATTCTATTATTGGTCAGGGTAAAATTAATACAATGATTACTGCTAATAAAGATGACATTAGATTGATTTTTGAAGAAGCATCGGGAATTACAAAATTTAAAACAAGAAAAAAAGAATCTCAAAGAAAATTAGAAAGAACAACAATAAATCTTGACAGAATTGAAGATATTGTTTTTGAACTTGAAAAAAGGATTGAACCTTTAAGAAAAGAAAGTGAAAAAGCGATTGAATATAAGGAAAATTATGAGACTTTAAAGAATATTGAGCTTTCGACATATTCAAAGAAATTAAATAACTCGAGTAATATTGAAAAATTATATAATAAAAAGATTACTGATTTATATATTTTAAAAGACCATAAAACTAATTATGTCAATTCTATTAAAAAAAACATTGAGAAATTGAAAGAAGATATTAATAGTAAATCTAATGAATATAAAAATAAGGAAAGAAATTATTATGATTTTAATGAAAAAATTTCTTCAGCGGTAAATAATTTAAATATAAACAAGGAAAGAATTGAAAATACGAACAAAAATATAATTGAAATTGATATTGAATTAAAAATTCTTAAAAAGAAGATTGAAAATCTTAAAAAGATTGAAAATGAATTTAAAAATAAAGAGAAAAATGTTGTTAAAGAAATTAATGAAAAGAATAAAATACTTACAGAAGAAATTCAAAAATTACAAAATAATATTGAAATAGCTGATAAAAAAATAAGTGAGAATTTTAAAGTAAATAAGGAATTATTAGAATTTGACAAACAGAAGGAAAGAAATTTTTCGACTATTGAATCAAGAAAAGAAAATATTATTCAAATAAAAGCTTTGATTAATGATTATGAAACAGAAATGGAAATTATTTCAGATGGAAATATTATTAATGTTAATGATAGAGATAAAATTAGTAAAGAGCTTAATGATTTAAGTAATAAAGAAATTAAAGAAACTAATATTAAAAATGAAATTTTAAAGAATTTGCGTGATTCACAAATTGAATCTGAGAATTTAAACAAGAATTATTTTGAGATTAAAGAGAATTTAAATAAATTAGTTGCTGAGCATAAGCTTTTAAAAACATATGAAGAAAATTTTGTTGGATATTTCCATCCTGTTAAAGAATTAATGACAAGCATTAAAAACACTGATTTAAATAACGGTGTTCATGGAGTTGTTGGTTCATTAATTAATATGAAAAAAGAGTATGAAGTTGCGATTGAAATTACACTTGGAAGTGCAATGCAAAATATTGTGTGTGATGATGCAGGTGTAGCAAAAAAACTTATAAATCATCTTAAAAAAAATAAATTTGGTAGAGTTTCATTTCTTCCGCTTTCAAGTCTTTTTGAAAGAAAAGATGATGAAAAAGTAATGACGAAAGTAAAGGGATTTGAAAACTTTATTGGTAAAGCAGATAGAATAATTACATGTGATAAGCAATATAAAAGTTTATTTAACCATTTACTTGGTAATGTTCTTGTTGTAAAAGATTATGACACAGCTAGAGAAATTTTGAAAATTAAAAATATCAGATATAAAATTGTAACTCTTGAAGGTGAAATTCTTATTCCAGGTGGTAGAATTACTGGTGGATCTTATACTTCTAAATCAAAAGGTTTAATAGGGAGAAAAAGAAAAATTGAAAATATTGCTATAGAGATTGAAGAAAAAACTGAATTAAAAGAAGATCTTGAAATTAAAATTAACGAATTAAATAAAGAGATAGGTAGCAAAAAAGAGAGTTTAGTGATTATTGATGAAAATTTAAGTAAACTTAAAAATAGTGGCTTTGAATTAAAATCAAAATTAAATTATTTTAATGAAAAATTAAATGATTTTAATAAAAAAATCGATAAATTAGAAAAAACTAAATCAGACTCTTTTAATAAAATTGATTTAATTAATGAAAATATTGAATCTTTAAAAAGTAATAATTTAGAAATTGAAATGAAAATTAGTGAGTTAAACAATATTCTTAAAGAAAATAATATTGTGGATGAATTAAATGTAGAAATTGAATTGAATAAATCTAGAATATCAGATATAAAAGTGGAAATTGCATCTCTTAATGAAAAACTTAATAATTATAAATATAATGAAAATAATAGTAAAATCGAAATTGATGAAATAGAGAGCAGTATTTCTTTAAAAGAAGATTTATTTAAAAAGTTTAGTGAAAGTATCGAAAAACAAAATGAATTAAGTGAGAAATTAGAAATCAATATAGAAAATCTTAAATTAAATAAAGTAAATTTAAAAAAAACATTAGAATTTTTTGAAAAAAGTATTATAAAGGAAGAAGAAAAGTTTAGAATTATAGAATTACAAAAAGAAGAAATAAATGGAAAATTAAAAACAATAAATGAAAAGCTTTTAAGTTATCAATTGGAAAAAGCAAAAATTGATATATCAATTAAAAATATTAAAGAAGATTTGTGGCAAAAATATGAAATTAGTTATTTAGAAATATTGGAATATGATTATGATGATAATCTGGTAATTGATTCTGATAAGAAATTAAATCAACTTAGAAGAAAAATTAAGAAAATTGGAAATGTTAATTTAAGTTCAATTGAAGAATATAGTGAAGTTAAAGAAAGATATGAATATTTAAATAAACAACAAAATGATTTGAATGAAGCCAAGAGATCTCTTGATAAAATTATTAAAGATATGGATAAAAAAATGAAAAAGCAATTCATGTCAGAATTAGTATCGATTAAAGAAAATTTCAAAGAAGTATTTAAAGTGTTATTTAATGGTGGAGAAGCAGATGTTATAATTGATGATCCAAATGATGTTTTAGAAAGCGAAATAAAAATAATGGCACAACCACCTGGTAAAAAACTTCAAGGACTTGATTTATTATCTGGTGGTGAAAAAGCTTTAACTGCGATTTCTTTATTATTTGCAATTTTGAAAAATAAACCAACACCATTTTGTGTGCTAGATGAGATTGAAGCAGCACTTGATGATGTAAATGTATTTAGATTTGCTGACTATTTAAAAAGCGTTGCTAATAGTTCGCAATTTATTATAATTACTCATAGAAAAGGGACTATGGAAATTGCAGATTCACTTTATGGAGTAACAATGGAGGAAAAAGGAATTTCAAAAATAGTTTCATTGAAATTAGAAAATATTGAAAAGGAAATGGTGTAATAAATGTTTAAAAAAATATTTGGTAATAATAAGGAAACAGTGGAAAATGAAGAAATAGTAGAAGAAATAGAAGCTGAAGAGCCTATAGAAGAAATAATTGAAGAAGTTATTGGAGAACCAGAAATTAAAAAAGAATCTTTTTTTCAAAGATTATCAAGTGGTCTTAGTAAGACTAAAAAAGGAATTACAGATAAAATTGATAATTTAATAAATAATTATGGAGAAATTGATGATGATTTATTTGAAGAACTAGAAGAAATACTTATTATGGCTGATGTTGGTATGAAAACAACTATGGATATTATTGATAAGCTTAGAGATAGACTTGTAGAAAAGAAAATCAAAGAATCAAAAGAAATTAAAGGGACTTTAAAAGAAGTAATTTCTGAAATTTTAAAAGAAAACAATAATCATGAATTAATTTCATCAACACCTACTGTAATGCTTGTTATTGGTGTTAATGGAGTTGGTAAAACAACAACAATAGGCAAAATAGCTTATAAATTAAAATTTCATGATAAAAAGAGCGTTTTATTAGCTGCTGGAGATACTTTTAGAGCTGCTGCAAATGAGCAATTAATTGAATGGGGTAAAAGAAGTGATATTAATGTAATTTCGCAAGGTGAAGGATCTGATGCTGCAGCAGTAATATTTGATGCTATTCAATCAGCAAAAGCAAAAAAAGTTGATGTTTTATTATGTGATACAGCTGGTAGACTTCACAATAAAAAGAATTTAATGAATGAATTAAATAAAATTTTTAAAATTATTGATAGAGAATATGCTGAAGCTAATAAAGAGGTACTTCTTGTTTTAGATGCTACAACAGGGCAAAATGCAATTAGCCAAGCAAAGCTTTTTAGCGAAGTTGCTGATATTACAGGTCTTGTATTAACAAAACTTGATGGGACTGCGAAAGGCGGAGTGATTTTGCCTATTAATCATGAATTAAATATACCAGTAAAATTAATTGGTGTTGGTGAAGGAATTGAAGATTTACAAGTATTTAATCCTGAAAAATTTGCTGATGCCTTATTCAAATAAGTGTAAAGCAAAAAAGCTTGACACACTTCTGTTGATGAGTTATAATATGTATTCGTGAGGGGTTGTTATGATTAACGAAAAATATTATTTAATAATGCTATTTGATTTTTATGGGAATTTATTAACAGACAATCAAAAAGATATTTTGGATATGTATTGTAATTATGATTTATCTTTAGGTGAAATATCTGATTCTAAAAATATTTCAAGGCAAGCGGTATATGACTCTGTTAAAAGAAGCGAAACTAAATTGAAAAATTTTGAAACAAAATTAAAGCTTGTAGAAAAATTTGGTGTTATTAGAGATTCATTAAATGAATTTAGCAATTTGTTTTTAAAAATTGAAGATAATGTTAAAGATGAAATTGTAAAAAAAGATATTGAAGATTTAAAAAATATGGTAAATGAAATTGTAAATATATATTGAATTGAGGTTTTAAAATGCTGGATAATTTATCTGAAAAACTCCAAGAGACCTTTAAAAAATTAAAAGGTCGAGGAAAGCTAAATGAAAAAGATGTAAATGCAGCGATGCGAGAAGTTAAGCTTGCTTTATTAGAAGCTGATGTAAACTTTAAAATTGTAAAAGAGTTTATAAAAGTAGTAAAAGATAGATCGATTGGTGTTGAAGTTCTTGAAAGTTTATCACCTGGACAACAAGTAATTAAAATCGTTAATGAAGAATTAACTGCTTTAATGGGTGAAACTGTTAGTAAAATTGAGTATTCTTCAAGTACTCCATCTATTATAATGATGGTAGGATTGCAAGGTGCTGGTAAAACAACTACTACTGGCAAAATTTCAAGACTTTTAAAAGAAAAGGATCATAAAAAACCATTATTGGTTGCATGTGATGTATATCGTCCAGCAGCTATAAAACAGTTGAAAATTGTAGGAGAGCAGCTAGATATTCCTGTGTTTTCAATGGGTGATAAAGTTGATCCAGTAAATATTGCAAAAGCTTCAGTTGAATATGCAAAGAAAAATCAAATGGATTTAGTTATTCTTGATACTGCAGGAAGACTTCATATCGACGAAACGTTAATGGATGAACTTGTAAATATTAAAAGAGAAGTTGAACCAAAAGAAATTTTATTAGTTGTTGATTCAATGACTGGTCAAGATGCTGTAAATGTTGCTAAAAATTTCGATGAAAAACTTGAAATTACAGGTGTTGTGTTAACAAAACTTGATGGTGATACTAGAGGTGGTGCGGCACTTTCAGTAAGAAAAGTTACTGGAAAACCAATTAAGCTTATTGGTGTTGGTGAGAAACTTGATCAAATAGAAGAATTTTATCCGGATAGAATGGCATCAAGAATTCTTGGAATGGGTGATGTATTAACTTTAATTGAAAAAGCTCAAAAAGCTTTTGACGAAGATAAAGCAATGGAGTTACAAAAGAAAATTAAAAATAAACAATTTGATTTTGAAGATTTTCTGGATCAAATGGAGCAAATGAGAAATATGGGCTCTATGAGTGATATTTTAAAAATGATTCCTGGAATGAATAGTAAAGCTTTAAAAGGCGTTAATGTTGATGAAAAAGAACTTGATAAAATCCAGGCTATAATTAGAAGTATGACACCTGCTGAAAGAAAGAATGATAAATTAATAAATGGAAGCAGGAAAAAAAGAATTGCAGCAGGAAGTGGTACAACTGCGAGAGATGTAAATAAACTTTTAAAGCAATTTAAAGAAAGTAAAAAAATGATGCAACAAATGTCTAATATGAAGGGCATGGGAAAAATGTTTTCTGGCGGTGGAATGAACTTACCGTTTTAAATAAAAAATTATAAAATATAGGAGGAAAGATAATGGTTAAAATTAGATTTAGAAGAATGGGTGCAAAGAAAAGACCTTTTTACAGAATAGTAGTTGGAGATTCTAGACGTCATCCAAGTAAAGGTGACTTTATTGAAGAAGTAGGATACTATAATCCATTAAGAAAAGAAGAAGTGAAAATTGACAAAGAAAAAGTAGAAAAATGGATTGCCAATGGTGCGCAACCAACTGATAGTGTTAAAGAATTATTTAAAAAACACGGAATACTTTAATACTAATACGGAGGTGCGAAGTGAAGACTTTAATTGAATTAATTGCTAAAGAATTGGTTGATAATCCAGAGCAAGTGGAAGTTCAAGAAATTGTAGAAAATGGATTAGTTAAGATTCACTTGCAGGTTGCCGACCAAGATATGGGTAAAGTTATTGGGAAGCAAGGTAAAATTGCAAAAGCAATAAGAACAGTTGCAAAAGCAGCTGCTACAAAGAAAAATCAAAAAGTAGTTATAGAAATTACTCAGTAATTATTAAGAATTCTCTTTTTGAGGATTCTTTTTTTTGGAGGTGATTCTGTGGAAAAAAAATTTTTTATAGGACAAATTGTAAGTACTCAGGGTTTAAAAGGTGAACTTAGAATTTCGCTATATGAAGGTTATAATGAAAATTTTAAAAATTTTAATTTTTTCTATATTGAAAATAAAAAATTTGAAATAGAAAAATTTAGATTTAAGAAAAATTTATTGATTTTAAAACTTAGTGAGATTGACGATATCAATATTGCGGAAGAATTTATTGGGAAAAAACTTTATCTCTATAAAGATGATATAAAACTTGAGAATAATGAATTTTTAATAGATGAAATTATTGGGTTTACAGCGATTTTTAATGATGAAGAAATCGGAGAGATAATTGATGTCGATACTGTTAAATCGTCTCAAGGGGTTTTTGTAATTAAAAATAGTGAAAAAACATTCATGGTTCCATTACATAATAATTTTATTGAAAAAGGCAGTAGAAAAAGAAAACAAATTATATTTAAAAATATAGAAGGATTTATTGATGAATTTTAAAGTGTTGACACTTTTTCCGGAAATGTTTGATAATTTTTTAAAAGCAAGTGTTATTGGTAAGGCGATAGAAAATAAACTTATAAATGTTGAACTTATTAATATTAGAGATTTTTCTGAAAACAAACATAAAAGTGTTGATGATACGTCTTATGGCGGCGGACCAGGAATGGTTATGACACCGCAACCTCTAAAAGATTCTATTGAATTTATTAAAAAAAATAATTCTAAAGTTATATTTCTTAGTCCAAAAGGTGAAAAGCTTACTCAAAAAAAAGTTAATTCTTTAGTTTTAGAAGAAGATTTAATTTTATTATGTGGTCACTATGAAGGAATTGATCAAAGAATAATTGATAAATATGTTGATGAAGAAATTTCTATTGGAGATTATGTATTAACAGGTGGTGAAATCGGAGCAATGGTATTAATTGACTCTATAGGCAGACTTGTAAAAGATGTTATTGGAGATGAAAATTCATTTAAGGAAGATAGTCATTATAATGGGCTTCTTGATTATCCGCATTATACTAAACCGCAAATATTTGATGAAACAAAAGTTCCTGATGTACTAATTAGTGGAAACCATAAAAAAATTAATGAGTGGAGAGAAAATCAATCAATTCTACAAACTTATAAAAAAAGACCTGATATGATAAAAAAAATTTTAAATGATTCTTCAACTGAAAAAAATTTTTCTGAGAAGATAAAAAAAGTAATTAAAAATAATTTGTAATTTATGTTAAGTGATGGTATAATTGCAATGTTGTTTATGCGGTCCACTGAATGAATTGATCATCAAGAACGCGTAATTGAAGGAGGAAATATTATGTTAAACCAAAACATCCTTATGGAATTAGGAAAAGAAAACATGAAGAGTGATATCCCAGCATTTATTCCTGGAGATACAGTTGAAGTTGGTATCCTAATTAAAGAGGGAAAAAGAGAAAGAATTCAAATCTTTAAAGGCGTAGTTATGAAAAGACAAAATGGTGGAATTAGCGAAACTTTCACTGTTAGAAAAATTTCAAATGGAATAGGTGTTGAAAAAACATTACCATTACATTCACCAAAAATTACTGAAATTAAAGTAATTAAGAGAGGTAAAGTAAGAAGAGCTAATCTTAGTTATCTTAAAGGTAGAGTTGGAAAAGCTGCTAAAATTAAAGAAAGAAAAGCGAAATAATTTATTAAGAGGACTGAATTCAGTCCTCTTATTTATTATGTATAAAAATTTATTATATATGGAGGTAGACATGAAAGATATAAGTGGAATTTCCGTTAAAGAATTAAAAAAAATAATTGATTCATTATCTTTAGATGAAAAATTAAACTATATTGAAATTTTAGAATTAGATAATAGAAAATCAGTAATTAAAATAAAAGAAAGTATAATAAAAGAAAAAGAAAAAGAGATAAAAGAAATAAATAGAATTAATAATCTTTGGAGTTTTGAAAAAGATATTAGTAATGGAGAAATCTATATTGCTGGAATTGATGAAGTAGGAAGAGGACCACTTGCAGGACCTGTAGTAACTGCTGCAGTAATTCTAAAGAAAAATGACATTTTTAAAGGGATTAATGACTCGAAAAAAGTAAATAAAGAAAATAGAGAAAGGCTTTACAATGAAATAATTGAAAAAGCGCTTGCGGTTGGTATTTCAATAGTAAATGAAAAAATTATTGATGAAATAAATATTCTTGAAGCAACAAAAGTATCTATGAAGGAATCAATTGAGAAATTGAAAATAAAACCTGAATTATTATTAATTGATGCATTAGAGTTGGACGATATAAATATTAAGCAAATAGGAATTATTAAAGGTGATACTAAATCAATTTCAATTGCCGCAGCATCAATAGTTGCAAAAGTTACAAGGGATAGAATAATGTATAAATATAATGAAAAATATCCTGAATATGGATTTTTAACGAATGTTGGTTATGGAACCAAGGAACATATAGAAGCAATTAAAAAATATGGTTATACTGAAATACACAGAAAAACTTTTATTAAAAACTTTATTAATGACTAATTTTGAAAGGTGATTTTATGAGGATATCAGAAAATCAAATATTTAATGAAATAAAAAGTTTGAAAAATATAAAACTTAATAATGTTAAAATTGGGGAAATTGTTAATGCAAAAATTATTGAAGTTAGTGATGGTAAAATCATTGCTGAAATTAAAGGAAAACTTGTATTATTAAATAATTTATTGGAATTTAATTTAAATGAAGGTCAAACTGTTGAGCTAGAAATAATTAATAAAGAAGATGGGAAAGTATTTGCAAAACCAACTTCTGTTGATGGTGAATTTAATAAAACGCTAGATTATGAAATGATAAAAACTGAACTTAAATCACTTGGTTTAGAAACAACTGATAAAAATATTAAAATACTTGATTTTTTAAAAGAAGAAAATATAAGTTACAGTAAAAATGAAATAAATGAATTATTAAAAAATGTTAAGTATATTGAAAAGTTGATTGATCATATCGAAAAAGGTGAAGTTGATATAAAAAAAATTGATATTGATAATGATTTAAGGAAAGAACTTATTAAAGTTATTACTAATAAAGAATCAAAAGATACTCAAATTCAATTGAAAAGTAATTTAAAGGAAAATACTTTAGATCTTTTAAAAGTGCTTTTAAAAACAACTGATGAAAATATAAAAAATATTGGAAATGAAGTTAAAAGCGAAGCTAAAGACCAAACTAAAATAGTAGATGAAACAGTTAAATTGAATGTTAATAGTGAAACAGAATTAAAAAGCTCTCTTATATCAGAGCTTAAAAACGTAGATCTTGAAAATATAATGCTACTTATTAAAGAAAAATTTGGAATTAATATTTCAAAACTTTTACTTACTAAAAATTTTTTAGAAGATGGAAAATCAATTGCCAAAAGTCTTGATAAAATCATTAATATTTTTAATAATAGTGAAGTGAAATTATCTTCAAATGATATTAAATCAATAATAAATAAAATGTTTGTTTCAGATTCTAAGGAATTAGAAAATATAATAAAAGAATTAACTGATAAATTTTCAATAAACGGCTCTAATTTTAAAGAGGAAATAAATAATATAAAAGAAGAAGTTTTATTTATTAATAAAGCTAATGAATTTAATAGTGAATTAAATGATAAAATTAATTATTTGCAATTTACTCTAATGGAAAATGAGAATTTACGAAATGCAGAAGTGTTTGTAAAAAAAAGATTAAGTAGTAATAAAAATGGAAAGTTTAAGATTTATTTGTCTTTAGATACTAAAAAATATGATACTGTAAAAAGTATAGTTGAACTTGAAAAAAACAATTTAGAAATTACATTTATTACTGTTGATGATAATGTGAAAGAAATATTTCAAAGCAAAGTAGATGAATTAAAAAAAATTATTTCTAAAATGAAGTTTAGTAATGTAACTATTAAATTTAGATTGAAAAATGATAATAATAAAAAAATTGAAATATTACTTGATGAAGTTTCTAATAGGATAGATATGAAGGTGTAAATATGAATAAAGAAATAATTGCAAATGCATTAAAATATGAAGAGGATAACGGTGCACCAAAAGTTGTTGCTAAAGGTCGAGGGCATATTGCTAAAAAAATAATAGAAACTGCAAAAGAAAATAATATAGCTGTTTATAAAGATGAAAAACTTGCGAAACAATTAGAAAATTTAAATCTTGGTCAAGTAATACCTTCAGAACTTTATGAAGTAGTAGCAGAAATTTTAATATATATTGCAAAGATAGATTCATAATATTTGATTTTAAAAGGAGAATAAACAAAAAGTATAAAATAAAATAATAAATTCAGATTAAGAGTTGCTATAAAAAAGCAATTCTTTTTTTATATAATAAGTGATATGATTTAACGTTATTTTTTATAGTAGATGGATAAAACAGTAACAAAATATTGGATTATCTAAAGAAAAAGACAAGCAAATAGATAGTTAGAATGCAGTCAGTTAATAATAAAAAATACATAATTTAAGTATTGCTAAAATATATAAAATTTCTTGTACTATGATAATCAAAATGGTAAAATTTACTTAGTAAATTCTGTAAATAATAATATTAAACAGAATGTTAAAATGATTATTATAGAAATATGTGGAGTAATAGTAACGAAATTAGATTATTGAAGTTCAATGTGTGGAAAGGTAAACATTTCATTTGTTATTAAAAGGAGTAATTTAATGAATCTTAAGAGAATTGTAATGTTGGCTTTTGTAGTTGTTATTGTTGTGTATATATTGTTAGAATTACCTACTGATTTAAATGTAAGTTATTCAGCGATGCAGATTAGACTCGGTAATTCTGAATATAATGAGTCGATTAATGTTGTGCTTGATGGAGAAATTCGGAAGGATATTTTTTTTCATAAGTCATTTGTAGGCACTTTGAGTTTTGATGGAAGAAATGTTCTTGCCGACTATGATGATGTCGATGAAATCATAATTGATTTGACAGAGCAGGAATCTATTTTAGGCAGTGACTTAATGATATCTCAGTTTGGTACACCCATTACTAGGATTGATTGGTCATGGATTGGTAACGTGAAATTTTCTAAAAATATGAAGAGTTTTGTTATAACTCTTGCTGAAGATGGGGGCTGGACTGAAGAGAATGGGTTGATTATTGTAGGACCGGCATCTACCTGTAATGAGGCACTAAGCGTATTTGACACAATGATGGTTGATTATTAAATAATATGCGAAGAGACTGAGGTAATATTAAATATAAAGCTGCGCGACGTTAGTGCGCCAAGAAGTTTATTATCACTGGTAAGATGAAAGTTCTTAAATTGAGTCATGGGCGGCGAGAAATCGCCGGCTCTATGGTGACTGGTAAATAAGTTCTAGAAATCTATATAAGAAAGGAATTAAAATGAATATTAAACTTCAAAGTGATGAAAAAGTGATGAAATCTGGTTTTGCAAATCATTTTAAAGGAATAGAAAGTGTTGGTGGTAAACTAGTTCTTACTAATAAAAGACTTTATTTCAAATCCCATAAATTAAATTTTCAGAATCACGAGCTTTCATTGGAACTGAAAGATATTAAAGAACATGTAAAAGTTAATACTTTGTCTATAGTTCCAAATGGACTAAAAATAATTCTTAAATCAGGAGAGGAAGAGAGATTTGTTTTGAATAGAAGAAACGACTGGATTAAATTTTTAAATAGTTTATTATAGAAACTTGTTTGGTGTAAAAGGACTTATTATATCTCATAGCAGTGAATATATGCGTCGTTTTGTACGTTCTTCGATACATTTTAGAGCTTGGAACATAATTCCACCACAAAAGCCAAATTAATTTCGTGCATTCTTAGGTCGAATAACTCGTAATCTTTCTATTGATTGTTATAATAAAAAGAAATATGCTAAAAAGCGTATCGTAAATGAATTTTCTATTTTATTTTCAGAGCTTGACGAGTGTATACCATCTATTTCAAATACTGAAAAAGAATTTGAAGATAAAGAAATTGCCAAGATAATCAGTCAATATTTGCATGAGCAATTTGAAGAAAAACAACTTTTTTTCACGCGAAGGTACTGGTTTAGCGATAGCATTAAACAAATAGCGAAGCGATATAATTGCAGTGAAAGCAAAGTAAAGTCTTTGTTGTTTCATACAAAAAAATATTAAAAAAATATTAAAAGAATATTTGGAAAAGGATGGTATAGAGATATGAAAAAAGAAAGATTTTTTCGAATTTCAGGTGAGGTAGATGAAGATTTAATTGATAAAGCAGAAGATAATAAAGGTACAGTTTCTCCGAAAATTAATCTTAAGCGATGGGCAGCTATTGCTGCTTGTGCAGTTTTAGTTATTATAATTGGTTTTATTATGACACAAAACAACAATACTATACTACCTAATGATGATGAATTACCGCTACTATCTTTGGATATAGATGGATCTATTGGTGGTGGAATGGGATTTGAAGGTTATATGGCTTACGATATTTCTGAATTAAAAAATGAAAATCCTTGGACAGAAGAAAGCAAAATTTCTCATTTGCCTGTATTTAAAAATACAATGATTTATGAGGGAGCCAGATACGCTTCTAATCCTGATATTAAAGCTATGGAAAAAATATTGACAGAGGTTGCAGGTAGACTAGGAATGGATGTAACCAATTTAGAAATTACAAATGATTACCCTGATGAAGAAACTATCAAAATGGTAACAGAAAAATACGCAGCAATTGGAAGGAAAGTTCCTGCAGAATTTTTCGGTATTGGGTGTGTTTTAGCGGAAGATAAGGGAATTAAATTTAAAGTAGACGCCCGATTGGTGACAACTATAATGTTTGAGCCTTCCGTTTCTCTACCTGAAGAATACAACTTTACCCACTGCTCATCTTACAATGATAAATACAAGGTTGCAGAATATTTTCAAGAGGAATACAAAGATTTTTTGAATATGAAAAATTCAAAGATAAACATTACGGGCGGAGATTACTCTTACGATTCCAATCAAGCATTTCACATCGAGTTTTTTGATAACAGTGGTGATATTGTTGATAGAATTATCAATTATAATTTTAATTATGTGACTTTTTGTTGCAATGATGAAAGAAGTTTGTTTATTTCACGGGTCTATAAATCTGATTTATCGAAAAAAATTGGAGATTATCCCATAATTACACCTCAAAAGGCAAATGAACTTTTGATAAACGGAAATTATATAACAACCGTACCAGAGAATTTCCCTGGAAAGAAATTTATAAGAAAAACGGAACTTGTTTATCGTACGGGTGGTACAGAAAAATTGTACCTTCCTTATTACCGCATTTATGTGGAAATGCCGACAATGAAACTGGAAAACGGAATTAATACCTATGGAGCATATTATGTTCCTGCTGTTGAGGAAAAGTATATTACAAATATGCCTTTATGGAAGGGTTCTTTTAATAATTAAACATATTCCTGTTATCAATATAATGTGTAGTGCTAAAGAGACTGACTTATCTGTCGAAGGATATGGATTCACATTGAAGCTGAAGTGGAATCCCAGAGCGGTTACAGAAGTTCCGACTGGAGACAATGAGGTTGTTTTATTAAAGAAGTATAATGATGAATCAAAATACTACATCATTTTTATTGGAGATATGAAGTAATTCTTAGCTTCTAAATATCACGTTAGTTAACAGCGAATGGCATACATGGGTAGTCATCGGAAGGATGTCACATGTCTTCTATTCACGAGATTTAGGATGGAAAAAAATTTTTGCTAATTAGGAGGTTTTTATATGTTATTAGATATTTATCCGACACTATTTTTAGTGTTCATTATTTCAATTTTCGTAATAATAGGAATAATTGTATTCAAATTTTTAGGAAAAGTCACTGAACAATAGTTTTAAGTTTCCCCAAAATCAACTAGCTAATGGTGTATACTTCTCTATATTTGAACGTTTAAACATACTCAACTGCTGGTTTTTAACATATTTTACTTTAGGTAATAAATATTTAATTCCAGTTGTT
>JAMOQG010000143.1 GCA_027064135.1 Peptostreptococcaceae bacterium | reverse complement strand
AAACTTTAATAAATTACACAAAAAAGAAATAGAAAGATTAGAAAACTTAAAAAAAAGGAAACATAAATTAATAAGCAGTTTTGGAATATAGAAACAATAAATAAAAACAATAAACAAGAAAAAAATAACAAAAAAGGTTTTGAATTGAGCCTTAAACTATCGCTAATGTATTCAAAAGAATACTTGGTAGTGAAATTCTAACAGTATTTGAGCGAGTTCATATATGTTGTAACTTAATAGTTTTAGTTAAGTGAGAGTATTTGAGAAGCTTAATGAAGTTAGAACCACGTGATTTTAATCATGTGAAATTCAGTGGTATTGGAGGTTCTTTTGTTGAAATATCTGCGAATGTAGAAGAACAAACTGCGGCATCAGAAGAGATGGCAAGTAATTTTGAGGTTGTAAGTGAAAAAGCATTTGAGTTAAAAGAGCATACACATCAAACAGGAAAAGCCTTTTATGAGACTTCCAAATTTATTGATGAAGTAAGGCTAATGCTGTTTGCTAACGCTAATAATTGTTCTAATGCAGTTCGGATTGATATAAGTATTAGTGATCATCTTATATGGAGATGGCGAGTATATAATATGATACTTGGGAATGATATGTTAGATGAAGCAACTGTAGGATCGCATCATACTTGTAGATTAGGCAAATGGCTGAAAACTATTGATTCTACAGATGTAACTATTAAAGGGATTGTTGAGAATTTAGAAAAACCTCATAAAGAATTACATAGACTAGAAAAGGAAGCTATAAGGTTTTATAATAATAAAAATTCAGATGCTGTTGAAGTACTAATAGGTGAAATGGATATTGTTTCTTCAAACGTAATTGATTTGTTAAGAGAATTAAAAAAAGAGATATAATTTGAGGAAGATTAGGACCGTAATAATCCATTGAAATAAACTTTCTATTTTGCAAAAGGTTTCAAGTTCCTTGCTTTACAAGAAAATAAAGTTGGATAAATACTTGCTACAAACTTTTTTTGACTATAATTGCAATTTAAAAGTGATCACAGATACTACTTTAATCAATATTTGAACTTGTAAGAATTGCTTACAAGTTCAAATGAATAAATTACTAATTATACTTTAGAATGAAGTTTTAATCTTCGAAATTGTTGTTTTATCTATTTTTGTACTGAGCAAATCTTTTTCCACCTAATTTTTTAGCAGTATATAATGCCTTGTCAGCTTTGACATATAGATCATCAAAACGAATTGTAGCAGAATGATCTGTGATACCACCAATACTTAAGGATATATAAAATTCATTATCATCAATCATAAATTTATGTTCAGCAACTGATTTCTGAATGCGATTAGCGATTATTTCATTTAAGGTTTCATCACAATTTAGAAGAAATATTGCGAATTCATCCCCACCAAGTCGTCCAACTAAATCTTCTTCACGACTAAGCAAATTAGCTAATTTAACAACTTCAATTATAACATCATCACCAACTTTATGCCCGTATGTATCATTAACTGCTTTGAAATTATCGATATCAATAATTAACAATGAATATTTTATATATTCATCATTATTAGTAGTAAGTATTTCATTTACTTTCCTTTTAAATGCTATTTTATTGTAAATTTGAGTCATACTATCTTTTTCAGATTTATCAATTAATCGAGCTCTTTCATTTACTTCGTTGGTTATATCTTGCATTAAATTAACAGTCCCTAATGATTTTTCTTTATTTTTAAGAGGATGGATTGTAATGCCGTAGTTTCTATAACCTCTCAGTTTAGTTTCAATACCAACTTCTATTGTAGTATCTTCTCTATCTATCAATTTTTGTTGCCATATTGGATATTTATTTTTGATTTTTTCTGTAATTTCTTTATTTTCCATTCCAAATATTTGTTGGGCACTTTTATTGGTATCCACAATATTACCATCTGGATCAAAAAATAGCATCCCCATTTTGATTTCATCTATAACCCAATCTCTAGCAATTGGTGATATAGTCATGAAATCATATTTGTACATACCAATAAGAATAAGGACAATTCCAATTAAAAAACTAGTTGAGCCTGGTATAATAAATCCTGTAATTTTTACTATAGCACTTTTTCCATAAGTATAAGCAATTGGAATTAAAAAACCAATAAATACTAACCTTACTTGGTTCTTCATATTTTTAGATCGTGTTTTCATGAAAATCCATATTTTAATTAACGATATTAGACTAATAAGTGTATTTAATGTTACAAATACTTTTCCTATCAATGTTTGATGTACCTTTAATGAAAAACCATTACTTCCTTCTATAAGTTCAACACTTGTTCTCATTATATGGTGAAAATCATTAGTAAAGATTAAAAGTACGGATACAATTGCAAAAATAAAATTAACAAATACTAGTTTCTTAAAGAAAGCCTTTTTTTCATTTGTATAAACTATTGTAAATGCATAAATGGATGATGGCAAAAGGAATAGTCCAATTTGGCTAAGATTTCTCCATAAATGTTTAGCTTCAAAACTGAGAACATTTCCTTCCATAAAGGTACAAAAATTTCCAATAAGAATCAGTGACAATATAAGAATTAGATTTTTAGCTCCTTTTGTCTGATTTCTTTTATATACAATAATTATTGTAACCGCAATCATAATTAATGACAAAATATTTGCTGATATGTACCCATAACTTTGATTCATTTATTTCCTCCTTGTGTATTCATTCTATATTCACTTTATATTCTTTGAATGTCTGTATCATAATAAATAATATTAATTAATTCCAATGGAACAGTTGAATCATTGTGCAATTCATGAGAAATTTCTCCGTTAAATCTAATAGAGTCACCTATAGAAAGTTCAATAATTTCATTATTTAACTTAAGTTTAAGTTTTCCTTTTATTACATATAGGTATTCATCTACACCATTCATATGTCCTGCATTAGTAATGGCACCATTAGGATTTATTTCAAGTCTTAAAAATTCAGATTTGTGATTTTTATAATAAGGAAATATAGTAGAGATATTATATTCATCTGTATTATTTAAAATAACTTCATCTTCATGTTTTACGACATAATAATCAGGTTGTTCTTCTTGAATAAGTGTAGTCAAAGGTATTTTTAAACCATTTGCAATCTTCCATAAAACTAAGATAGTTGGGTTTGTACTTCCACGCTCTATTTCACCGATCATACTGCGACTGACACCACATATATCAGATAAATCTTCCAAAGTAAAATTTCTATCTTTTCTTAAAGTTTTTAAATTAATAGCGATGTGTTCATTTATTAGCTTCATATTATATCCTCTCTTATTAAATAATTATATCTATATAAACAGTATATACTATATTGACATATTTTACAATATAGTATATATTCTGATATATAAGATAAATAGTCGATATACTGGAAAAGATGTGAGAATAATGAAATTAACAAATATTAATGAAGAATTTCTTAACCTAAAAAAAGATTCAGAGTCTGATATTGAAGTTTTTACAGTTTTTGAGAGTAAAATGAATTTCATAATTGCAGAACTAAAACCTTTAAATATTTTACCACCTCATTATCATAATTTTGGAACTGAAGTTTATCATGTATTGTCAGGTGAAGGAATAAGTAGCAGTAAATAATCTTGATACATGTTTAAGTGTATATCCTGATAAAGAACAATTAAAAACGTTTTGCTTAAATAACAATATCGATATTATTCTAATATTTACAGATGAAACTTATAACAGTGAAGCAAGTTACCGAATACGAGTATTTGCACCAAAATTTGGATACCTTGAAGACCTTGTGATAGAATCAGGTAACTCTGTTTTAGGTTATTATTTAATTAATTAATGAAAAACTTTGGAATGCTGATGTAGTAATTGAGTAAAGATCAACAAAGAAAATGCTAACTTTATTAAATTGAAAAAATATGAGACTGAAGGTGATATACGTATATTATTTGGCGGAAATGCAACAACACGCATTGCAGGTAAGTATTATTTACACACTTAAAAAAGGAAAAACATAATTAAGATTTCTTGCATTTAGACTGCAGGAAATCTTTTTTATTTTTTTGATTAAATTTTCTTAATTTTGGTATAATTATATATGTGGTGAAAGGGGAAAAGATGAGTAAATATAAAGTAATAACATTATGTGGAAGTACAAAATTCAAAGATGAATTTATTAATGAAAACAAGAGATTAACACTTGAAGGAAATATTGTTATTTCTGTAGGATTGTTTGGTCATGCAGATGGAGAATATGAAACAATGATTAATCAAGATATTAAAGAAATGCTAGATGACCTTCATAAAAGAAAAATTGATTTAGCTGATGAAATTTTTGTTATTAATAAAAATGGATATATTGGATCAAGTACAAAATCAGAGATTGAGTATGCAATCAAAACAAATAAAAAAGTTAATTATTTGGAATAAGAAAATGTCTAAATATGAAAGATTTTAATTGACATTTCATTGAAATGTAATTATAATAAAATTGTAACCATTACAAAAAGGAAAAGGTGATTTATGGCAAAACCATTTAAAGCGGGTTGTTCAAGTCCAGTAAAAGAAGTAGTAGTAAAAAAAGTAGAAATGAAAGAAGATATTAATGATTCGAAGGAGGAAGTAAATATGGTTAAAGTTGGTAGAAAGGCACCAAATTTTGAATTGCAAGGTTATCATAAAGGTGAATTTAAAAGTTTTAAATTAGAAGAATTTTTAGGAAAATGGGTTGTACTTTGTTTCTATCCTGGAGACTTTACTTTTGTCTGAGCGACTGAAGTATCAGCAGTTGCTGACAAATATCAAGAATTTGTAGATTTAGGCGTAGAAGTATTATCTGTTAGTGTAGATAGTGTATTTGTTCATAAAATGTGGAATGATAAAGAATTAAGTAAAATGGTTGAAGGTGGAATACCTTATCCAATGTTATCTGACCAAGGTGGAAATATTGGCGATATGTATGGTGTTTATGATGCAGAAGGTGGCGTAGAAATGCGTGGACGTTTTTTAATTGATCCTGATGGAATAATCCAAGGATATGAAGTATTAACTCCACCAGTAGGAAGAAATGTTTCTGAAACACTTAGACAAGTAAAAGCTTTCCAATTAGTAAGAGAAACAGGAGCTGAAGAAGTAACTCCATCTGGATGGGAACCAGGAAAGAAAACTTTAAAACCAGGTCCTGATTTAGTTGGAAATGTTTGGAAAGAATGGAATGTTAAAGATTCTTATTAAAAAGTAATTAATGAATAAATAAAAAAGCCTCTCATTATGAGGGGCTTATGTTTTATGCTTCAACAAAGAAATCTTTGCCAACTCCACAAACTGGGCAAACCCAATCTTCAGGAATATCAGCAAAAGCAGTTCCTGGAGCTATACCACCATCTGGATCGCCTACAGCTGGATCATATATGTAACCACAAGGTTCACATTCATATTTAGTCATTTTTTTCCTCCTTATAAAATATATTTGTATATTAAGTTTAAGACTAGATTTAATGTTTGTCAAATAAGTATTAATAAAAGTAGAATTTATAAAAAAATGTTATATAATGTGTAAGAAGATATTTGAAGTTCTGTTTAAAGGAGAAAATATGAAAATACTAAAATTGAAAGATGGAATCACATGGTTAGGAGTTCAAGATCCTAATTTAGAAAGATTTGATGTTATTATGGAAACTGAATATGGTACATCATATAATTCTTATTTTGTAAAAGGTGATAATAAATCAGTTTTATTTGAAACAGTTAAATTAGGTTTTTATGATGAATATATTGAAAAACTTTCTAATGAAACAAATATCGATGAAATTGATTATTTAGTAGTAAGTCATACAGAACCGGATCATGTTGGTTCAATTGAAAAATTACTAGATATAATTCCAGATATTAAAATTATTGGAACGAAAGCAGCTATTGGTTATTTAAATAAAATTGTAAATAAACCTTTTAATAGCATGATTGTAAAAGATGGAGATAGTATAGATTTAGGCTCAAAAACTTTAGAATTTATTACTGCACCATTTTTACATTGGCCAGATACAATGTATACTTACATTAAAGAAGATAAAGTGATTATAACTTGTGATAGTTTTGGAGCTCATTATTCGTTTGATGAAATATTGAGTAGCAAAATTATAAATCATGAAGAATATTTAGAATCATTAAAATTTTATTTTGATGTAATAATGGGACCTTTTAAAAAATATGTTTTAATGGCAATAAATAAAATAAAGAATTTAGAAATTGAGATGATTTTACCAGGACATGGTCCAGTATTAGACGAAAATCCTAATAAAATTGTTGAATTATATAAAGAATGGGCAACTGAAAAAAATATTTTTTCAAGAAAGACAGTTATTATACCATATGTTTCAGCTTATGGTTTTACTAAAATGATTGCTGAAACTTTAAAAGAAGGATTAGAAACTGAATCTGATTTAGATGTATTATTATTTGATATGGAAATTGAAGATACTGATTCTGTATTTGAAAAATTAAGATGGGCTGATGGATTATTATTTGGTTCGCCTACACTTAATAAAGATGTTTTAGAACCAATTTGGGATCTTTTAATGAGAATGTCACCATATACACATGCTAGAAAATTAGTTGCTGCATTTGGAAGTTATGGATGGAGTGGCGAAGCAGTACCAAATATGGAAGCACGTTTTAAAATGCTAAGTCTTAAGAAGTTTGACGATGGAATAAAAATTAATTTTAAACCATCTGAAAAAGAATTAAAAGATATCTTTGAATATGGTAAAAGATTTGCTCAAGCTGTAATAGGTAAATAAATGAAAAATAGAGTAGTAATAAAGAAACCTAAAAATTTTATTATTTCTCAAATTGCTGATAGTGGTCAAACTTTTAGATGGTATAAAAATAATGATGGAAGTTATACTATTATAGCATTTAATAAAGCAATTAAAATTTTTTATGATAATGAAGATATTGTTATCGAAGGAATTAATGAATTAGAATTTGAAAATATATTTAAGAATTACTTTGATTTAAATAGAGATTATCAATTAGTAATTGATGAATTAAAAAATAAAGATAAAAATCTTGATGAAGCTTTAAAATATGGTAGCGGAATAAGAATATTAAATCAAGACACTTGGGAAATGATAATTTCATTTATAATATCAGGAAACAACAATATTCCAAGAATTAAAAATTCAATTAATATTTTATCTGAAAGATATGGAAAATTTATTAAAGAGATTAATGGTAAAAAAACATATGCATTTCCTACACCTGAAGAGTTATCTATTGCAACTATTGAAGATTTAAGAGAATGCGGATTAGGTTATAGAGATAAATATATTTATAAAACTACAAAAATGATAATTAATAATGATGTTGATTTAAAAGCTATTAAAAATATGAATATTAATGAAGCAAGAATAGAGTTAGTTAAACTAATGGGCGTTGGAAATAAAGTTGCTGATTGTATAATGCTTTTTTCATTAAATCTATCAAATTCTTTTCCAGTTGATACTTGGGTAAAAAAAATACTTAAAGATTATTATAATTTTGATGAAAAAAATAATAAAAGAATTAATGAATTTGCAAATGACTATTTTGGTAAATATGCTGGAATAGCACAGCAATATTTATTTAATTATATTAGAAATAAAAAATAAAAAATAAGAAATAAGAAATAATAATAATAGGAGTTGATATTATGATTATAGGAGAAAAAGCACCAGATTTTAATTTGCCATCTTCAAATGGTGATAATATTAAATTAAGTGATTATTTAGGTCAAAAAGTTATTATATATTTTTACCCTAAAGATAATACACCTGGTTGAAAACTAGAAGCTGAAGGTTTTAATGAATATTTAAAAGAATTTTCAGCATTGAATACAGTTGTATTCGGAATAAGTAAAGATAGTATAAAATCACATATTAATTTTTCGAATAAATTAAATTTAAATTTTAAATTATTATCAGATACAGAAAAAGAAGTTCATAAATTATATGAAACTTGGAAATTAAAAAAAATGTTTGGCAAAGAATATTATGGAACTGTTAGATCAACATTCATAATTGATGAAGAAGGAATATTAATTAAAGAATATAGAAATGTAAAAGTAAAAGGGCATGTTGGAAAAGTGCTTGAATTCGTAGGTAATTTAAATTAAAATAAAAGGAGATAGAAATGGCTAAAAAAATGGGAGTTTATAAATGTGAGCATTGTGGAAATATAGTTGAAGTTTTAGTTGAAGGCGGAGCGCCTTTAATGTGCTGTGGAGAAAAAATGATTTTTATGGAAGAAAAAACTGCTGATCATTCAGTTGAAAAGCATGTACCATTTATTGAAGAAACAGATAATGGTTATAAAGTAAAAGTTGGAGAAAATACTGCTCATCCTATGGCTGAAGAACATTATATTCAGTGGATAGAATTAGTTGTTGGAGATTTAATTTTAAGAAAAGAATTAAAGCCTGGTGATAAACCAGAAGCAGAATTTACTGTAGAAAAAGTAGAAGGTGTATATGCAAGAGAGTTTTGTAATTTACACGGACATTGGAAAAGCAATTAATTAGATTAGGAGTGTAATATGTTAAACAAGAATGTAGAAAAAGCAATTAATGAGCAAATAAACAAAGAGTATTTTTCAGCTTATTTATATTTATCAATGGCTGCATATTGTGAAGATCAAAATTTAACAGGTTTTGCTAATTGGATGAAAGTTCAATTTGAAGAAGAGCAATTTCATGCAATGAAGTTTTTTAATTATGTGAATGAACGTGGAGGAAGAGTCATTTTAAAATCATTAGAAGATCCTAAGACTGATTGGAAAAACTTAATTGAAGTTTTTGAAGATACGCTTCATCATGAAGAATTTATTACTAAAAGTATTAATGATTTGATGGATATAGCTATTAAAGAAAAAGATCATGCTAGTGTATCATTTTTAAATTGGTATGTTGATGAGCAAGTTGAAGAAGAAGCAAATGTTTCAAAGATTTTAGGAACTTTAAAATTAATTAAAGGTGAAGGAAATGGGTTATTAATGCTAGATAAAGAATTATCTGTAAGAGTATTTACTCCACCAGTAAAATAATTTATAATATTAGTATGAATAAAATGAGATAAGTAATTATCTCATTTTTAATTAAATAACTAATGAAAGAATGGTGATTGTTTGAAATTAGTATCGTGGAATGTCAATGGTATAAGAGCATGCTTAAAAAATGGATTTATGGAGTCTTTTAATAAAATTGATGCAGATATATTTTGCTTACAAGAAACAAGAATACAAGAAGGTCAAGTAGACCTTGAATTAAATGGATATTATAAATACTTTAATTATGCTGAGAAGAAAGGTTATTCAAGTACTGCAATATTTACTAAGACTAAACCAATTAGTGTAAAAAATGATATAGGAATAGAAGAACACGATAAAGAAGGTAGAGTAATAACTGCTGAATATGAAGATTTTTATCTTGTTACCGTTTATACACCAAATTCAAAAAGAAAGCTTGAAAGACTTGAAAATAGAATGGAATGGGAAGATGATTTTAGGAAGTATTTAAAGAAGCTTGAAGAAAATAAACCTGTAATTGTTTGCGGTGATTTAAATGTAGCACATAAAGAAATTGATTTAGCTAGACCTAAAACAAATCATAAAAGTGCAGGATTCACTAATGAAGAAAGAGAAAAAATGACAACTTTATTAAATGATGGATTTATTGATACTTTTAGATATATTTATCCAGAAAAACCTGATATGTATAGTTGGTGGTCATATATGAGAAAAGCAAGAGAAAGAAATGTTGGATGGAGAATTGATTATTTCTTAATGTCTGATATCTTAAAAGATAAACTTAAAGATGCAAATATTTTAACTGAAATTTATGGAAGTGATCATTGTCCAGTTGAAATAATAATAGATTAATAACATATAGGAACACATAATTGATTTTATGTGTTTTTTTGATGAGATATATAACATATGATATATAATTTGATGTAAGTTTCATTTCCAACTATAATAAAGTTGTAGTTTATAATAGTCGGAAAATATGGAGTTTATACTTCATATTTTTGTTATATTATTAAAGAGGATTTTAAGATTATGATATAATTCTTTAGGTGAGAATTGAAATTAAGGTTAAAAAAATTATGGTTACCAGATATATTCCTTTAACCGCAATTGCAATTTCACATATTGTACTAAATCGACTTTCATAGTCTATGGGGATTCAATGTTCAGATTTTTATGATAAAAGCATAAAATTTGGTATTAGTAATTTGCATTGTGCTTTGATCTTGTAATTTTTATGATTTTTTTGTATTCAAAGTAGACCTTCATTAAAGATCTTTTAAAAAATATTAAATTGCTGAATTTATTCTCTCTTTATTACTAAAGGACCTTTAGTTAAATTAGTACTGCCACATAATCTGCATTTATAAATATCAACTTTAAAAACTTTTAAGAGAATTTCTCTAGTATTTAAACCGTCTAATTCACTTTTTTGATTGATATCTCTTAAAATGTTTTTTAAAATAATAAAAGTTTTCTTTTTAGAACGATTACTAAGAATTCCATAATGCCTCATTTTAATAAATCCTGGTGGTAAAATGTGCATAGAGAATCTTCTAATAAATTCGATTGGATGAAGACTCATAATTTTCATTTCTCCATCAGTTTTATAACTTTTATACTTAAAAGTTACAGCAGTATCAGTAACGCTTATTATTCTAGAATTTGAAATAGCAATTCTATGAGTATATCTACCTAAATATTCAATAGCATTATGAGCACCATGAAGAGTTTCTTTAATATTTATATTCCAGTTTTTCTTTTTTAAAAAAGAAATAAACTTTTTAAAAGCATACAAATCTTTTAAATATTGGTTATTACTAGTAAAAGTCAATTTGTCTGAAAGTTCTTCTAAACCTTCAAGAAAAAGAGCTCTAAATCTAGCAGCAATAACTCTTGCAGGAAAAAGAAAACCATTACTTTTAGATTTTTTAAATTTCAAATCATTTGTTAATCCACCACCAATAAGAATCATATGAATATGAGGATGATAACTAAGATTTGATCCAAAAGTATGAAGTAAACTAATAAAACCTATTTTAGCACCAAGATGTTTTTCTTCTATACTTAAAGATTTCATCGTATCAGCAGAAGCATTAAATAAAAGAGTATAAAGAATCTTTTGATTAGAAAGAAAAAGTTCATTTAACTCTTCAGGCACAGTAAAAACGCCGTGGAAATAAGAAGTATTTAAAATATCTTTTTTTCTAGCATCAATCCATTTAAGTTTTACAATACTCTGACAATTTGGACAATGTCTATTTCTACAAGAATTATAATGATTGATAGTAGTATTACAGTCATTACAAGTAACAGAATGACCACCTAAAGTTTTTGTTTTACAATTACTAATAGCATTTATTACTTTATCATTATGAAAACTAAAATATTTTTTACCATATTTTTTAAGATACAAATCATAATAATTTTGAAAAATGAATCTAATTGGATAATTTCCATATTTCTGCTTATATCGTTCAAGAAATTTAAAATAAGCCATTAAAATTACTCATCAAAAGGACTAATAATATTTAACTTATTAGGATTGGCTAATTGAACGTAAATAGTAGTTGAATGAATAGATTTATGACCTAATAATTTTTGTATTGTCAGTAAATCATAACCGTTTTCATACATATGACATCCGAAGTGATGGCGAAATAAATGGGGAGTTAAATGAATGTTAAAAACTTTAGCATGATCATTAATAGCACGGTTAATAGTGAATTTAGAGACCGGCTTAGTTCTATCATGGTATCCAGGAAATAAAAACTCCTTTGGCTTACCAGCAGCAAACCAATACTGAGTTAAAATAGTTAAAGCCTTTTTAGACAAAATAGCATAACGATCAGTTCTTGATTTAGTTTTTCTAATATAGAGTAACATATTTTTTCGACTGACATCTTCATATTTAAGATACTGAAGTTCAGAAACACGAATACCAGAGGAATAAAGAAGTGCAGCATAAGCCTTATGTCTTATATTTTCCAAAGAATCAATAAATTGAAAAATGATTTCTTTAGAATAAATTGTAGGTATTTTTTTAATAGTTTTCATAAAAGGAACTTGATATTTATCAAAAGGTTTCATTAAAATATAAATATATAAAAACCTTAATTGAGAAATATGAGCATTAATAGTACTAGCACTTAGTTTTCTAATATTTTTTAAATGTAAAATATAAATTCTTAATTCCTCATAAGATACATCTTCAAGTGGTTTAGAAAGTTCGGAATCAACCCAAGTTAAATATTGAATAAGAAAAGATGTGTAATTAATAACAGTATTTTTAGTTAAATCACGTATAGTTAAAATTTCGTTAAATTTAGCAATATATTTTGAATATTTTTTTCTAATCATTTGTGTCCTCCTTAAGACCTATAAATTAATTGTAGTAAATAATAATTGAAATTTAAAAGTTGGAGGACCTCGAGAATAAAAAAATAATAATATGTAATTGTAGTTGATGTTTAAAGATGATAAAATCATAATGGTAGTAGCACCTTTCTTGGTTTATTGTAATTGCTTTGTGTGGTAACTTAACAATAATACAATTTCTAAAAAAGGTCTACTATCAATACATAAAAATCGCTTCGAAATAGTGATTAAGATTCACCATTGCGAAGCGATTTTGTACAATAAAATAAAATAAATAAGTTTAAAGGGAGCTGATATGAAGAATTTGTTTTATTTTTACGATGACTATTATTTACCTATTGTTATTCCTATTTCTTTCTATAAAATTGATAAAGTTATTATGCTTAGAGAAAAAGGGAAAAGTAATTTAGAAGATTTTTATAATTTTAAGGAATATATTGAAAGTGAATTTAAAGATATTGTAATAGAAGATAGAGTAATTAAGCATTATAGCGATATTAAAAACATAATTAAAAAATATGACGGAGAATCATTTGCTTACTTTGATGGAGAAGCAAATTTAAATAAATTTATTCTTTTTGATAATGCAAAAGAAATGGATATTAAAAGATTATTAATTTCTGAGAAAAAAGGACTGATGTATGAATTTAGTAATGATCAAATAATTGAGCATGATATTAAAAAAATAGATTTAAACATTAAAGATTTAATAAATAGTTTTGGAGGTTCAATAGCAATTGATCAATCATCGATTTATAATTCAGATGCAGTGAATGAATTTCTTAATTGGATAATAAAAAACTATGGAAATTTTAAAAAAATTAATAAAAATGTATTTAAAAGAAATAATATTTTTATAAATGATAAAAAAACTCCAAATATTTCAACTATATTAAAAAATAAAATTAATGATTATGAAGAATATATTTTGATGGATTTAATTAATTTATTAAAAGAAAAGAAATATTTAGATTATAAAATTATTAGAAATAAAATATTTATTAATTATCATGATATTGGATTGAAAGAACTTATGAAAAAGCCAGGAACTTGGTTAGAAGCACTAATTTTTAGAACATTAAAAGAAATGAAAATATTTAATGATATTAAAACTAGTGTTGAGTTCTTATGGGATGACAATAGTAATGTACGAAATGAATTAGATGTACTTGCAATTAAAGATCAATTATTAATGTGCATATCATGTAAAGATACTAAAAGATATGGTAAAGAAGCCTTTAATGAAATAGAAGTATATAGTCAAAAAATTGGAGGAGATAGCGCTTTAAGAGTAATTATTACTACTGAAGAACCTGAATTTAAAGATGATTTAAAAAGAGCAGAAGAAATGAATATAAATGTAATAATATTTACAGGAGATATTAATGAACTTCAGAAGAAAGTGGAGATGATTTTATGGAAAAAGAATTAAGAAGTAAACATATTTTTATATTTCCTTTTAAAATTGAAAATATTAAAGAAAATGCAGTTACGTATTATTCATTTAAAAAGAAAACAGATCTTGATTTAGTAAATAGTATAATTAAAGAAAATGGAGAATGGATGCTTGAAACATATTCTGATTTATTTTCAAGTTATGATGAAAAGAAAATTGATTTAAGTTATAATACAAAACTTTATTTTTATGAAAGTGTAAGAAATGCTATATTTACATATTTTAATAAAGATGATCCGGAATCTTTATCTGATGAAATAATTCTTAATTATAATTATAAAATAAATGAAGATCCTAAATATCATATTAAAACATTTGATAAAGAATATATCCTTGATATAAAGAAAATAGGATTAAAAATATTTGAAACTGGTGTAGGAGTATTAAGTTTCTTTTTAGATAATTATAATGAAGAATATGATAAAGATGATATTTTAAAAATAAATGCACTTGGTAGAAATGTATATTTACCATTTATTGAAGCAAAAGAAGCTGGTGAAATACCGGAGTATATTGAAATCACAGGATTAAATGGTAAAAATACAAAAGAAGATTTTGAATTTGGTGAAAAATATAGTAAAGATACAATTAAACTTTCGAATATTATTACTGATATTTTAGGATTTGGTAGCTTTGGCAGCAAAATAGAAATACTTCCTTTAATTGATCATAGAATGTTTGTTATGAGTGTAAATAATGAATTAGGTTATTTTAATAAATATGAAAATGTTTCTGATCTTGATGAAGTTATTAATAATGATGAATATCTTTATAAATTTATATTTATAGATTCAGGAAAATTAAAATGTCAAAATAAAAAAATGCTAAATAAATCTTTAAAAGAATCTACATATAAAAGATGGATTGATAAAAAAAGTGTGTTTGGAATTAGTAGATACTCATTTGTGCTTTTAAAAGAAGACAATCAAATGGATGCATTAAATAACCATATGGAAACATTATATTTTGAAATGGTTGCATTAGTATTAGCACAAAGAGTCAGTTTATTAAATTTTTCTGATGAAATATCAAGAATTTCTAGACTTGATGAAAAAGATTCTAAACGTATTTTAAATTTATATCAAAATTATCTTCAATTCTCAAATAGAATGTTTTTTAGACAAGTTTCTGCTCAAGAACAAGGAATAGAATTATATAATACACTATTTAGCAAATCTGACATATTATTACTAATAGAAGATTTAAATAAAGAGATGGAATCACTTCATGAATATGCTAGACTTTCAAATTCTGATCAATCTCAAAAGTCACTTGAAATGATTGAAAACTTAAATAAATGGTTATTAGTTCCAACTTTTGTAACAGGATTATTGGGAATTAATATATTCCAAAGTAAATTTCATTCAATAGATACAATAAATCCAATTAATATAAATTTCTTTAGTTCATTTGGATTTTGGTTTTCAATGTCATTATTGACATTTTTGATGTTTGCAATAACTAAAATTGTACTTATTATATTTGAAAAGAAAATAATTAATAAAAAATAGATAAAATAATAGTATTTTAGGATGTTTAAAATAATAATAATTAGGTATAATTACTTTAGAGCTAAGATAGGAAAAATTAGAGATCGATAATGTTATCGTAGGAAAACGTTTTTCGATTATTGTATTGATTTAGGGAGGATGTATTTAATGAAAAAAATGTTAATGTTAATGTTAGTAATAGTATTAGTTTTTTCCGTTGTAGGATGTGCACCAAAAGCAACTGAAGAACCAGCTGCAAAAGCTGAAGAAAAAACAGAAGCTCCTGCACCTGAAAAGAAAGATTTAGAATTAACAATTTATGCTGGACTAATGGAAGATCACGCATTATTAGCTGTAAAAGAATTTGAAAAAGCTACAGGCGTAAAAACTCAAATGGTTCGTATGAGTGGTGGAGAAATTTTTTCAAGAATTAAAGCTGAAAAAGAAAATCCATCTGCAAGTGTTTGGTATGGTGGTGGAGCTTTAACTTTTATGGCTGCTGAAAACGAAGGATTATTAGAACATTATATTTCTCCAAATGCAGCAAATATTTTACCACAGTTAAAAGATCCTAATGGAGCTTGGACTGGAATATATGTTGGATATTTAGGAATTGAAGGAAATAAAAAATGGTTAGATGATAATGGTTATGAATTACCTAAAACATTTGATGATTTATTAAAACCTGAATTTAAAGGAAATATTGTTGTAGCTCACCCAGGTTCATCAAGTACTGCTTATAATTTATTAGCTACAATTTTACAAATAAAAGGCGAAGATGCAGGATTTGAATATATGCAAAAATTTAATGGTCAAGTTCGTCAATATACTAAATCAGGTAGTGCGCCTGGTAGAATGTGTGGAATGGGCGAAGCTCCAATAGCAATTGGATTTATTCATGATGCTATTAAATATCAAGAAGAAGGATATAAAGATTTAATTTTCACTGCTCCAGAAGGCGGAACTGGTTATGAAATAGGTGCTGCTGCAATTATTAAAGATGGTCCAGATCAAGAAGCTGCAAAAATGTTTATTGATTGGTGTTTAACTAAAGAAGCTCAAGAACTTGGTAAAACAGTTGGTTCATTCCAATTCTTGACTAATCCTGATGCAGTACCACCAGAGCAAGCTTTAAGTATTAAAGATACTAAATTAATTGATTATGATTTTAAATGGGCTGCTGACAATAGAAGCGAATTTTTAGAAAAATTTATGGAGCTTACAAAAACAACTCCTCCAACAGAATAGAGAAAATATATAAAAGCATCCTAAATGGGTGCTTTTACAATAATTATATTATGAGAGGAGTAAAAGATGGCTGAAAAAAAGAAACAAAGCAATAAATCGTTAAAAATGAAATCAGAAATTGCAAATATGATAAATGTTACACATGATCCGGTATTATTTATTACAATACTTACAATATTACTTGCAATTACTATGTTCATTGTTTTACCATTAATAAACATTTTAAAAGAAAGTTTCCTTTATGAAGGAAATTTATCATTGCATCATTATACAGAAATATTTAGATTGACATATAATAAAGAAATTATTTTTAATACATTAAAATTAGGAATTGTTGTAAGTATAATTTCAACAATAATTGGATTTTTATTTGCATATGCATCTGCATATTTAAAAATGGCAAATAAAAAAATGTTAAATGCTATTGCAATATTGCCAATTATTTCTCCACCATTTGTGGTAGGTTTATCTGCAATATTGTTATTTGGTAGAATTGGTTTAATATCAAGAGGAATATTTGGATTTGAAAATGCTGAAATTTATGGATTTAGAGGACTTGTATTAGTTCAAGTATTAACTTTTTTTCCAGTAGCATATCTTGTGATGGTAGGTTTACTTCAAGAAATTGATCCTTCTGTTGAAGAAGCTGCAAGAGATCTTGGAGCATCAAGATATCAAGTGTTTTCAACTGTAACATTGCCTTTAATGGTACCGGGAATTGCAAATGCTGGACTTTTAGTATTTATTCAATCTGTAGCTGATTTTGGAAATCCAATGGTTATAGGTGGTAATTATACTACAATGGCTGTTCAAATATATATGCAAGGTATTGGAAGCTTAAATATGAGTGGAGCAACAGCATTAGCTATAATGTTATTGTTAATTTCTGTATTTGCATTCTTATTGCAAAAATATTATATTGGAAAAAAATCTTATATTACAGTGACAGGAAAAGTTTCAAGAGCTAGAGTATTGATTGATGATAAAAAAATTGTTAAACCTATTAGTATTATTATAATACTTATAAGCATTTTGGTAGGAATGATGTATATATTAATACCAATAGGATCTTTTGTTAAATTATGGGGAGTTGATTATTCTCTTACTTTAGATCATTATAAATATGTATTTAATATTGGATTTAAACCAATTTATGATACAACTAGATTAGCATTAATTGCTACACCTATTACAGGTATATTATCAATGATAGTTGCTTTCTTAGTTGTTAGAAAGAAATTTTTGGGGAGAACGTATATGGACTTTACGACGATGTTATCTATAGCAATCCCAGGAACTGTTGTTGGTTTAGGATATGTTATTACATTTAATAAACCACCAATTGTTTTAACTGGAACAGGAGTCATTTTAATTATTGCATTTGTTATGAGATCTATGCCAGTAGGTATAAGATCTGGAATGGCAGCATTGCAACAAATTGATCCTTCTATTGAGGAAGCTGCATGTGTTTTAGGTGCAGATAGTAAAAAAGTATTTACCTCAGTGACTTTACCAATGATTAAGCCAGCATTTTTTAGTGGGTTAGTTTATGCATTTGCACGAAGTATGACGTTAGTTAGTACAATAATATTTTTAGTTTCTGCTAAATATAGTTTATTAACTGTTACTACTATGAGTCAAATAGATCAAGGTAAAATTGGAGTTGCTTATGTTTATTCAACAATATTAATAGTTATTGTTGGATCAATAATTGCTATAATGAGTTATGCTCTTAAAAAAATGGGTACTAGTACAGGTAAAATAGATAACTAGGAGGCAAAAAATGAAAAAAGGTATTTCAATTAAAGATATGACTAAAATATTTGTAATAAACAATGATAAAAATGTTGTAGCTGTAAACAATGTGAATTTAGAAGTTCAACCTGGTGAGTTTGTTACTTTATTAGGACCATCAGGGTGTGGTAAAACTACACTTTTAAGAATGGTTGCAGGTTTTGAAACATTAACTGAAGGGAAAATTTTAATTGGTGAAGAAAATGTTGCTAAATTAACGCCTGATAAAAGGGATACTGCATTAGTATTTCAAAATTATGCATTATTTCCTCATTTAAATGTATATGATAATATTGCATATGGCTTAAAATTACAAAAATTACCAAAAAAAGAAATTACTGAAAGAGTTCAAAAAATATTGGATTTAATGAAAATGAATGATTTTGCATATAGAGTTCCTTCTCAAATGTCAGGGGGACAACAGCAAAGAGTATCATTAGCAAGAGCCTTAGTTATGGAGCCGGGAGTTTTATTATTTGATGAGCCGCTTTCTAATCTTGATGCTAAATTAAGAATTCATATGAGGGATGAAATTAGAAAATTACAAAAAGAAGTTGGTATTACATCACTTTATGTAACACATGATCAATCGGAAGCAATGGGATTATCTGACAGGGTAGTAATTATGAAAGATGGGGTTATTCAGCAAGTTGGATCTCCAAAAGAAATATATCAAAGACCGGCTAATAGTTTTGTAGCTAATTTTATTGGAAGAGCAAATGATATTAACGGTACTATTCAATCTAAAACTGAAGAAGGTTATGTAATTGATATTAAAGGAATTACATATAATGTTAAAAGTGATAGAAAATATTCGGTTGGAGATAATGTAGGATTAATTATAAGACCTGAAAGTATTATAATTGGTAAAGAAAGTTATAAAACTGTTGTGACAAAAAGTATTTTTATGGGTGAAAACCATGAATATGAAGTTAATTGGGATGGAAAAGTAATTCAAATAAGTCAATCTAATCCATTTGGTAAAATTGAATATGAATTAAATCAAGAAATGAGTATTGGATTTGATGAGTCTTCATTACATCTGTTATAATATTATTTTAACATCGTTTCAGTTATGAAGAATTGAATAACTTATTGAGAGCGGATAGCAGATGAAATTTACTTATATAGTGATGGATTATGTTTATTTGCTTTTTTTTACTATTCACTTTGAAAGTATTAATAAATTAAAAAAAATGGAAAGAAATATATATTTCTTACAAATAATTAATCAAAGAATAAAATGCTTATGTGATAAAGTCAAATAAACCGGGTATAGGTGCTACAGAAGAAGACTTATAGAGAGGTGATAGTATGGAGTTAACTAGTTACGCTATTAGACTATCAGAAACAATATTACAAAATCTAATGTGTATTTATTATTGGAAGATGATTTAAATGGAAGTAGTTGAAATTTTTATTAGAATTGGATTAGCAATTATAATTGGCGGATTCATTGGATACGAAAGAGAAATAAAAAATAGACCAGCTGGTTTTAGTACACACATTTTAGTTTGTGTTGGAGCTACTGTTGTTGGATTAATTCAGGTACAAATGATTCATGATACAATTATATTAATTAATAGTAATCCGAACTTAGCTAATGCTTTAAAAGCTGATATTGGAAGAGTTGTAGCTCAAGTTGTAACTGGTGTAGGATTTTTAGGTGCTGGTACAATCATGGTTGATAAAGGAGCGATTAAAGGTCTTACTACTGCAACAACTTTGTGGGTAGTTGCATGTATTGGTATTGCAGTTGGACTTGGATATTATGAAATATCAATAGTGGCTGCAATAATGGTAATATTTATTATGCATGTACTTAAAAGATTGGAAATTATTGCAAAAAATAGAAAGTTTAAAAGTAGAATTGAAGTTTCATATGAGGGAGATAATCCTAATTTTATTGAAGATTCAGTGGAGTATTTTAGAAAAAATAAATTACAAATAAGAGATATTAAATATTTAGAAAAAAGCACAGAAAAAATAAAGGTTTGTGTATTTATAATGTATACTGGTAAAATAAGGAATTTAAAACAAGTTGTAAGTAATTTTGCAAATAGAGAATCGGTTATATCTGTATCTGAAAAACAGTTTAATTTGGAGGACTAATGAAAAAAATAATTTTTATTTTTTTAATATTGTTAATAATTATTTTAAATGGTTGTCAAAATAAAGAAACAATCGCTGAAAACGAAGTTTTAGTAATTTATTCTCCGCATCCATTAGAATTTATTGATCCTATTATAGGAGAATTTGAAAATGAAACTGGTATTGTTGTTGAAGTAGTAGTTTCTGGAACTGGTGAGTTATTAAATCGAATAGATTCTGAAAAAGATAATCCTGTCTGCGATGTATTATGGGGTGGTTCTTTAACAACTATTGAAAGCGATAAAGAACTTTTTGAAAAATATTATTCAAAAAATGAAGATCATGCTATTTATAAAAATGAAGATGGTTATATTACAAGATTTACTATGATGCCAAGTGTTATTATGATAAATTCAAATTTGATAGGCAATATTAAAATCGAAGGATATAAGGATTTATTAAATAAAAAGTTAAAAGGTAAAATTGCATATGCTGATCCTTCAAAATCATCATCATCTTTTGAACAATTACTTAATCAACTTAGTGCAATGGGAAATGGTGACATTTATGAAGGATGGAATTATATTTATGAATTAATTATTAATTTAGATAATAATTTATTAGAAAGCTCATCATCCGTATATAATGGAGTTGTTGAAGGAAAGTATATTGTGGGTTTAACTTTCGAAGAACCAGCAGCAAAATTTCTAGATGATGGAGCACCAATTAAAATTGTTTATCCTATAGAAGGTACAATTTTTAGACCAGATGGTGTTTCAATAATCAAAGGAACTGATAAATATGATGAAGCGGCAATGTTCATTGATTTTGTAACAAGCAAAGAAATTCAGACTTTTATTGCAACTGAATTAAATAGAAGATCGGCTAGAGATGATGTTATGCAAGCTTCAAATTTAGTGCCATATGAAGATATAGTTTTAGAAGAAGATGATCATAATTATGTTTCAATACATAAAGATGAAATAATAGCAAAATATAAAAAGCTTTTTAATCAAATTAATTATAATAGATAAAGGTGAAAAAATGAAATATAACCATTATTACAAAGATGATCTAAAAAAAATGTTAATACTTTATGGAATAAGTTTTATTATAATAATTGTAATTTTGTTTTATGCCTTTTTGCAAATTTATTCTAAGCATATTGTGACTGTTAATAATAAAAAATATAATGAATTTACTAATACGATTTTATTTAATGGAATTAAAGCCTATGAAGATAAAATTTATGATTTTGAAAAAGACCAAACAATTTCTAAATATTTTTTAACCGGCAAAAATCAATCGGAAGTGTATGATGAAATGTATAAATTTATTAATAGTACAAAACTAAAAAGTGTTTTTTATATTGTAGATACTAAAGGAGACACTTTATTAACAAGTAATTATGTTGATTCTCCATATAACAGCTATGAAATTTTCATTTCAGGTTTGTTTAAGCAGCTTAAGAATAATCCGAAGAATATTGTATATATGAATAATAAAATTCAAATTGATTTAACAAAAAGAACAATATATTCTATTGGTAAAGCAATAATGATAAATGGTGAAATTAAAGGTTATTTAGTATTTGATATTCTTGAGAGTGAATTAAAAAAGGAAATTTTAAATACTGATGTTGAAACGTTAGTTATTACTGATAAATATAATAATGCTATATTAGCAACTAATAATGTATTTTTAGATGATATCGGAAAATTTTCATTGAAATCTAAATTTAATAATGTTAAATCTACAATTGAATTTAATGATAAAATATATTATTACAATGTATCTAATCTTTTTAATGGCACAATTATAATTTATACTTTATCTGAACTTAATTCCATTAATGATTTATTAGCTACAACAATTTTATTTGCATTTATTACAATGCTAGGTTTATTTATTATTACAATTATAATGGCGGATTATATTGCTAAAAAGAAAACAAAATCTATTGAGTTGTTAATTAATTCAATAAATCAAGTTCAAGATGGAAATTTAAATGCATTTTTAGATATTAAAAGTGGTGATGAATTTGAATTAATTGGTAAACATTTTAATAAAATGTTAAATAGACTTGAATTATTAATTAATAAAAATTTAGAATTGACAAATAGAAATCAGATTGCAGAAATAAAACAATTAGAATCGCAGTTTAATCCACATTTTATTTTTAATACTTTAGAAACATTAAAATATATGATTGCAATTGATAAAGAAAAAGCTACAGAAATGATAATAAAATTTGCAAATATTTTAAGATATAGTATTGATTATGAAAATAAAACAATTAAATTAGAACAGGATATTAGTTATTTAAATAATTATTTGACTATACAGAAATTTAGATATAATGATCGGCTTACTTATGAAATGAATATTGAAGAGGATTCAAAAAAACTAATTGTACCTAAATTGATTTTGCAACCAATTATTGAGAATTGTATTAATCATAGTTATAAAAGAAAAGAGTCATTACATATAGTTTTAGATATTTCAATTATAAATAATGAACTTATTATGGTTGTTAAGGATAACGGCGATGGAATAACAAAATCAAGATTAAATGAAATTATGCTTAAACTAGATGATAATAGTATTGAAAATAACAATATTGGATTATCAAATATCCATAGAAGATTAAAACTATTGTTTGGTGAAAAATATGGTATATTTATTGAAAGCGAAGAAAATATTGGAACTATAGTTACAATTAAAATACCTAAAATAAATGAATCATTAACTTAAATTGGAGGTTATATGTTTAAAATATTAATTGTAGAAGATGAAGAATTAATTAGAAAAGGATTAGCATATACTTTTAATTGGATAAATTATGATTGTGTTGTAATCGGTGAAGCGAGAAATGGTAAAGAAGGTTATGAATTAATTAATGAGAAAAAACCTGATATTGTTATAACAGATATTAAAATGCCACTATTAGACGGATTAGAAATGTTAGGAAGTTTTGAAAAAAGAGATTTTGAAACTATAGTTATTTCTGGATATGCAGAATTTGATTATGCAAAAAAAGCAATTGAATATGATGTTTCGGAATTTATGTTAAAACCTTTGGATCATAATGAATTAGGGAATGTAATTCAAAAAATAACTAAAAAAATTTGTGATAAAAAAATGATTAATACTATATCAGAAAATATTAAAGATTTTTCAGAAATAGTGTTACTTGATTTAGAATTGTATTTTCATAATTCAAACTATGAATCATGGATGATTCCGAAAGTTATGGAGTATATTAGTAAAAATTATTCTAGAAAAGCAAATATTAATGAAATTGCTGATGAATTAAGAGTAAGTGCAACCTATTTAAGTAAAAAATTTAAAAATGAAACAAAACATACTTTTAATGCTTTTTTAAATAAATATAGAATTCAGAAAGCAATTAAATTAATAAATGAAGATAATATGAAAATATATGAAATTGCTGAATTAGTTGGATTCACTGAATATAAATATTTCTCAAAAGTTTTTAAAAAATATTTGAAGCATTCACCAACTGAATTTATGAATGTTAATTTATATATTAAAAATAAGAAATCGTAAGCAGAGGAGTATTCTTCTGTTTTTATTTTTCGTTTTTATAACTCAATATGTTATAATAAATGTGTAAATATGTAGAAAAGAATGGAGTATTATGGAATTTATATATAATGAATTAATAAAAATGATTGATAAAGAAAGAGTTTTAAAAAATGAGATGCTAAAAAATCATACGAATTTTAAGATTGGTGGTCCTGCAAAACTTTTAATTAATATTGAATCGATAGATGAAATTAAATATATTATCGAGATATGTAAAAAAAATAATATTGATTATTATATACTTGGAAATGGTACAAATCTTTTAGTTCCTGATGAAGGGCTCGATGCAGTAATAATAAAAATTTCAAATGAATTTAATAATTATGAAATAAAAGATAATCAAGTATATGCAAATGCAGGAATGCTTTTATCAACTTTGGCTAAAAAAGTTTTAAAAGAATCATTATCTGGCTTTGAATTTGCTTCTGGAATTCCTGGAACAATTGGTGGAGCTATTTATATGAATGCAGGAGCATATGGTGGAGAAATGAAAGACATTGTAAAATATGCAGAAGTACTTGATAATGATGGAAATATAATTAAAATTTCAAATGAGGATTTAGAATTAGGCTATAGAACATCTATAATAAGTAAAAATAATTATATTGTTTTAAATGTGTGTTTTGAATTAAAACATGGGAATAAAGATGATATTATAAATGAAATGAATGAATTAGATGAAAAAAGAATATCAAAACAACCTCTGGATTTGCCATCGGCTGGTTCAACATTTAAAAGACCTGTTGGTTATTATGCAGGTAAATTAATTGATGACTCTGGACTTAGAGGATTTAGATATAAAGATGCACAAATTAGTGAAAAACATTGTGGTTTTGTTGTAAATCGTGGGGAAGCTACTTGTGAAGATGTACTTGATCTTATTGATATGGTTCGAAAAATAGTTTATGATAAATTTGAAGTGAAATTGGAAAGGGAAGTTAGAATATTAGGACGTGATTAATTTGGCTATTAAATATGATTTTCATATGCATACAAAATATAGCGATGGTAAAAGTACAATGGAAGAAAATGTAAAAGAAGCAATTAAGAAAGATCTTCATATAATTGCTATTACAGACCATGGTCCTGGGCATCTGGTTTATGGTATAAAAGAAAGAGATATTCTAAAATTAAGAGAAGAAGTAAATGATTTACAAAGAAAATATCCTCAAATTCAAATTTTATTAGGAATTGAAGCAAATATTTTAGGAGCAGATGGTAAAATTGATTTAACTGATTTAGTTGAGGAAAATATTGATATTTTAATAGCTGGTTATCACTTTGGCTCACGTCCGTCTAAATTTTGTAGAGATATGAGAATTCATATGTATAATCTTTTAGGTTTAAAAATTAAATATTTTAGAAATAAAATAGTAAATGAAAATACAATGGCACTTATTAATGCAATGGAAAAATATAATATTGATGTTTTAACGCATCCTGGAGATAAAGGAAAAGTAGACATAGATTTAGTTGCACAAGTAGCTGCTAAAACTGGAACAAAACTCGAGATTAATGAACGTCATACCCATTTAACGGTTGAAGAAATTAAAATTGCAATGAAATATGATGTGAAATTTATAATTTCATCAGATGCACATTTCTATGAACATATTGGTGTTTATAATGATGCACTTAATAGAGTTAAAGAAGCGGGTTTAGATTTAAGAAGAGTTGTAAATTATGAAGGAGATAAATAATGGAATTTGTTATAATTACTGGGTTGTCTGGTGCAGGCAAAAGTCAAGCGAAGAAAATATTTGAAGATAATGAATATTATTGCATTGATAATTTACCACCTGAACTAATAAGCGATTTTATTAATTTATGCGACAATAATATTCAGGAGATAAATAAAGTTGCACTTGTTTCTGATGTAAGAAATAAACAATTTTTCCAAAATCTATCTTCAAATTTAGACAAACTTAAGGAAAATAATTTTAATTATACTATATTATTTTTAGAAGCTGATACTCAAACTTTAATAAATAGATATAAGGAGACAAGAAGAACACATCCTTTAAGACCAAATGGTAGTATTGAAAAAGCAATTAATGAAGAAAGAGAAATATTATCTGTATTAAGAGAGAAAGCAGATTATATTTTAAAAACAGATAATTTAAATTTAACAGAACTTAAAAATCGTATAAATGAAATATTTTTAAATGAAAATTTGCATAAAGAAATGAATGTTGTTTTCAAATCTTTTGGATTTAAAAAAGGAATTCCTTTAGATGCAGATTATGTTTTTGATGTGAGATTTTTACCAAATCCATATTATGTTGAAGAATTAAGATTTAAGACTGGAAACGATAAAGAAGTTAGAGATTATGTAATGAGTTTTAAAGAATCAAAAAAAATTTATAAAAAAATTAAGGATTTAATTGATTATGCAACTGATATATGTAGAAAAAATGAAAGAAAACAAGTAATAATAGCAATAGGTTGTACTGGTGGGCATCATAGATCAGTTACTTTTATAAATGAGTTGTATTTTGAAATGTCAAAAAAACATAAAAATGTGATTAAAGTACATAGAGATATTACTAAGTAGGTGAAAAATGGAAAGCGAATTAAAAATTGTAGTAATTGGAGGGGGGACAGGCCTTTCGATTTTATTAAAAGGATTAAAAACAAGATATTCAAATATTACAGCAATAGTAACTGTTGCTGATGATGGCGGCGGTTCGGGAGTGCTTCGAGAGGATTTAGGGATGCTTCCACCAGGTGATATTAGAAGTTGTATCCTTGCATTAGCAAATACTGAACCTGTTATGGAGAAATTATTAAAATATAGATTTGAAGAAGGAAGATTAAAAGGACAAAGCTTTGGAAATTTATTTATTGCTGCAATGAATGGTATAAGTCAAAATTTTGAATATGCAATTGAAAAAATAAGTGATATACTTGCTGTTACTGGAAAAGTTCTTCCAGTATCAAATGAAGATGTAAATTTAGTTGCTTATTTGGAAAACGGATCTATAATAAATGGTGAATCAAATATTCCGAGTCAAGTAATAAAAGAAAATTCTAAAATTAAAAGAATAGAATACAATAAAAAGAATGTAAGATCTGTTCAGGCTGTTCCTAAAGCAATAATGGAAGCCGATATTATTTTAGTTGGGCCTGGTAGTCTTTATACGAGTATAATGCCATGTTTAATAATCGAAGATGTAAAAAATGCACTTTTAAAAACAGAATCAAAAATAGTATATGTTACTAATTTGATGACTCAACATGGAGAAACTGACGACTATAATATTAAAGATCATGTTGAAGCATCAATTAAACATATTGGTGAAAATATTTATGATTATGTAGTTGTTAATAGTGGTGAAATAAACGATAATGATAGAAAAAGATATCATAAGGAAAATTCTGAATTTTTAATTGTAACTGATGAAGATAGAGAGTATTTTAATGAAAATAATATTGAAATTATTGAAGACAATTTATTAGAAGTTGTTAAAGGTTATGTAAGACATGATTCAGTAAAGGTTGCAAATATGATAAATAGTTTGATTGAGATAAAAATATATGATAAATAACTAAATGTAGATAAACTAATCTACATTTTTTTGTTAAATTTTCTTAATAGTTAATTGAAAAATACAGGTTTTTCATACCTACCGTACGTACGGTATAGAAAAACGGACTAAAAGACACTTTATACTTCTTGACATGGTCAATTTTGATTGTTAAAGTGATTATTGTAAAAATAACAAAACTTGAAAAGGCCTTTAAGTTTTAAGAAAATTATGTGAAATTACAAAATTGAATTATTTAAATAGGGGGAAATATGTCTACTAGTGCAAAAAAATTAAATGATGAATTTAAACCATTTATTGCTGCTGACAAAGTAATGCCGGAATTTACTGCTACATCAATTATTTTAGGTATTATAATGTCAATAATATTTGGTGGAGCAAACGCTTACCTTGGATTAAAAGTTGGGATGACAATTAGTGCGTCAATACCAGCAGCTGTAATATCAATGGGAATTATTAGAGGAATTATGAAAAAAGATTCAATATTGGAAAACAATATGGTTCAAACTATTGGATCGGCTGGTGAATCATTAGCTGCAGGAGCAATCTTTACTTTACCTGCATTATATATTTGGCTTGAAGAATGGAACATGGGTGCTCCTAATTATATGACTATAGTATCAATAGCTTTGGTTGGTGGATTACTTGGTGTATTTTTTATGGTACCTTTAAGAAAAGCATTAATTGTTAAAGAACATGGTGTTTTACCATATCCAGAAGGAACTGCTTGTGCTGAAGTATTATTAGCAGGAGAAGAAGGTGGATCAAAAGCAAAAGCAACATTTACAGGTTTAGGAATTGGTGCAGTTTACAAGTTCGTTAATAGTGGACTTGGAATGTTTGAAGGTGAAATTGAAACGACTGTTAAAGGTTTTGATGGCGCTGCAATAGGTATGGATGTTATGCCAGCATTATTAGGGGTAGGATTTATAATAGGCAAGAAAATTTCTTCTTATATGTTAGCGGGTGCTGTAATAGGTTGGTTTGGTTTTATTCCTATGATTGCTAAAATTGGTAGTATAGCAGATATTACTATGTATCCTGCTTCAGTTCCAATTTCTGAATTAGGGCATTGGGGAATTTGGGATAATTATATTAGATATATTGGTGCTGGAGCAGTTGCTTTCGGCGGTATATTTAGTTTAATTAAATCTTTACCATTAATTATTACTACTTTTAAAGATGCGATGAGTGATTATGGTTCTAAAAATGGCGAATCAAATTCTGTAAGAACAAATCAAGATATGTCAATGAAAATTGTTTTAATAGCAATATTAGCTATAGTATTAGCTATGGCTATGTTACCAGTAATTCCAGTTGGATTTGGTGGAGCATTATTAATTGCAATATTTGGTTTTTTCTTTGCAACAGTTTCTTCAAGAATTGTTGGTTTAGTAGGATCTTCTTCAAATCCAGTTTCAGGTATGACAATTGCAACTTTAGTAATTGTTGCTATAATATTTAAAATGACTGGAAATGATGGGCATGCAGGAATGATTGCAACTTTAACAATTGGTTCAATTGTTTGTATTATTGCAGCTATGGCTGGAGATACATCTCAAGATTTAAAAACCGGTTTCTTAGTTGGAGCTACTCCAAAGAAACAGCAATATGGTGAGATAATTGGTGCAGTTGCTGCTGCTATAGCAATTGGTGGAGTTTTAACTTTATTAAATAATGCGTGGGGATTCGGTTCAACGGAATTACCTGCTCCACAAGCTACTTTGATGAGGTTAGTAATTGAAGGTGTAATGGGCGGAACATTACCATGGTCATTAATATTTGTCGGTGTTGGTATTGGTGTAGCAATTGAATTATTAGGTCTTCCTGTATTACCTATAGCAATTGGTTTATATTTACCTATCCACTTAAGTACTCCAATTATGGTTGGTGGTATTATCAGAGGTTACTTAGATAATAAACAAGAAAAATTAAATGATAATAAAGTTAAAAATCAAATTGAAGAAGGTATATTATATGCTTCAGGTTTGATTGCTGGTGAAGGTTTAATTGGAATCGCACTTGCTGGAGCTGCAGTATTAGGTATTAATTTAAATATTGGAATGAATTTTGGACAAATTGGTGCAGTAATTGCATTTGGTTTATTAACAATTACATTATTACAACATTCAGTATTTTCAAAAGAAAAATAATTATAATGTTCATTTAGGTGGCTACTTTTTAGTAGCTGCCTATTATACGAGGAGTGTACTAAATGAAAAAGAAAATAAGTGAAAAAGATAATTTATTAGATTACGTGCCAGTGAAAGTTGAAAAAATTGAGACTTATATTAATGATAATGGTTTAGTAGACATTATTATACCAAGAGATGGTTGGTTTGATAGTTTAATAAGAAAAATTGCTAGAACACCAGATAAAAAAGTAATTAGTCTTGATTCATTAGGTAGCGGCGTATGGAATGCAATTGACAATGAAAGAAATCTTTATGATATTTCGAAAATCATAAAAAATAAATTTGGAGCTGATGCAGATCCGTTATACGATAGATTATCATCATTTATTAGACTTCTTAGTAATAATGAATTTATTAAGTTAAATAGAGTTGATGAATAATGATAAAATTAATATCGGAAATTTTGTTTTTTGCAATTGCAATGACTATTTTATTAGCTTGGGGTTATATAAAACAGCAGAAGAAAAATAATTTGCTTTTTAAAAAGTTAATAAATAATGCTGAAATTAGAATAATTGATTATTTAAAAGAAAATGAAACGATTACAAAACATAAAATCGAAGAAATGATTAAAGATACTAAAGCGAGTTTGTATTGGTCTAAAAGCAAGTTAAAAATAGTTGAACCAAAAAGTATTTCAATAAGTTTAATTAATGATTTAGTTGAAAAGAAATTAATTGAAAGGGACTTAAAAAACAAATATACTTTAGCTAAATAGGAGTGAAGAATAAAATGAAGAATGTTTTAGGAAATTTAAAACCAAATGATGTTTTTACATATTTTGAAGAATTAACAAGAATTCCAAGAGGTTCTGGAAATGAAGGCGAAGTAAGCGATTATTTAGTTGAATTTGCGAAGAAAAATAATTTGGAATATATTCAAGAAGAATGTAAGAATGTTATAATTAAAAAAAGTGCAACAAAAGGATATGAAAACGGAAAAAGAGTAATTCTTCAAGGACATATGGATATTGTATGTGCTAAAAATGAAGATTATGAATTTGATTTTGAAAAAGATCCAATTGAACTTGTTATTGATGGTGATTTTATTAGAACAAAAGGTACTACACTTGGTGCAGACAATGGGATTGCAGTAGCAATGTCAATGGCTATATTAGCATCAAATGAAATTGAACATCCGGAAATATCAGCTTTATTTACAATTTCTGAAGAAACTGGAATGGATGGAGCTTTACTTTTGAATTCTGAAAGTATAAAAGGCGATTTACTAATTAATATTGATTCAGAAGAAGAGGGAACAGTTTTATCTTCATGTGCAGGTGGTGTTAATAGCAATATTCATATGTCATATGATAAAGTGAAAAATGACAAAGAAACTTATGAAATATCAATAAAAGGTCTTATTGGCGGCCACTCTGGAATTGAAATCAATAAAAACCGCGCAAGTGCAATTAAATTAATGGGAAGACTTTTAAGAAAAATTGATAATAAAATGGATTATAACTTGTCGAGCATCAATGGTGGCGAAAAAATGAACGCTATTCCTAAAAGATGCAGTGCGATAATTTCTATAAATGATAATGAAATAAAGGTACTAGAAAATTTATTAAATGAAATGCAAAATGTTTTTTCTAGTGAATTTGAAATATCAGATCCTGAAATAAAAATTTACATTAAGAAGATAGAGAATGAAGAATTTTATATTAATGAAAATGATAAAAACAGACTAATTTCTTTAATAAGATTAATACCTCAAGGTGTTCAAACAATGAGTTCAAAAATGGTTGGACTTGTTGAAAGTTCAAATAATCTAGGTGTTATTGAAACAAAAGAAAATGAAATATATATAATTAATGCAATAAGAAGTTCTGTAAAAAGTTTAAAAGATGAAATTATTAATAGAATTAAAGAAATTTCTGATTTAGTAAAAGCGACTAATTGTCTGGAAGCAGATTATCCTGAGTGGGAATATAAAATTGATTCTCCAATTAGAGATTTAATGATTGAAAGATATAAAACATTATATAATAAAGAATTAAAAGTTGATGCAATTCATGCTGGTCTTGAATGCGGTCTTTTAAAAGAAAAAGTTGGAGATATTGATATGATTTCAATGGGACCAAATATTTACGATGTACATACGCCAGATGAGCATTTAAGTATTTCTTCAACTGAAAGAGTATATAATTTCTTAGTTGAAGTATTAAAAGAAATAAAATAACATAATATAGCTAAAAAAATCCTGCAATTAATTTGTAGGATTTTTTACCATCTAGCACCAAGAAATGTTTTGGTAATGGTTGATTTTTTATTTGCATTTTGTAAATTTTCTTTTATAGAAATTGAAGACCATATAGAGTCTCTAAGTTGATTTCTTATTTTATTTGCAGTAATTGAAGAATAGATTTCAGAAAGTGCAAGATATCCTTCAAGTATTGAAATAAACTGAAATGCTAAAATATCAGTATTAATATTGTTAACTATAAGTTTTTCTTTCTTTCCTTCATCAATTATTTCCATAATTGTATCTTTTAAAAAATCATAATATTGATCAATTCTTTCTCTAACAAAAATAAATTTTGAAGATCCAACTTTTAACATTTGATGAAAATTTAATGGTTTGGAATAATTTTTATTATATCTATAAGCTAGATTTGTATTAAATTCAATTATTGATGAAAATAAAGTTAGAATTTTATCTTTAGGATTATCTAATTCAGATTGAGAACTTTCAATATGATGTTCAATTGAATCAAGTAAGTATCCTATACAAGTAATAAATATATCTTCTTTATTTTTATAATGATAATAAAGTGAAGCTTTTTTTATACCAGATTCTGCAGCAATTAAATTCATTGTGGTATTTTCATAACCTTTTGTTAAAAAATTTTTTAATGATGATGCAATTATTTTATCTTTTGTACTCATATGAGTTTCCTTTCAATTAGAACATTAATTTTATGATTCTACTAGGGCGACCTGCTTTAGAAATAATTTTCTTCCCTATTATTTTAGAATAGCCATTTAATTCCAGTTTATTTATAATTCTATTCATACTTCTTGGTGAAATTTCTAAATGATTAGCAAGTTCATGTGAAGTGAATGATTTCTTTTTTAGTTCATCAATTAAACAGTGAAGTTTAAAAATTGTATTAATGCTTATATTTGTTTTAGAAGCAATTTCATTATATTTTTTATCAATTATCATATTATCATCTTCAATGTTTTTCTCAGTTGAAACAATTGGACCTATGATTTTTTTATTATACACTATAAAAGCCATATTGCCATTTGAATTTTTTGCTTTTTTCATTCCTTTTTGAGCATTGTATTTTGCTTCTCTAACAGTAATACCATATCCAATACCGATACTTATAGTACTTGAAGTGTTTTTAGATACATCGCTTATAATATCTAAATTTTGAAAACTTTGAGTTTCAGTTTCAAGTATTGATTTAGTACAAAATAAAAGATATTGTTTTAAACCAACCTCAACAACTGTTGCTTGGATTTTTTGCGCAAAAATATATATTTCTTGAGTTACATTTGTTTTTTCAAGAAGCATTTGATATTCATTTTCGTTAATTAAAGAAAATTCATTAATTGGATCAATTTCTATTGAAATTACAACTGTTTGGCTTTTTTCATTAATTTTGGCTTCTCTTTTTAATTCTAAATGTCTAATTGTTTGCTTTATTATATCTAGTGTTGGATCAAGCTTGATACATGGAATATTTTTTTCTTTTAGTGAAATATACACACTTGATAAACCTGTAATGCAACAAGAAACATTATTAGAATAATAGTTTTCCATATGAAATGATTCTAAGGATTCAATTATATTCCCTTTAAAAACATCAGAGCTTGGAATGAAAATATTTATTTTAGATTCATCAAAACCAATATTTTTATAAATTTTATTAATTGATTCTTTATTATATGAATCTATACTGATATTTGAAATATCGTAATTATTAATAATATTTGCTTTTAAAAGAGCGGTTAAAAGTTGGCTTTCATCATTTCTAATATAAACCCATGGAAGTGTCGAGAGCATAGCAGCGTTAATTATTGTATATGGAATTTTTCCTGTAAAAAGTAATGCATCTAAACTACTTTCTTGAATTTTAATCAATTTTATTAAATTTGAAATTTCTGTGGTATTTTCAAATTTAATATTGCTATACGAAATATCAGAAAAATTTTCATCAATAATATTATTGATGATTTTTATGCTTCTTGAATGACCAATTATTCCTAAGTTTAAGTCCATTTTATCACTTCCTTAATATGTTTAAAGTTTATATTAAAAAATAATAAAAGTCAATTTAAAGACTCTATACAGTCGTGACTTTAAATGATATGGTATATATAATAGAGAAACAGTAGATTGGGAGGAAAAAAATGAAGAAATATGTGGCTGAACCGTTTAAAATTAAGATGGTAGAAACAATTAAAATGACAACAAGAGAAGAAAGAGAAGAGTTATTGAAAAAAGCTAATTATAATGTTTTTGCTCTTAACTCAGGTGATGTGTATATCGATATGTTAACTGATAGTGGTACTGGTGCAATGAGTGATAAGCAATGGGCAGGTATGATGACTGGTGACGAAGCTTATGCAGGAGCAAGAGGATTCTTTGAATTAGAAGATGCAGTACATGAAATATTTGATTATAAATTTGTACAACCAGTTCATCAAGGGCGTGGTGCTGAAAAAGTACTTTTTCCATTAATTGTTAAAAAAGGTCATTATGTAATTTCAAATATGTTTTTTGATACAACTCGCGCTCATGTTGAACTTGCAGGTGGTAAGGCTATGGATTTAGTTTGTCCTGAAGCACTTGATACTAAAACATATGCTGATTTTAAAGGTAATATGGATTTAGAAAAAATGAAAGAATTTATTGAAGAAGTTGGAAAAGAGAATATCGATGCAGTAGTAATGACTCTTACAAATAATAGTGCGGGTGGACAACCTGTATCAGTTGCAAATGTAAAAGCAGCAAGTGAAATTGCAAAAGCAAATGGATTAAAAGTAATTATAGATGCTGCAAGATATGCTGAAAATTCATATTTTGTAAAACAAAGAGAAAAAGGATATGAGAACAAATCGATTTCTGAAATTGTTAAAGAAACATTTAGTTATGCAGATGCATTCACGATGAGTGCTAAAAAAGATGCAATTGTAAATATGGGGGGTGCAATTGGGGTTAAAGATGATGAAGAATTATTTAAAGCTGTAAAAGGTATGACTATTCCTTATGAAGGTTTCGTTACGTATGGCGGGCTTGCTGGTAGAGATTTATCTGCATTGGCAATTGGTTTGAAAGAAGGGATTAATGAAGATTATCTTTATTATAGAATAGGTCAAATCGAGTATCTAGGAGATAAATTAAAAGAAGCAGGTATACCATTTCAGTATCCTGTTGGAGGACATGCTGTATTTTTAGATGCTAAAGCATTATTACCTCATATTCCATATTATGAATTCCCTGGTCAAGCATTGGCTTGTGAAATGTATTTGGAAGCTGGAGTAAGATGCTGTGATATTGGTTCTTATCTATTAGGAGTTGATCCTGAAACTGGTGAACAGCTTGAATCAAAAATGGAGTTCACAAGACTTGCTGTTCCAAGACGTGTTTATACTCAGGCACATTTTGATGTAATTGTTGAAGCTTTAAAAGAAATTAAAAAACGTGCTTCAGAAATGAAGGGTTATAGAATTACTTGGGAACCTAAAGTATTAAGACATTTCACTGCAAAACTTGAGCCGTTAAAATAGAGAATTCTATAAAATTTTAAAGAAATTCCTAAAACAATAGGAATTTCTTATTTTTTTGTATATAATGTAGAAGGTAATATATATGAAAAGGTGATAAAATGTCGTTTGCATCAGAAATGAAAAAAAATTTATGTAGAATTAAATCTGAAAGCTTAGAATGTCAAAAAGCCGAACTTTCTGCAATAGTTAGAACTAATGGCCAAATACACATTTTAGGAGGAAATAAAACGAATCTCTCTATAAAATCTGAGAACGCTGCAATTGCTAGGTTGATTTTTACTTTAGTTAAAAAATGTTTTAATGTTAATGTTGAAATTCAAACTAAAAAAAATTTTAGAAAGAATAAAAAAAACATATATTTAATAAGTATTAATAATTCTACAAAAATATTGGGTGATCTTCATATTCTAACAAATGCGAAAGGTTTCTATCAGATTACAAATACAATTAATTCAAACCTTGTTGAATCGGTTGATGCTAAGAAAGCATATTTGAGAGGAATATTTTTAGGTGGAGGCTCAGTAAATAATCCTAAAAAAGAATATCATTTAGAATTAAATGTGCATAATGAAATCTTTGGAGAAAGTATTATTAATCTTTTAAATGAATTTGAATTAAAAAGTAAAATGATTTCTCGAAAAAGAAATTTTGTGATTTACATGAAAGAAGGCGACCATATTGTTACATTTTTAAATGTAATTGGTGCTCATAAGTCATTATTTGAATTCGAAAATGCAAGAACTTTGAAACAGGTTAGGAATAACGTTAATAGACTTGTAAATTGCGAAACTGCGAATCTAACTAAAACTGTAAATGCAGCATATAGGCAAGTAGAAGCAATTGAAAATATTATGAGTAAAAAAGGTTTAGATTATCTTGATACTGAATTGCAAGAGCTTGCACTTTTAAGACTCGCAAATCAAGAATGTAGTCTTGTTGAACTTGTAAAGCTTTATAATGGAGATATCTCAAAATCAAGTGTGAATTATAAATTAAAGAAAATAGAGAAAATATCCGAAAAGATTAATAAGGGGGAATAAAATGAAAGAAACATTTGTTATTAAAAACGAGCTAGGATTACATGCAAGAGCTGCAGCAAAATTTGTTGAAATTACAAATAAATTTGAATCAGAAATTATTGTAACGATTGAAGATTGTACTTTTGATGGTAAAAGCATTATGGGATTATTATCAATAGGAATTAAAAAAGGTGATGAAATTGATGTTGCAATTAGTGGAAATGATGAAAACGAGGCGCTTGTTGCAATAAAAAAATTGCTTGAAGAAGACTTAATTGACATGTAATAAAAGGGGGAAATGTATGGGAATTGTAATTAAATCAGTAACTGATTTAATTGAAGGCCAAATACTTGCTAAAGCAATATTTGATGAAAATGGTAATGAATTACTTGTTGCTGATACTAAATTAAGCAAAAGAATGATTACTAAAATAGAAAATGTTGGTATTGACTATGTTCATATAAAAGAAAAAGTTGTTGAATTATTTGAAACAGAGAAAGATCCAGCAGAAAACAGATTCTATGAAAGTACAGAGAAAACGAAAAAAATAACAAAGGAAATTATTAACGATATTATCTATGATAGTACAATTAATCTTGAAAAATACAAACAAGTAATTGATGAAATATTTGTTGAAATTCTAGATATGGATGCGATAATTTTAAATCTTGATAATTTAAAATCATTAAGCGAGTATTATTTTGAACATGCTATAAATTCAACGGTATTAGCGGTTGGAACTTGTATGGTTTTAGGATTAAACAGAGATTTGATTCGAAAAATTGCAATGGGTATTATTATTCATGATATTGGTTATGAGAAAGTTCCAAATGAATTATTAACTAAAAAGGGAAAATTAACTGATGAAGAGTATGAAATGGTTCAAAAACATGTAGAATTTGGTTATGATATATTATCAAAAACTTCAGAGATTCAACAGGAAACTTTAGATGCAGTTTTATATCATCATGAAAACATAGATGGTTCAGGATATCCAAAAGGGTTAAAAAGTTCTGAAATTCCATTGTCAGCGAAATTATGTGCAGTTTGTGATGTATATGATGCGCTTTTATCAAATAGACATTATAGAAAAAAATTATCTAGATATGACGCAACAAAGATATTAATAGCCAATGTTAATACTAAATTTGATAAATATATTATTAAAAATTTCATTAAAATTGTTGGACATTATCCAAATGGAACTAATGTTATTTTAAATAATGGGTATTTTGGAGTGGTTGAAAAAGAAGATGGATTTGAACCTAGAGTAAGATTAACTCATACTAACAAAATGGAAAAAATTAATCAGAGAAAACTTTTAGATTTGTCTAAATGTGATACCGAAATATATGACATTAATTATCTTAAACTGTAGAGGGGAATATTATGAAAAAAATAATAATTGCTGTTGTTTTTATGCTTTTGTTAACAGGATGCTCTACTAGTAATGAAGTGGTTCCGAATCCGGAAATAACTTCTAAGCAATGGGAAACAATAGTTGAGAGTGCGGATAATACAATTTTGAATGTATTATATTATTCTGATGATAAAGAAATTGTTGACTGGCTTAAAAATGATTTTAGGAAAGATATTAAAATTAAATATAATATTGAAATGCGGTTTACTTATATGAAATTTTCTGAAATAAGTGAATTATTGTTTGAATTAAAGGAAAATGATGAAGAATCAGAATATGATTTAATATATTTATCTGATTATGGATTTAAAGAATTAAAAGAAAATGAGTATTTATATCCTGATGTTTTAATTAAACTTCCTAATTATTATACAAATTTGAAAAACAAAGAATATATTTCAGAATATGATCAAGGAATTAAAATTGATAATTATGAAGTTCCTATTTTTAAAGATCAATTAGTTTTCATTAATAATGAGGATATATTATATGAAACGCCAGTAACATATGATGAATTATTAGAAATTGCAAAAAAAAATAAAGGCATGATAACTTATCCAGATCCAAAGACTAAAACTGGAATGGCGTTTATTTTATCAGCTATCTTGTCAAAAGTTGATTTTGAAGAACTAAATCAAATAGATATTGATAAGGATACTATTTATGAATATGTAAAACCAGGAATTGATTATCTTATTGAACTTGATCCATATTTATATAATAAGGGCGAATCATATCCAGAATCAGATGATGATATGGATAAACTTTTAAGTGAAAATAAACTTTTATTCTCAATGTCAATGGACTACAATAGAGTTGCTGAAAACATTGCTGATTCAATATTTCCTAAAGGGTGTAATACTTTTGTTATTGATGAAGGTACTACAGGTGATGTTGATTATTTTGCTGTGTTAAATAAATCAAATAATAAATCTGCTTCGCTTGTTGTTTTAAACGATATTATTAGTGGTAAAACTCAAGGTGTTATATATGGAAATACAAAACTTAATAAACTTCCAATTGTTGATTTTAAAAGTATGCCAAGTATTGAATTACAATTTATTAAAAGTGTAAAAGTAAAATATACTTCAATTAAATATGATGAATTAGTTGATTATTATATACCTGAGATAAATAGTGATGTTAAAAATATAATTTATGAATTGTGGAGTGAATATGTTAAGTAAAAAATTTATCCATCTTCATTTACATACAGAGTATAGTCTTCTTGATGGCTTTGTAAAATTAAATGAAGTATTTCAAAAAGTAAAAGATTTAAATATGGATGCAGTAGCAATTACAGATCATGGATCTATGTTTGGTGTAGTGAAATTTTATAAATTAGCAAAAAAAAATAATATTAAGCCAATTATTGGTTGTGAGTTATATACTGCCCAAAGAAAACTTTCAGATAAAAATGCTGCAAGGGATAAATCTATTGGTCATTTAATTATGCTTGTAAAAAATGATATTGGATATCAAAATTTAATTAAACTTGTTTCTATAAGTTATAAAGAAGGTTTTTATTATAAACCGAGAGTTGATTACGAAATAATTGAAAAATATTCTGAAGGACTTGTTGTATTAAGCGGTTGTTTAGCTGGAGAAATTCAGAAAGAAATATTAAATGATAATTATAAGAAAGCTAAAGAAATAGCTTTAAATTTTAAAAGAATATTTAAAGATGATTTTTATTTAGAAATGCAAGACCACAATATTGAAAGACAAAAAAAAGTAAATCGTGGATTAATTAAACTCTCTAAAGAAATAAATGTTAAATTAGTAGCTACTAATGATGTACATTATTTAAATAAAGAGGATAGTATAATTCATGATGCATTATTATGTATACAAACCGGAAAAATTATGGAAGAAACTGATAGAATGAAATTTCCATCAAATGAATTTTATTTAAAAAGTTATGATGAAATGTATGAAATATTTGAAAATGTTGAAAACTGTTTAGATAATACGGTTGAAATTGCAAACAAATGTAATTATGATTTTGATTTTTCAAAAATGCATTTACCTGTTTATAAAATAGAATCTGATCTTACAAGTTATGAATACTTAAAAGCGCTTTGTGTTGATGGACTTAAGGAACGATATGAAATAATAGATGAAAAATTGAAATTAAGACTTCAAAATGAACTTAATGTTATAAAACAAATGGGTTTTGAAGATTATTTTTTAATTGTATGGGATTTTATAAAAGTTGCTAAAGAAAAAGGAATTTATGTAGGGCCAGGTAGAGGTAGTGCGGGTGGTTCTTTAGTTGCATATTCTTTAAAAATCACTGATGTTGATCCAATAAAATATGGATTGATTTTTGAAAGATTTCTCAATCCTGAAAGAATTACAATGCCTGATATTGATATTGATTTTGAAGATACAAGAAGACATGAAGTTATTGATTATGTAATTGATAAATATGGAATTGACAATGTTTCACAAATTATTACATTTGGTACAATGGCAGCTCGAGCTGCTGTAAGAGATGTTGGAAGAGTTTTAAATATTACTTATTCAAAAGTTGATAAAGTAGCAAAAACAATAAATAGAATGAATACTTTAACAGAGGAATTAAAAAATAATATAGAATTGAAAAAATTAGTTCGGCAAGATGATGAAATAAAAACACTTATTAAATTTGCTAAAAGACTTGAGGGAGTGCCAAGACATGCTTCAACACATGCAGCTGGTGTTGTGATTTCAAAAAAATCTGTTGATAGTTATGTGCCTTTGTATATGCAAGACCATAGTATTACAACACAATATGATATGACATTACTTGAAGAACTTGGTTTATTAAAAATGGATTTTTTAGGACTTAGGACTTTAACTATAATAAAGAATTCAATTTTACTTATTGAAAAAAATTTAAATAAAACAATTGTTATTGAGGACATTGATATAGAAGATGCTAAAACATATGAATTAATTTCAAAAGGAGATACTCTTGGGGTTTTTCAATTGGAATCATCTGGAATGCAGAAGTTTATGAAACAATTGAAGCCTAAAAATATTGAGGATATTATAGCAGGTCTTTCACTTTATCGACCAGGGCCAATGGAATCAATTCCAATATATATAAAAAATAAAAATAATCCTGAAAATATTACTTACCTTCATCCTTTATTGAAACCAATTTTAGAAGTAACATATGGAATATTGGTGTATCAAGAACAAGTAATGGAAATAGTTAGGAAACTTGCTGGTTATTCATATGGACGAAGTGATTTGGTAAGACGTATGATGGGTAAGAAAAAAATTGAAGTAATGAAAAAAGAACGTGAAATATTTATATATGGGCAAGTTGATTTAAATGGAAGAGTAATAGTTGAAGGTTGCATAAGAAGAGGCGTAAATAAGGAAATTGCAAATATAATATTTGATGATATGGTCGATTTTGCAAAGTATGCATTTAATAAATCTCATGCAGCTGGATATGCTGTTATTGCATACCAGACAGCATATTTAAAAACACATTATACTGTTGAATTTATGGCGGCATTAATGACAAGTGTATTGGGAAATCACTCAAAATTATCACTTTATATTCAAAATTCAAAAGATCTTGGAATTGAACTTTTAAGTCCAAATATAAATAAATCATATAAAAATTTTGCAGTTGAAAATGGCAATATTAGATATGGATTACTCGCAATAAAAAATGTTGGAACTGGAATTATAAAAGAAATTGAAAGCAAAAGGAAAAATAAACTATTTAATGGATTTGTAGAATTTTGCGAAAGGATTGAATCTTCTGAGTTAAATAAACGCGATATTGAAAGCTTAATAAAATCAGGTGCTTTTGATGGATTTAATTTATATAGATCACAACTTTTAGCAATATTTGATAGAGTTGTTTCAAGTGTTCATACAAATTCAAGAAAAAATGTAAGAGGACAAGTTTCACTTTTTGAAGGAAATAATTCGATTGGAAATGATTCAATAATTAATTATGATATTCCCAATATTAACGAATTAAATGATGATATTCTTTTACAATTTGAAAAAGAAGTACTTGGAATATATTTAAGTAATCATCCTTTTAGCAAATGGAGAAAAAAGTTTGAAAATTTAAAAATTCAGAACATTAATGAGTTTATTGAAAAAGTTAAGAATCAAGAAGAAAAATATGATTCTAAGCAAACTGTTTTAATTGGCATGATTTCTAAAATGAATTTAAAAGTAACAAAAAATTCGAATGAAATGGCTTTTTTAACAATTGAGGATATTTATAATGAGCAAGAAATAATTGTTTTTCCTAAAGTTTATTATAGTAATAAGAATATTTTAAAAGTTGGCAATCCAATTATTGTAAGAGGAAAAATTAGTTATGATGAAACTGAAGTTCCTAAAATAATTGCTTTGAAAATTGAGAAAATAAATGATAGTTTAATTGAGAAAATGAACGAAAATAATAAAAAACTTTATATTAAAATAAAAAATTACAAAATTGATGATATAAAACTTATAAAGAGGGTATTAAATGCTAGTAAAGGCGAGAAAAAAGTTGTAATATATTTGGAAAGTAAAAAAGAGAAGCTTGAACTTGATGGTAATTTTTTAGTTGCTTATTCTGAAAAACTAAAAATTGATTTAGAGAAAATTACTGGTGAAAATTCTGTAAAATATTGTTAAGTCAAGGATATTTTTAAGTAGTCGATTAAAATTATTGAATGTTTTGTAAAAATAGTTTAATATAGTATGTGCAGTTTATAATTGGAGTGATAATATGAAAAAAATTGGTGTTTTAACAAGTGGAGGAGACGCTCCTGGAATGAATGCGGCAATTAGAGCTGTTGTAAGAGTAGCTATTTATAATGGACTAGAAGTTGTAGGTATTAAAAGAGGGTATCAAGGTTTAATTGAAGGCGACGTTATTAATATGGATGTTTCTTCTGTTGGAGATATAATTCATAGAGGAGGAACAAAATTAAGATCTGCTAGATCTTTGGAATTTAAAACTGAGAAAGGTTTTAATAGAGCGATTAATGTATTAAAAACATTTAAAATTGATGGTCTAGTTGTAATTGGTGGTGATGGTTCCTTTAGAGGAGCAGCAAAATTATGTGAAAATGGTATTCCTACTATTGGTATTCCTGCAACAATTGATAATGATTTAGGTTATACTGATTATACAATTGGATTTTTTACAGCATTAATGACTGTTGTAAATGCAATTGGTAATGTAAGAGATACTTCCACAGCACATGGCAGAACAAATATTATTGAGGTAATGGGTAGAAATTGTGGAGATATTGCACTTTATGCTGGATTATCAGGTGGTGCTGAAAGTATAATAATTCCTGAAATTGATTTTGATATTGATGAAATATCAGAAAATATTATAAGAGGGAAAAATAGAGGTAAATTGTCTAGTATTGTTTTGCTTGCTGAAGGCGTAGGAAAACCGTATGAGCTTGCAGAAGAGCTTGAACTAAAAACGGGAACAAAAACAAGAGTTAGCGTTATTGGATATCTACAAAGAGGAGGAACCCCAACTCCTTATGATAGAGTTTTAGCTAGTAGATTTGGAGCTGAAGCTGTTAACTTGTTAATTAATGGTGATGCTGGAAAAGTTGTTGGTATAAAAGGCAATAAAATTATTTCTTTGAATATTAAGGAAGCTTTAGAAATTCCTAGAGAAATAGATGAGGATTTGTATAAATTAACTCAAATCCTAGCTATTTAATTTAAAAATTCATAGGAACTTACAGTGTTATTTTTTAAAAAATGTATTATGTTATAATGGAAGAATTTAAAGATTATAAGGAGATTGAAATGAAAAAAACAAAGATAATTTGTACTATTGGACCTGCAAGTTCTGATAAAGAAATATTTGCGGAATTGGTAAGAAGCGGTTTAAATGTTGCAAGACTTAATTTTTCTCATGGTTCACATGAAGAACAATTAGGGAAATTAAATATGATTAAAGAAGTAAGAGAAGAATTAAATATGCCTGTGGCTCTTCTTTTAGATACAAAAGGTCCTGAAATTAGAACAGGAATATTTAAAGAAGATGTTGTTAATTTAAAAACTGGAGATTTTTTTACTTTTACAAGTGATGATATCGAAGGTGATCAAGAAAGATGTACTTTATCGTATAAAAACTTAGTTAACGACGTTGTTATAGGAGATACAATTTTAATAGATGATGGTTTAGTTGGGTTAGAAGTGGTTGAACTTGATGATAAAGATATTAAATGTAAAGTATTAAATGATGGTCCTGTTAAAGACTATAAAGGTGTAAATGTGCCGGGAGTTAGCATTAATTTACCAGCTATTACAGATAAAGATAAATCTGATATAATATTCGGTATTGAAAATGGAATAGATTTTATCGCTGCTTCATTTATTAGAAAAGCAAGTGATGTCTTAGAAATAAGAAAAGTATTAGAAGATAATGACGCTCATGATATTCATATTATTTCAAAAATAGAAAATCAAGAGGGTGTTGACAATATAGATGAAATAATCGAGGTTTCTGATGCAATTATGGTTGCAAGAGGAGATTTAGGAGTTGAAATTCCAATTGAGCAAGTTCCAATTGCACAAAAAATGATGATTGAAAAATGTAATATTCAAGGTAAGCCTGTTGTAACTGCAACTCAGATGCTTGATTCAATGATTAGAAATCCAAGACCAACAAGAGCTGAAACTACAGACGTTGCAAATGCAATTTTTGATGGGACAGATGCAATTATGCTTTCAGGTGAGACAGCAATGGGTAATTATCCTGTTGAATCTGTTAAAACAATGGTTTCGATTGCAAAATGCGCTGAAAATGCAATAGATTATAAAAAATTATTAAAAGATAGAGCTACTAAAGCGGTTGAAACAGGAGTTACATTTGCTGTTTCTCATGCAACTTGTACCACTGCTTTAGACTTAGAAGCAAGTGCAATATTGACAGCTACTGCTTCAGGATTTACTGCTAGAAAAATTGCTAAATTAAGACCAAAATCAGTAATTGTTGCAGGTACTCCTAGTGAAGCTGTAAGAAGAAAATTATCTTTAGTTTGGGGCGTTGAATCAGTGCTAATTGATGAGGCTGAAACTTCAGATGAAATATTTGATATGGTAATAGAGAAAACTAAAGAAGCTAAGTATGTAAAACATGGCGACTTAGTAGTAATTACAGCTGGAGTACCTGTTGGTGTAGCTGGAGCAACTAACTTAATGAAAGTTCATTTAATTGGAGATATTTTAACTAAAGGAACTGGACTTGGAAAAGAGGTTATTACTGGAAATGTATGTGTAATAAAAAGTGCTCAAGATGCAAAAGATAAATTTAATAAAGGCGATATTATTGCAACTAATGCTACAGATAAAGATCTTATGATGTATATCGAAAATGCAGCTGGTTTAATTGTTGAAGAAGGCGGATATACTTCTCATGCTGCTGTTGTAGCTGTATCACTTGGAATACCTGCAATAGTTGGAGCTAGTAATGTAACTGAAATTATAAAAGATGGAGCATTGGTTACTTTAGACTCAGAAAAAGGTATTGTTTACGCTGGTAGAACAAGAGTATTATAATAATTACAGAATAAGATTCCTACTTGGAATCTTATTTTTTAAAGAATATGTAACCGGTTACAAAGGAGGAAAAAATGAAAAATGAAATTATGTTAATTACTTATCCTGATAGTTTAGGAAAAAATTTGAATGAACTTGATTATGTACTTAAAAATTATTTTAAAGATGCAGTAAAAGGAGTCCATGTATTGCCTTTTTATCCATCATCAGCTGATAGAGGTTTTGCACCAACAACATATGAAGAAGTTGATAAAAAATTTGGGAATTGGAACGATTTATTAGGAATAAGTGATGATTTCATATTAATGTATGATATAATGTTGAATCATATCTCAAGATCATCAAAATATTTTTCTGATTTTATAAAAAATAAAAATAAATCTGAGTTTTATGATTATTTTATTAAGTACAGTGAATTTTGGCCTAATGGTGAACCGACTCAAGAGCAAATTGATCTAATTTATAAAAGAAAACCTAGAGCACCATATATTAATGTTGAATTTAAGGATGGATCAAAAGATAAAGTTTGGTGTACTTTTGCTGAAGAACAAGTTGATTTAGATATTACAAAAGAGGCAACAAGAGAATTTATTAAAGAATCAATAATTGGATTATGCAAAAATGGAGCAAAAATTATTAGAATTGATGCTTTTGCATATGTAACTAAAAAAGTTGATACAAATTGTTTTTTTGTTGAACCGGATACATGGGAAATACTTGAGTATGTCAATAACATAGCTAAAGATAATGGAGCTATTATTTTACCAGAGATACATGAACATTATTCAATTCAATTAAAATTGGCTGAAAAAGGATATTATGTATATGATTTTGCACTCCCTATGTTAGTTTTACATGCGTTATATAGTAATAATAAAGAAAATTTAATTAACTGGATGAAAATAGCACCTAAAAATCAATTTACTACATTAGATACGCATGATGGTATTGGGGTAGTTGATGTTAAAGACTTAATGAGTGATAAAGATGTGGAATTTACGAAAGAAGCATTATATTCAAATGGTGGTAGTGCTAAGAAAATATATAGTTCGGAAAAATATAATAATTTAGATATATATCAAATTAATTGCACTTATTATTCTGCACTTGGTGATAATGAGAAAGCATATTTATTATCTAGAGCCATTCAATTTTTTTCGCCTGGAATACCTCAAGTATATTATGTGGGTTTAATGGCAGGAAAAAATGATATTGAATTATTAGAAAAAACAAAAATGGGTAGAGATATAAATAGACATTTTTATAGTTTAAATGAAATAGAAAATGAAGTTAAAAGACCTATTGTTCAAAGTTTATTAAAATTAATGAAATTTAGAAACGAATTTAAAGTATTTGATGGTAAAATGGAAATAATTGATTCAGAGTCTAAAAATGAATTAATTGTAAAATGGATTGATAGAGAACAATATGCTATTTTAGAAGCAAATTTAAAAACTTATAATTTTAAGATTAGATATTTTGAGGATAATTCCGAAAAAATATTAAATCTATAATATATGAATAGGAGATTGTATTATGTATGAAAAAGAATTGAAAATTTGTAAAGAGGTTGTACTTGAAGCGAGTGAAAAAATTTTAGAGATATATAATACTGATTTTGAAGTTATGAGAAAGAAAGATAAATCTCCTATTACAATAGCTGATATAGAAGCAAATAAAATAATAATAACAGGATTAAAAAATGAATTTGATTATTTATTAGTTTCTGAAGAAAGTGTAAAACATAAACAATTTTGTGATAAAAATGTTTGTTTTATTATAGACCCAATTGATGGAACAAAGGAATTTGTTAAGAAAAATGGTGAATTTACGGTAAATATTGCAATGTTAAAAAATGATGAATTGGTATTAGGTGTTGTTTATGCTCCTGTTTTAAAGGAAATGTACTATGCTATAAAAGATGAAGGTGCGTTTTTAGAGAAAGATGGGATTTTGAAAAAAATAAACGTTTCTAATAGAGTTGGAAAAGTAAATGTACTTATTAGTAGATCTCATCAAAGTGAAAGAAGTATTAACCTCTTAGAAGACAATAAAGAAAATATTATCAAAGTTGATAGATTAGGTAGTTCGCTTAAAGGTTGTAGAATTGCAGCTGGTGAACAAGATGTTTATTATCGTTTTGGACCAACATGTATATGGGATACTGCAGCTATGCAAATTATTATTGAAGAAGCTGGTGGAGTATTAAAGCTATTAAATGATAAAAAAATTAATTATAAAAAAACAAATTATTTAAATGATGAGTTTTATATTGTGAATAATGAGAAAAATAAGATGAAAATATAAATGTAAATTTAAAAGAAATTCTTTAGTAAAGAGTTTCTTTTTTGTTGACAAATATGAGCAATAGTTGTAATATAAACATATGCTTAAAGAGTAAGCAAAAGTGGTGGTGAGATGACGAAAAGAGAAATAGAAATTTATAATTTAATAAAAAATAATCCGTTTATAAGTCAAAAAGAGATTGCAGAAAAAGTTGGAATAAAAAGGTCTTCTGTTGGAGTTCATATTGCAAATTTGATTAAAAAAGGTAAAGTAAAAGGAAAATGTTATATTTTAAATCAAAATGATTATGTAATAGTAATAGGGGGCTCAAATATCGATCTTACAGGTTTCTCTGATGAACGTATAATTTTAAATGACTCAAATCCTGGAAGTTTGAAAATTTCATTGGGTGGAGTTGGAAGAAATATTGCAGAGAATTTAGCTAGAGTAAATATAAATACAAAACTTTTATCTGTAGTTGGAAGAGATATTTATGGGGAAAAAATAATAGATGAATCAAGAATAATTGGTATTGATATGGATAGTGTATATGTTTCACACAATAATCCAACGTCTACATATTTATCGGTAATGGACAATGATGGCGATATGAAGCTTGCGATTTCTGATATGGTTATAAGCAGTGAAATATCTATAGAATATCTTGAGAATCATAAAGAGCTTATTTTAAGAGCTAAAGCTTTGGTAATAGATACAAATATGGATGAGCATGTAATAGATTATATTTTTAATGTTTTTTCAGATAAAAAGATATTTGTTGATACTGTTTCCACAGTGAAAGCGATTAAAATAAAAAAGCATTTAAATAAAATATATACATTAAAACCAAATAAAATTGAAGCTGAAAAACTTCTTAATATTGAAATTAATGATGATAGTGATATGAAAAATGCTGTAGAAAAATTTTTAAAATTAGGAGTAAAACAAGTTATAATTTCAAATGGGTCAAAAAATATTCATTATGGGAATTATAAAGGTGTTTTTAATAAGAAAACTAAAAAAATAGATATCGTTAATTCAACTGGTGCAGGTGATGCTTTTATGGCTGGACTTGTTTATTCATATATGAAGGATATTGAATTAGACAAAGCAATTAACATTTCGATGGAAATGTCGAAGTTTGCTTTAGAAAGTGAAAAAACAATTAGTGATTTAATTTCTGAAAAAAGAATTTTAGAAAGTGTAAAGGAGCAAAAAAAATGTATGAAAAATATTTAGATATTAACCCTGAAGTAAAAAAAGCGCTTGATGAAGGAAGGCCAGTAGTAGCATTAGAATCTACTATAATTTCACATGGTATGCCATATCCCCAAAATGTTGAAACGGCAAGAAGAGTTGAAGAAATAGTAAGAGAGAATGGTGCTATTCCTGCGACTATAGCTATAATTAACGGCCGTCTTAAAGCAGGTTTGACAGATGAAGAATTAGAGTATTTTGGAAAAGAAAAAGGTATTGTAAAAGCTTCAAGAAGAGATATTCCTTTTATAGTTTCAAAAAAATTAGATGGTGCAACAACTGTAGCTTCAACTATGATAATAGCTAATCTTGCAGGTATAAAAGTATTTGTTACTGGTGGAATAGGTGGTGTTCATAGAGGCGCTTCTGAATCATTTGATATTTCAGCAGATTTACAGGAACTTTCAAAAACTGATGTTGCTGTAGTATGTGCAGGTGTTAAATCAATTTTAGATATTGGACTTACTTTAGAATATTTAGAAACAAATGGTGTACCTGTAGTTGGATATAAAACTAAAGAAATGCCCGCTTTTTATAGTAGAAGAAGTGGCTTTTCTGTTGATTATAAAGCTGAAAATCCAAAAGAAATAGCAGAAGCATTAAAAACTAAATGGGGAATGGACTTAAAAGGTGGTATGATTATTGCGAATCCTATTAAGGAAGAGGATGCGATGAATCATGAAGAAATAACTAATGCAATAAATGATGCGCTTTTTGAAGCAGGAAAATTAGGTATTAAAGGGAAAAATATAACTCCTTATTTACTTGGTAAAGTAAAAGATTTAACTGAAGGTAAAAGTTTAGAATCTAATATTAAATTAGTATATAATAACGCAATGGTTGGAGCAAAAATTGCTGTTGAATATAGAAAACTATAAAGTAAAAAAAACGAAAAAATATTTTGAAAAAGGCTTGACGTATGTTTTTATTAGTGGTAATATATCTAAGTTGGCAAGAAACAAACCAATAAAACAAGTTATAAACAGTGTTAAAACTGTTTACATACATTTATTCCCCCCCGTTATAAGTGTAGAATATATTTGAATAAAGATATTCGGATTGAATAAGTGATTATTATATATAATAATCACTTATTTTTTTGTGCTTATTTATGATATACTTTTATTAAAATAGATAAGGAGTGAATATGAAAAAGAAATGGTGGAAAGAAGCTATCGTATATCAAATATATCCTAGAAGTTTTAAAGATTCAAATGGTGATGGAATCGGTGATTTGAAAGGTATTATAGAAAAAATAGATTATATTGAATCTTTGGGTGTCAATGCAATTTGGTTAAATCCAGTGTATAAATCTCCTAATTATGATAATGGTTACGATATTAGTGATTATAAAGATATAATGGATGATTTTGGATCACTTGAGGATTGGGAAAAGTTACTTGATGAATTGCATAAAAGAAATATTAAATTAATTATGGATTTAGTTGTAAATCATTCATCATTTGAACATAAATGGTTTTTAGAATCTAAAAAATCAAAAGATAATAAATATAGAGATTATTATATTTGGAAAGAAGGAAATAATGGGAATCCTCCAAACAATTGGGAATCCTTTTTTAGCGGATCTGTATGGGAATTAGACGAAAATACAAATGAGTATTATTTACATTTATTTACTAAAGAGCAACCAGATTTAAATTGGGAAAATAAAGATCTAAGATATGAAATTTATGATTTAATCAAATTTTGGCTTGATAAAGGTATTGATGGTTTTAGAATGGATGTTATAAATATGATAAGTAAGAACCAAAGCTATATGGATGGTTTTGTAAAAAGAGATACAGGACTTGGCGATGGAAGCCCTTATTATTTAAATGGTCCTAGAGTTCATGAGTTTTTAAAAGAAATGAATAAAGAGGTATTATCAAAATATGATATTATGACTGTCGGTGAGACACCAGGAGTTTCTACTAATGATGCAATAGATTACTCGGATGAAACTAGAAATGAACTAAGCATGGTTTTTCAGTTTGAACATGTGGGTTTAGATTATGGTGAAAAGGGAAAATGGTCTACAAAAGAAATGGATTTTATGAAATTAAAGAAAAATTTATTTAAATGGCAAGTGGATTTAAATAAACAAGGTTGGAATAGTATTTATTTTATGAATCATGATCAACCAAGATCAGTTTCTAGATTTGGTAATGATAAAGAATATTTAAATGAATCTGCAAAACTTTTATGTATGTGTTCGCTTTCAATGAAAGGTACGCCATATATATATCAGGGTGATGAAATTGGAATGACAAATTATCCTTTTAAAACTATTGAAGAGTGTAGAGATATAGAAGTATTTAATAGATATAAAGTTGTTAAAGAAAAAAAACTTGATTATGATGAATTCTTTAATGCTATTAAAAAAATAGGTAGAGATAATTCGCGAACTCCAATGCAATGGAATGCTAATGAATTTGCAGGGTTTACTAATAGAAAGCCTTGGATAAATGTTAATCCTAATTATTCTGAAATAAATGTAGAAGCACAGACTAACGATAAAAATTCTGTGTTAAGTTTTTATAAAGAAATGATAAATATTAGAAAAGATAATTTAGGACTTGTATATAATGATTTTTTACCAATTGATATTGATGATGAAAACATATTTTCATATAAAAGAGTAGGAAATGAAAATGAGTTTTTAATAGTTCTGAATTTTAGTGATAGAGCAATTAATAAAGAATTTGAAAATTTAAATGAGTATAACATTTTAATATCAAATTATAGTAAAAATGAAATTATTAATAATGAAATTTTATTAAAACCTTATGAAGGAATAATTTTCATAAAATAAGATTGAATAGATATCCGGATGGGTATCTATTTTAAAATAAATAATATTTATTTATATTTGAATACAGTGTGTTAATTATTATATAATATAATATAATATATATAAAGGATTGGTGACTTATGAAAAAAGTATATATTACAACTGATATCCCGGATATTGCTGAAGAATTACTGAAAAAGCAATTTGAAGTTGTTGTAAATACAGATAATAAATTTTTATCAAAAGAAGATTTGATTAAGATTGGATGTGAATATGATGCGATTTTATCATCACTTACCAATATATTTGATAAGGATACATTATCAAAATGTACTAAAACAAAAATATTTGCAAATTATGCAGTTGGGTTTAATAATTTTGATATTGATTATATTAAAGAAAAAAATATAATTGTTACAAATACTCCAGGTGTATTAAGTGATACTACTGCTGAAACTGCAATATCTTTATTGTTTGCTGTTTCAAGAAGAATCGTTGAAGCGGATAGATTTGTAAGAGATGGAAATTGGGAAGGATTTTCACCAAAACTTTTATTGGGCAAAGACATATATAATAAAACGCTAGGAATAATTGGAGCGGGAAGAATTGGACATAGATTTGCTGAAAAACTTAGAGGCTTTCATATGAAAATACTTTATAATAATAGAAATCGCGATTTATGTTTTGAGAAAAGTTTTAATGCTGAATATTGTGAAATAGATGATTTATTAAAAAGAAGTGATGTTGTAACAATTCATGTTCCTCTTACTGAGGAAACAAGATATATGATTACTAAAAAAGAAATTAATCTTATGAAAGAAGATTCAATTCTTATAAATACTTCAAGAGGAAGTGTTATAAAAGAAGATGATTTAATAGAAGCTCTTGAAAATAAAAGAATTTATGGGGCAGGATTAGATGTTTTTGAAGATGAACCTAATGTAAATAGCAGATTTTTTAAGTTAAATAATGTTGTTCTTTTGCCTCATATTGGAAGTGCTTCTAAAGAGACAAGAGAAATGATGGCATCTATTGCTGCAAAAAATATAATTAGAATTCTTGAAGGAGGCGAACCAATTAATTTGGTTTATAAATAATGATAAAAGGTGTTGGGACAGATATTATTGAAATTGAAAGAATAAAAAAAGCTTTAGAAAAAAGAGAGTCTTTTATTGAAAGGCTATTTACTAAGAAAGAAGAAATCCTTTTTAGATCTAGAAATTACAGAGTGGAATCTATTGCGGGAAATTTTGCTGCTAAAGAGGCGGTTTCAAAAGCATTGGGAACGGGAATGATTTTTAGTTGGAAGGATATTGAAATATTGAGAAATGAAGATGGAAAACCATATGTTGTTTTAAGTGGTATGGCGAAAAAAATATATAATGAGATGGATTGTAAAAACATACAGATTTCAATATCGCATAATAAAGAACATGCAATTGCAAATTGCATGATTGAATAGGGGTTTTATATGAAAGTTGTTTCAAGTGATGAAATAAGAAAGTTAGATGAAATTGCTATTAATGATTATGGAATTTCAAGTGTCGTATTAATGGAAAATGCTGCTAGAAGTGTTTATGATGAAATTATTAAAATAGAAAACGAGTTTAACCGTGTTGTAATATTGTGTGGAATAGGGAATAATGGTGGAGACGGTTTTGCATTAGGAAGACAGTTATATAATAATGATTTTAAAATTGAAATGATAATTGTTGGAGATCCTAAAAAAATTACTGGAGATGCATTAATAAACTTAGAAATATTAAAAAAATTAAATATTAAAATTAACAATATTAATGATATAGGTGGTATTAATAAATTAAAAAATATAGTAAATAAAGATGATTTGTTAATTGATGCAATTTTAGGCATAGGTATTAAGGATGAAATAAAAGACAATTTAAAAATGGTTGTTGAAGCAATTAATGAATTTTCAAATACTAAAATTTCTATTGATATACCAACTGGTGTTGATGGGAATACAGGCGAAGTAAGAAGTGTTGCTATTAAAGCGAATAAAACAATATCGTTAATGCTTCCTAAATTAGGAAATGTATTATTTCCGGGAGCGGATTATAATGGCGAATTGATTATTGGAAATACAGGCATTAGTTGGAAAATTGTAGATAAACTTCATGTGAAAATTAATTTGATTAAAGAATGTGATGTTAAGAAACTTTTACCGGTTAGATTGAAAAACTCACATAAAGGAAGCTACGGACGTGCTGCAATTATTGCAGGTTCGCTTGGATATACAGGTGCTGCTATATTAACATGTAGATCGGCATTAAGATCTGGAGTTGGACTTATTGAATTATTTGTACCTGAAAGTATTGATTCGATTATTTCATCTAATTTAGCAGAGGCAATTACATTTCCTTTAAAAGAAACAAGAAAAGGTGTAATTGGAATAAGTAGTATTGCAAGTATTATAAATGGAATTGAAAAGTCAGATGTTGTTGCAATAGGGCCAGGGTGTGGAAATTCAAATGAACTTTTTGAAATTGTAAAAAGAATTATATTTGAATCTGAGAAACCAGTTATTATTGATGCTGATGGATTAAATGCACTTTCAAAAGATATAGAAATTATTAAAAATAAAAAAGCTAAAATCATTTTAACTCCTCATATTGCTGAAATGTCAAAATTAATTGATGTTTCAATTGAAGAAATAAATAAAAATATAATTGAAATTGTTAGAAATTTTTCTAAAGAATATAATGTGGTTTTAGTATTAAAAAGCGCAAGAACTGTTGTGGGTTTTCCAAATGGAGAAATTTATATTAATATGAATGGCAATTCGGGTATGGCGACAGCTGGAAGTGGTGATGTGCTTACTGGTATCATTACATCTTTGGTGGCTCAAGGAGTTGAGCCGGAAAATGCTGCTATCTTGGGTGTTTATATACATGGGTATACTGGTGACTTAATGGCTGATAAGTTTGGAGAATATGGATTGGTAGCAGGTGATATTGTAAGAGGAATAAATAAAGTCTTTAAAGAATTAGCATAACGTATATGAGGGGGAAATATGGAAAATATTATAACTAAACCTACATGGGTTGAAATCAATTTAGACAATTTAAAGAATAACATCGAAGAAGTTAGACGTGTTTCCGGTAAGAAAGTTATAGTTACTGCAGTAGTAAAAGCTGATGCTTATGGGCATGGTGCGTTGGGTGTTATAGATACTCTGCTTGAAAATGGTGCAAATAGGCTTGCTGTTGCTAGAATAAATGAAGCTTTGGAAATAAGAACTAAATATAAAGACGTTGATATTTTGATTTTAGGTTATACTCCTAATGAATATGCTAATGAACTTATTGATAACAATATAACTCAAACAATTTATAGTAAAGAGCAAGCTGATTATTTTGATGAAATAGCTTCTAAACTAGGCAAGAAATTAAAAGTTCATATTAAGATTGATACCGGTATGAGAAGACTTGGATTTAAATGGGATGATACAGATACATTAATTAAATTATTTGATTTAAAAAATTTAGATTTTGAAGGAATTTATACTCATTTTGCAAAAGCTGATGAAGCAGAAAAAGCTTTTACAGTTTTACAATATAATAGATATAATAAAGTAATTAAAGCGTTAAAAGATAATAAAATAACAGTTCCTATTAAGCATGTTTCAAATTCGGCTGCTATTATTGATTTGCCAGAATTCAGTTACGATATGGTTAGAGCTGGTATTATGCTTTATGGATTATATCCTTCTGCTGAAGTTGGAAGAGATAATGTTAGCTTGAAACCAGTTATGACTTTCAAAACTAAAATTGCATATATAAAAAATGTTGATAAAAATGAAGGAATAAGTTATGGACTGATTTATAAAACTGATAAAAATAAGAAGATAGCAACTTTACCAGTTGGTTATGCAGATGGATATACTAGAATGCTTACTTCAAAATCATCTGTTTTGGTTGGTGTTAATAGAAGAAAAGTTGTTGGTAAGATATGTATGGATCAAATGATGATTGATCTTGAAAATAGCAAAGCTGAAGTTGGAGATGAAGTTATATTATTTGGAGAAAATAATAAGGCGACTTTACCGGTTGAAGAAATTGCAGATTTAATTGGAACAATTAACTATGAAATGGTATGTATGATATCAAGAAGAGTTCCAAGAGTTTATATTAAAGATAATGAGATTGTCAATGCTATTGATAATTTAGTTTAATTATTGTATAATGGTAATCGATGAAGTTGAGTTAATAAAATATCAACATGTAGCAATTTAAATGAAATAGAGGATATTTATAATGAATGTTGTAAAAAGAGGAGAAGTTTATTTAGCGGATTTAAATCCTGTTTTAGGTTCTGAACAAGGCGGAATTAGACCGGTACTAATTATCCAAAACGATATAGGTAATAGATATAGCCCAACTGTTATTGTTGCGGCTATTACTGCGAAAATTTCAAAAGCTAAATTACCAACTCATGTTGAAGTGAAAAAAGATGAAGTGGGATTAATTAAAGATTCTGTTATATTGCTTGAACAAATAAGAACAATTGATAAATCAAGGTTAGATGAAAAAATCGGAGAAATTTCTTTACCAACTATGAAAATTGTTGATAATTGTTTAGGAATTTCATTAGGATTATCTGATACAAAATAGAACGGTTTTGTATAATTACATTTCTGTTTTATTTTTTTGAATCTGATAAAATTGGAGGTAAAATGAAAAAAAATATTGTAATTATTTTACTATTGTTAATTGTGACTATTCAATTTACAGTTAGTTTATCTATGGCTGCTGAAAATGGAATTGATGATCCGCTTGTTACTTTATCATATATTGAAAAAAGATTTGTTGAATTTAAAGAATATGTTGATTATAAAATATCCGATAGTGGTTCGGAAAATGGAAAATTTGAAGTTTTAAATATTAAAGCAGGTAATAAAGTTATATTTACTTCAGAAAGCTTAGAATTCATTTTAAGAGCTGGAGAAGCTTCTGCTATTGCAAGTGCAAATGGAGGACTAGCTAATTTAACTACAGGAATTGATTTGAAAACAGGTGAAAATGTCCAGTTGAATAATTTAATATTAATTCCAAGAAATGATGGTAGAGGAATTTTAGCAAATACGGATATTTGGATAATGATTAAGGGGCAATATGAAATTAGATAATGAAAGTATTAAAAGTGTAAAAATTTTGGGAGTAAAAATTAATAAAGTTGATAATAAAGAGGCTTTTGATGTTTTTGTTGAACTATTAAAAAGTGATGCTACGTCGACAATATATACTCCAAATCCTGAAATGGTTATGATGGCACAAGAAGATAAAGAATTAAATGATGCATTATTTAATGGAAATCTAGTTGTTCCAGATGGTATTGGATTAATTTTTGCGTCAAATATTTATAAATTGGGACTTGTTGAAAGAGTAACGGGGTTTGATTTAATGGAAAATATGCTTGAGTATTCAAATAGAAGAAAGTTGAAAGTTTTTTTATTAGGTGGAAAACCTAAAGTAGCTGAAAGAGCTCAAAAAAATATTAATAAAACATATAAAAATTTAAATATTGTTGGTACACATGATGGATATTTTTCTGAGGAAGAAGGATATAAAGTGCTTGATTTAATAAATGAAAAGAAACCAGATATTCTTTTTGTGGCTTTAGGTGCTTCAAAACAGGAAAAATGGATAGAAAAAAACAGAAAAATTTTGGATACTTCAATTGCGATGGGTGTTGGAGGATGTCTTGATGTTTGGGCGGGCGATGTGAAAAGAGCGCCTGAAGTTTTTATTAAAATGAATTTAGAATGGTTCTATAGATTTTTAAAACAGCCTACAAGATTAATAAGGTTATTTGCAATACCAAGATTTTTGTTTAGAGTAATTACAAATAAAGAAATGATGGAGAGTTAATAAATGAAAAATAAAAAAATAAAGAAATTTACTGAATATGCCTTGATTACGGCTGGTACTGTTTTACTTGCTGTAGGCATATTCTTGTTTTTGAGTCCTAATACTATTGCTCCGGGTGGGGTAACTGGCATTACTGTAGTTTTAAATAAATTGTTCGGTTTTAGAATATCTATTATGATGCTTGTAATAAATATACCCATATTCATTATAGGAACTATTGTTTTAGGTGGAAATGCAAGTATTAAAACAGCATATGGAACTGTTAGTTTGTCAATATTTTTGATGATTATAGAAACTTATTTTAATGGAGTTGTTGGAACAAATGATATTCTGCTTGCTTCTGTATTTGGAGGAATACTATCGGGAGTTGGCATTGGTTTGGTTTTTAGAGCTGGAGGAACAACTGGTGGGACTGATTTAATTGGTGCAATTTTAAATAATTATTTTGCTTTTTTAAGTATTCCAAAATTGATGATGATAGTAGATTTAATAATTGTTGTTTTTGCAGGTGTAGTTAATAAAAGTGTGGAAACTTCACTTTATTCAATAATTTCACTTTATATTATTGTAAAAGTTGCTGATTTTATTGTTGAAGGTTTAGATTATTCCAAAATGTTCTATATAGTTAGTTGCGAATCAGAAGAAATAAGTAAAGAGTTAATTAAAAAATTAGGTAGAGGTGTTACTGCTTTAAAAGGAACAGGAATGTATACCAAAAAAGAGAAAGAAGTTCTTTTATGTGTTGTTAATAGAGCACAAGTTGCAAAAGCTAAAGATATTGTTAGAGAAATAGATGAAAATGCATTTATAATGATTTCAACAACACACGAAGTGTTAGGTGAAGGATTTAAAAGTTAGAAATACTGGGAGTTGATTTTTTGAAATTTAAATATATATTAATTTTAATGGTAATAATAAGTTTAATAAGTGGTAGTATTTTGATGTATGATAAAGTAAATGCAGAACGCTCTAGTAATATTGCAGAAATTATTTTATCCTATGATGATATTGACGAAATGGTAAAACAATCAGATCAAGATATGGAGTATTGGCTTAAAGAATTTAAAAAAATGAGTATAAATACTGTTAGTATTAATGAAATCACTCTTAATTCTCTAATTGAAAACAATTCATTTGTTGATGCAAAAGTATTTCCAGAACTTGGTGAAAATTTAAGTTGGTTATTATTATATCCAGAAAATGCAATTGAGTATTTGAAAAGTAATTCGGTTGATAAAGATGATGTTATTATTGAAATATATGAAAAAAGTTTATTTGAATTTGTAATGAAGAGATTAAGTCAAATTTATCCTGATGAGTTTTATAATGGATTTATTGGAGAAAAACTTTCGATTATAGTTTTAGATGGTACTATAGAAGATAGTTATTATCGTGAAGATAATGTATTAACAGATTTTGAAGGAGAGAATGTTAAAAGAGTGGAAGAAATAAATTCTTCAAAACTTTTTGATATTGGTCTCGGTTTTGATGAAAATAAAATTGAAATTGTTAAAAATGCAGGATTAGATGTCAATTTAAGACCAGGGAATTATTCGAGATATGCAAAAGAAAAATTAGATTATTTTTTAAAGTATATCGAAGATAATAATTTAATACCAAATTATTTTATATTTTCAAGTGAAGTTGTAGGTTATCCTAATTTTACAGATGAACTTTCTAAATTCATGAAAAGTAAAAATATTATGCCTGCACTTATTGAATCATCAGTACAAAGAAGTAATATTGAACAATCTGGGTTACTACCTTTAGTTGAAGATTTTGATTATGAAACAGTAAGACTTTTTTCTGTTATGAATTATATTCAAAATAGATTTAAATTTTATAATTATAATGGTGCTGAAGAAATAGAAAACACTTTATATCGTGCGATTACTGAGAGAAATATAAGACTTGTTTATTTTAGACCTTTTAAAAGTGATGAAAAAGTTTATGTTACAGATGTAAGATACTACCAAGATACTTTTGAAAGTTTAAGTGAAAGATTACTAAAGCATAATATTACACTTGGAAAAGCAGTACCGATGAAATTTAACAATCCAAATAGGATATTACTGACGTTAACTGTTTTTGGTGCACTTGCAGTAGGTTTATGGCTTTTACTAATGTTGTTTAAAATAAATTCAAAATATATGTATTATTTGGCGATTTTTTTAACACTTGGGATTTTAAGTTTTTCTTATATTATTCCGAATCTTAGTTTAATATTGTTTTCATTTGCTGGTGCAATTGTTTTTTCTACTACTGCAATATATTATTTTATTGAAAATATTAATAATGCTTATAAGTATAAAGTGCAAGGAAGTTTTAAAATAATTATTATGAGTTCAATTATATTATTTTCTACTTTGATGATTTCAGTTTTCGGTGGGTTATATGTCAATATATTATTATCACATTCAAAATATTTATTGGAGATAGAAATATTTCGTGGTGTTTTACTTAGTGAAATTTTGCCGCTTATTTTATTCGGAATCATATATATTATTAAGTTTGGATATAATAATAAAATTGAAGAATTATCTGAAGATAAATTATATTATAAAGATTTACTTAAATTTTTCGACATAAATATCAAAGCTAAACATATTATGTACCTTTCTGTATTAATGGGAATAGGTTATGTTTATATTTCAAGAGCTGGACATGAAACATCATTAAAACCAAGTGATTATGAAATGATATTTAGGAATTTTCTTGAATATAATATAATTGCAAGGCCTAGAACAAAAGAATTTTTAATAGCTTTTCCATCATTGATGATGGCATTAAATTTTGCTTATCAAGGTTATAAAAAATTTGTATTCCCTTTTGCATTTATTGGAGCAATTGGATATACATCAATAATTAATACGTTTTGTCATTTAAGAACACCTGTATATCTTTCTTTATATAGAGTAGGTTATTCAGTTTTATTTGGTATTATTATTGGTGCAATAGGTATAGTATTAATGAATATAATTATTAAATTAGTTAAGCGGGTACAGATATGAAAAAAATATTGATTTCAGGCTATTATGGATTTGAAAATCAAGGTGATGAAGCCATTTTAAAATCTTTAGTTTCTGATATAAGAAATATGTATGAAAATGTTGAAATAACAGTATTGACTGCAAATGCTGAACAAACGAAAAGTGAATATAATGTTAAAGTGGTTAATAGAAATAGATATATAAGCACTTTAAAAACTGTTTATAATACAGACCTTGTAATTAGCGGAGGTGGAAGTTTATTGCAGGATGTTACAAGCCCAAGAAGTCTTTACTATTATTTGGCTATTATTTTTCTTGGTGTAGTTTTTAATAAGAAAATAATGTTATTAAGCCATGGCTTTGGACCAGTAAATAATGTTGTTAATAGATTTTTAACGAAAAATATTCTTAGCCGTGTTGATTATATTTCGGTTAGAGAAAATCATTCTAAAAGTGATTTAATAAAATTAAACGTAAAAAAGGAAATTGTAGTTACTGCCGATCCTGTTATTGATTTAGTATGCGATGATTTAGATTTTGGTAAAAATTTAATTGCTAATTATTTTAATAATGAATTACCATGTGTTGGCATTTCAATTAGAAGTGTTGATTTTCAAAGTAAAGAAAAAATTAATGAGTTAAAAAGGTTTGTGGATGTTGTGAAACAAGAAGTAAATATTGTTTTTTTACCATTTCATATGCAACAAGATATGAAAATAATAGAAATAATGCGAGAGATTTATAAAGATGAACATATACTGTTTTTGTGCGAGAAATATTCAGTGGATAAAATGCTGAGTTTAATAAATGCAATGAATTTATTGATAGGGGTTAGACTTCATTCCCTTATTTTTGCAGCTGTAGTTAAAACACCAATTATTGGAATATCATATGATCCGAAAATTGATTATTTTTTACATGAACTTGAAATGAATGCATTATTTGATATTAAGGATTTCAATGCTGATGTTTTAAAAAAAGAAATGCAGAATAGACTTAATTGTTCAAATGGTGAAATAAAACATTTTGAATCGAAAATTAATGATTTGAAGGGAAAATATTTAGTTAGTATAAAGAAAATTAATGAATTAATAAATTTTCACTGATTAAGTGGAAATTTATTCGAATTGTTTATACAATAATTTGAGATAGAATTGAATTTATTAATTTTCAGAAAATTCAAAAAAAGGTTTGACATTTGTATTTTAAAGCTCTATAATAAGTTTTAATATAAAAAAATATTTTGAAGAGGACAGCGAATTGGTCAATTATTTGAAGAGAGTCAATGGTTGGTGTGAATTGACAATAAAACCATATTAGCAAATCACCTCTGAATAGTTAAGTCGAAATTAGTAGACTTAGTCGGGTGCATCCGTTAAAAGTGCTAGAATTGTTAGATTCGAATCGAGGAGATAGGTGTATTTTACCTATAAATAGAGTGGTATCGTGAAAAAAGATTTTTTCATCTCTATAAGACATTAAATGTTTTATGGTGATGAAAAAGTCTTTTTTTTATATCACATTATAGTTGAATTTAACATTAAGGGAAATTATTTTAAGTTTTGTTTATAAGGAGGGATTATGAATACACAAGTTTATGTTAAAGGCGATTACGGGATGGATACATTAATTAGAACTTTAGGAACTTTAAGAAGGAAACAGGTTGATGTTTTAGATGTTTATTCAAAGGATATTGAAAATGATTATTCAGATATTTTCATTACTCTTAAAGATAAAGACTATAATGCTGCAAAAGCAGTTAAAAAAATGTTGGAGAAATTATATTGTCTACAAAAAGTAGAAATTATTGATTAATTAATGGAGGAGATTTATATGAAAATGTACTATGATAATGATGCAAATTTGGATTTATTTAAAGGAAAGACAGTAGCTGTAATTGGTTTTGGATCACAAGGACATGCTCATTCAATGAATTTAAAAGATAGTGGAGTGGATGTAGTAGTTGGACTTAGAGAAGGAAGTAAGTCAAGAAAAATGGCTGAAGATTATGGTCTTAAAGTTTATACAACTGCTGAAGCTGCTAAATTAGGTGATGTAGTGATGATGCTTGTGCCTGATGAATTACAGGCTGACATATATAAAAACGATATTGAACCAAATTTAGAAGCAGGAAACGCTTTAGCATTCGCACATGGTTTCAATATTCGGTTTGATCAAATAAGACCTTCAAAAGATGTTAATGTATTTATGGTTGCACCAAAAGGACCAGGACATTTAGTTAGAAGAGTTTATGAAGATAAAAAAGGTGTTCCAGCATTAATAGCAGTAGAAAATGATGCTACTGGAAATTGTAAAGATTTAGCTTTAGCTTATGCTAAAGGTATTGGTGCAACACGTGCAGGAGTGTTAGAGACAACTTTTAAAGAAGAAACTGAAACTGATTTATTTGGTGAGCAAGCTGTTCTTTGTGGTGGAGTTACTCAACTTATAAAAACAGGATTTGAAACATTAGTTGAAGCTGGATATCAAAAAGAAATTGCATATTTTGAATGTCTTCATGAAATGAAATTAATTGTAGATTTGTTTTATGAAGGTGGATTTGAGAATATGAGATATTCAATTAGTGATACTGCTGAATATGGAGATTATATGGTAGGTAAAAGAATAATTAATGATGATACTAAAAAAGAAATGAAGAAAGTTTTAAGTGAAATTCAATCAGGTGAATTTGCAAGAGATTGGTTAATGGAAAATAAATTAAATAGACCTGTATTTAATTCATCAAAAGCACATGAACTTGATCATGATATAGTAAAAGTTGGTAAAGAATTAAGATCTATGATGAGTTGGTTAAAAGTAGATGGTAAAGATGAAAAGTAATGTTATGAAAAAGGGATTTGATAAATCCCCTCACAGATCGCTTCTTAAAGCTTCTGGATTAACTGATTTTGAAATAGATAGACCGTTAATTGGTGTTGTAAATTTCTTTAATGAAATAGTACCAGGGCATGTGCATTTAAGAGATGTAAATGAAGCTGTTAAAAGAGGTGTGCTAATGAACGGAGGAACACCTCTTGAATTTCCTGCAATTGCAGTATGTGATGGGATAGCAATGAACCATGAAGGAATGAAATATTCTCTTGTTAGTAGAGAGATAATTGCAGATTCAATTGAAATTATGACAAAAGCACATGCACTTGATGGTCTTGTAATTGTTCCAAATTGTGATAAAACTGTACCTGGAGCATTAATGGCTGCTGCAAGAATTAATGTGCCAACAGTAATAGTGAGTGGAGGACCAATGCTTGCTGGATATGAAAATACTGATTTAACAACTGTTTTTGAAGGAATTGGAAAATTGCAAAATAATACAATGACAGAATTAGAATTAAAATATCTTGAAGATACTGCGTGTCCTACTTGTGGATCATGTGCCGGAATGTTTACTGCAAATTCAATGAATTCAATGACGGAAGTTATTGGTATGGGTTTAGAAGATAATGGAACAATGCCTGCTGTTTATTCTGAAAGAAAACTTTTAGCTAAAAAAGCTGGAATGAAAGTTATGGATTTATTAAGAGCTGATATTAAACCAAGTGATATTATGACAAAAGAAGCTTTTCAAAATTCGCTTGTTGTAGATATGGCATTAGGTTGTTCTACAAACACTGTACTTCATTTAATGGCAATTGCAAATGAAGCTGGAGTTCATATTGATCTTGATATTTTTAATGAATTTAGTGAAAAAACACCGAATTTATGTAAACTTTCACCTGCAGGTCCTTATCATATGCAAGATTTATATCATGCTGGCGGTTTAAGCGCAGTGATGAATGAATTAAGTAAAAAAGATTTAATTAATCTTGATTGTATGACTGTTGATGGGGATACGATTGGAAATAGAATAAAAAATAAAAGAATAAAAAATAGAAATGTTATAAAAACTGTTGAAGAACCATATTCTGAAACGGGAGGACTTAAAATACTTAAAGGGAATATTGCACCGGATGGATCTGTTGTTAAAAAATCAGCTGTTAATGAGAATATGTATTATACAAAAGGGCCTGCAAAAGTATTTAATAGTGAAGAAGAAAGTGTTGAAGCAATACTTAATAATAAAATTAATAAAGGTGATGTAATTGTAATTAGATACGAAGGACCTAAAGGTGGACCGGGAATGAGAGAAATGCTAACTCCAACATCTACTTTAGCAGGTATGGGGCTAGATGATTCAGTTGCACTTATTACTGATGGTAGATTTTCTGGTGGAACTAAAGGTGCTGCTGTTGGTCATATTTCGCCTGAAGCTTATGATGAAGGTATGATTGCGCTAGTTGAAAATGGTGATTTAATTGAAATCGATATTGAAAAAGGAGCAATTAATTTATTAGTTGATGATAAAGTTTTAGATGAAAGAAGATCTAAATTAGTAATAAAAGAAACAAAACTTAAAGGTTATTTAAGTAAGTATAGAAAAATTGTATCTTCTGCAGCTGAAGGTGCTGTTTGTATATAGGAGGAAAATTTATGGTTCTAAATGGAGGGAAAATAATATTAAAAGCCTTAGAAGAACTAGGAACAAAAGACATATTCGGATATCCAGGTGGAGCAGTTATTCCTTTATATAATGAACTTTTTGATCAATATGATAAATTTAATCACTATAGATCCTCACATGAACAAGGGGCTGTTCATGCGGCTGATGGATATGCAAGAACAACTGATAAAGTTGGAGTCTGTTTTGCTACTTCTGGTCCTGGAGCAACAAATACAATTACTGGGATTGCTACTGCTTATATGGATTCTGTACCGTTATTAGTAATAACAGGACAAGTTCCTTCGAGTTATTTAGGTAAAGATTCATTTCAAGAAATAGATATCACTGGAATTACAATGTCTATTACAAAACATAATTATTTAGTTGAAAGTGTAAATGATCTTGAGAGAATTGTTAAAGAAGCATATTCAATTGCTAAAAGTGGAAGACCAGGTCCGGTTTTAATTGATATTCCAAAGGATATTTTTACTTCTGCTTGTGAATATAAAAATATAGAAATAGATATTGAAGAAAATAATGAATTTAAAACAATCAGCAGAACTAAAATGGAAGAAGTAGTTGAGCTTATAAAGAGTTCTAAACGACCTATGATTTATGCTGGTGGGGGAATTAAAAACTCCAAAGCTGAAAAAGAACTTTTGGAATTTTCTACTAGATTTGATGTTCCTGTTGTAAATACTTTAATGGGGCTTGGAGCTTTTCCAAGAAATCATAAACTTTCTTTAGGGCTTGTTGGTATGCATGGATTTCCTGAAGCAAATATAGCTATTATGAAATCTGATTTAATTATAGCAATTGGAGCAAGATTTAGTGATCGTGTTATAGGTAATCCTAAAAAATTTGCTGAGAATGCTAAAATAGTTCATATTGATATTGATTCAACTGAACTTGATAAAAATATTTATTCTGAAATTAAATTAGCGGGAGATGCTAAAACAGTACTGAATGAAATACTAAATGATATTAAAGAGGATATTAATAGATCTGAATGGTTAAATGAAATTGAATCCTTTAAAGAAAATGATAATATTGATGAAAATAAATTTCATCCAAAAAATATTTTGAAAGTTATAAATAGTAAAATGCCTGAAGATACTATAGCTGTAACTGATGTTGGACAGCATCAGATGTGGGTAGCGCAATATTTTAATTTTAAATATTCAGATACTTTTATCACTTCTGGTGGATTAGGTACAATGGGATATGGTCTTGGTGCGGCAATAGGTGTTAAAGCTGGAAATAAAGAAAGACCTGTTTTATTAGTCACAGGTGATGGAAGTTTTAGAATGAATTTTAATGAATTAGCTCTTATAAAAAAATACGATTTACCAATATTAATAGTACTTTTTAATAATAACACTCTTGGTATGGTTAGACAATGGCAAAAGATGTTTCAAGGTGGAAGATTTGCTGAAACAGATGTTGACGATGATTTGAATTTTGTAAAGCTTCTTGAAGTTTTCAATATTAAAGGAGAAAAAGTTAATTCTATTAAATCGCTTGAAAAAGCAATGAGTAACTATAAAATAGATGAACCTTTATTTATTGAATGTGATATTGATATTGATGAGGATGTATTGCCAATAGTACCACCAGGAAAATCAATAAATGATTTTATATTGCATTAAAAAATTAATGTTTAACGGAAGTATATGTTTAATTACATATACTTTTTTATTTTTAAAAAAAATTTAAAAATAAATTGAAAATTAAAATTTTAGTGGTATAATATAATAGATTGTATTAGATGCAGGCGATTGCGTTTGCATTCAGAAAAAATTGGAAATCGTAGGTGGTGTTGAAATGACTGAAGAAAAAATGGAAGATTTCATGGATGAAGTTGAGAACTCAGTTTCAAGTATTAAAAAAGGTGATGTTGTAGAAGGAACAGTTTTATCTGTTGACGATAAAGAAGCAATTCTTGACATTAATTATTCATCTGAAGGAATATTGGAAAGAAAAGAGTTATCAAATAAAAATGAGAGTCCTTTAAATGTATTAAAAATAGGCGATCAAATTGATGTTTTAGTTTTAGATGTAGATAGCGAAGAAGGATATGTTGTTTTATCTAAAGTAAAAGCTGACGAAATTGTTGGAAAAAATGAAGTTGAAGCTGCATTTAACGAAAAGACTAAATTAACTGTTAGTGTTGTTAAAGAAGTTAAAGGCGGAGTATTAGCGGATTATAAAGGAGTAAGATTATTTATTCCTGCATCTTTAATAAGTACAAGATTTATTGAAGATTTAAAAGTTTATGTTGGTAAAGAATTAGAAATTAAAATCGAAGAATTAGATTTTAAAAACAATAGAATTATTGGTTCAAGAAAGTCAATTGAAAAAGAAGAGATGGCTGTTAAAAGAGCAGAGGTACTTGCAAAATTATCAGTTGGACAAGTTGTTGAAGGAACTGTTACTAGATTAGCTAAATTTGGTGCTTTTGTAGATTTAGGTGGAATTGATGGTTTAATTCATATTTCTCAAATGTCATATAAAAGAATTAATGATCCGAGTGAAGTTTTAAAAGAAGGCCAAAAAGTAGAAGTTGAAGTTTTAAAAGTTGATGAAAAAGAAGGAAGAATTTCATTAAAACTTGAGAATTTTAATGATAATCCTTGGTTAAAAATCAATGAGAAAATTCAAGAAGGCCAAATAATCGAAGGAACTGTTAAACGTGTAACTGATTTTGGAGCTTTTGTTGAAATTGCAGATGGTCTTGAAGGTCTTGTTCATATTTCTCAAATTTCAGAAGATCATATTAATTCTGTTTCAGAAGTAGTTGAAGTCGGACAAAAAGTTACTGTAAAAGTATTAGAAATCAAAAAAGACTTAGAAAGAATTGGTTTGAGCATGAAAGATACAGAAGAGGAAATTGCATTTGAAATGGAAGCTGATGAAGAAGAACTTACTTTAGGCGATATTTTCAAAGATAAATTTGCAAATCTTGACTTAAAATAACAATACTAGCCTTAGGGCTAGTTTTTTTTTGGGAAAATAAAAGTTTTTTAAAAAATATTGAATATTTAAGTTTTCATTGGGTATTAAATTTTTATAATATATTATTGGAGGCTATTATGAAAACTATTGATGAATTAAGAGTTGATGTTGAAGATTTAAAAAATTGTTGTTCGTTGGATAAATTTGATTTTGAAACTACAGAGACTTTAGAAAATTTTGACGATATTATCGATCAAGATAGAGCTAAAGAAGCATTAAAAGTTGGACTTGAAATAAAAAAGAAAGGATTTAATTTATATGTTGCAGGGCAGTGGGGTACTGGTAGAACGACATTCGTAAAGAAATTTGCTAAAAAAATTGCTATGAATGAAGCTATTCCAGATGATTACTTATATGCAAATAATTTTGCTGATGCACATAATACAATTGCAATTAGCACAGAAGCAGGCCAAGCAAAACTTTTAATTGATAAAGTATATCAAGCAATTTCATTTTTAAGAAAAGAGATAGAGAATAGATTTATAAGTAGAGAATATGAAAATGCAAAGAAACAAATTTTTTCTAGGCATAAAAAAGATAGTGATAAAGTAATAGAGGAATTAAATGAAATTGGAAAAATTTATAATTTTGAATTTAAACAGTCTGAAAAAGGTATAATAAGTTTACCGCTTTTAAAGGGTGAACCAATGAGTGAAGAAGAATATAATAATTTAAATGATGAAGAATATGATGAAATGAAAGAAAATTCTGAAAAACTTCAAATAGAAACGGCTGATTTATTTAATAAAATTAGAGAAATTGAAAAAGATTATAGAGATAGAATTGTTGAATTAAATAAAACAATTGGTAGAAAAATAGTTAGTTATTATTTCATTGAAATGAGAAATGAATATAAAAATAATAAATCTGTATTAAATTATCTTGAATTGTTGGAAGATGATATTGTAAATCATATTAAGGAATTTATAAATTCTGATACTGAAAATGAAGACAGTACAGTAGGACTTTTCAAACCAAAAAATAAAGAAAGATTTTTCGATAGATATAAATTGAATTATTTAGTGGACAATTCAGGATTGAATTCAGCGCCAGTAATATTTGAAAGTAATCCAACTTATCAAAATTTAATGGGAAGTATTGAATATTCTGTTGAAATGGGAGTAAGAAAAACAGATTTTAGACATATTAAATGTGGAGCTTTGCATAGAGCGAATGGAGGGTATTTAATTGTACTTGCTAAAGATATTTTAACAAATCCTTTTGCATGGAAAGGTTTAAAAAGGGCACTTCTTGATGAAAAAATATCAATTGAAAGTATGGATCCTACATATTCAGTTTTTTCAGCATCTACAATTACTTCGGAGCCAATACCGTTGAATATAAAAGTGATTATTGTTGGAACACCAAGAATTTACAATGTTTTATCAGCTTATGATGAAGAATTTGCAAAATTATTTAAAATTAGAGCTGATTTTGATAATGAAAATTTAAGAAATGATGAAAATGTATATAAAATGGCAAAATTTATTTCATCATATTGTAAAGATAATAGTCTTCGTCATCTAGATAAAAATGCCGTTGAAGAAATTATTGATTATAGTTCAAGAATCGTTGCTAATAAAAATAAGCTTTCAGCTAGATTAAAAACAGTTTCAGATATTCTTGTTGAAGCAGATAATTTTGCAGCAAATGAAGATATGCATATTATAAATAGAACGCATGTAAAAAGTACTCTGGAAAGAAGAGAAAGAAGAGACAACAGATATGAAGAAGCAATTTTAGAATATTTTGAGGATGGAACTTATCTTTTAGATGTAGATGGAGAGAAAATTGGTGAAATAAACGGTTTAGCAGTAATTAGCACAGGACAACATAGTTTTGGTAAACCAAATAGAATCACTGTATCTACTTATAAAGGTAAAGCTGGAATTATAAATATTGAAAGAGAAGTTAAAACTTCTGGAAGTGTACATGATAAAGGTGTATTAATATTATCAGGATATTTAGGATATAAATTTGCACAAGATAGGCCTTTAGCTTTTACAGCAAGTATTGTTTTTGAACAATTATATGGAGGTATAGATGGCGATAGTGCTTCAAGTACTGAACTTTATGCAATTTTATCAAGTTTAGCAGAAAAGCCAATAAATCAGTCTATTGCAGTTACTGGCTCAGTTAATCAACGTGGTGAAATTCAACCGATAGGTGGAATAAATGAAAAAATTGAAGGATTTTATAAAATTTGTAAATTAAAAGGACTTAATGGTAAACAAGGTGTTATGATGCCAATACAAAATGTTAAAAACCTTGTGCTTAAAGATGAAGTTGTTGAAGCAGTGAAAAATAAGCAGTTTTCAATTTATGCAATTAGTCATATTGATGAGGGCATAGAAATTTTAACAGGAGTTAAGGCAGGTAAAAAAGATAAAAATGGTAATTTTCCTGAAGGAACTATAAATTACTTAGTTAATAAAAGATTAATAATACTTGGTGAATTTGATAAAAACAATGAAGAAGATGAAAATTAAAAAAGTAAGTCTTGTTTTAGAACATTTAAAGTTATATAATAAATAAGTTAAATGTTTTAAAGTGGGGTTATTATGGAAAAAAGAAATATATATTTATTATTGAGTTATACTGGATCGATTGTAAGTAGTTTAATTAAAAGATTTAGTGATTTAGAATATTCACATATATCAATCGGAATAGATGATACTTTTAAGACTTTTTATTCTTTTGGTAGAATAATGGAGTGGAATCCAATAATTGCAGGGTTTGTTCAAGAAAATGTAAAAGATGGAGTTTATACACGTTTTGATAATGCAAAATATGCTCTATATAAATTGGAAATATCACAGGAACAATATTCTGAATTAGTTGCAGAACTTAAATATTTTGAAAAAAATAAGAAGGCATTTAGATATAATTTTGCTGGATTATTATCGGCAAAAGCAGGAATTTCTTTGGATAGAAGTAATGCATATTTTTGTTCTCAATTTGCAGCAAGAGTATTTGAAAAAGCAGATATTTATAAATTTGATAAAAAAAGAGGCTTAATAAGCCCGATGGATTTTACAAAAATTCCAGAAATTGATTTAATTAGTAGTGGTGAATTAAATGAATTTAGGAAATTCCAATGGAATGTTACAACTGAGAAAAAAAATAGTACAATATTAAAATATCCAAAAGAATTAATAAGTAGAATTAGGAATGCATAAAAAATCGAGAAGAAATTTTCGATTTTTTATGTACAAAATAAATGTTTAAATACTTCAATTTACTATGTTAGTCTGATATAATTGTAATGTTAATAAATTATAAAAATGATTGGAGATATAGATGATTAAATTTAACCAAGTTTCAAAAAGATATAAGAATGGAGTTGTCGGATTAAGAGATAATACTATTTCTATTGAAAAAGGTGAATTTGTTTTTTTAATTGGATCAAGTGGTGCTGGTAAAACAACTTTTGTTAAATTGATATTAAAAGAAATTGAACCTTCGCAAGGAAGAATTTTTTTAGATGGTGATGACATTACAAAATTACATAGAAGGAAAATTCCATATGTAAGGAGAAAATTGGGGATAGTTTTTCAAGATTTTAGATTACTTCCTAAAATGACTGTTGCAGAGAATGTGGCTTATACACTTGAAATTGTTGGCGGATATTCGAAAAGAAAAATTAGATCACAAGTAAGTATGGTATTAGGTGTTGTTGGATTATTAGACAAGAGTAATATGAAACCACATCAACTTTCTGGTGGAGAAAAACAAAGAGTGTCAATTGCAAGGGCAATAATAAATAACCCTAAAGTTTTGATTGCTGATGAACCAACAGGTAATCTTGATCCAGAGACATCTTGGGAAATTATGAAAATATTAAGACAGATTAATAGAAGAGGTACTACAGTTGTAATGATAACACATGATAAAGAAGTTGTTGATATTATGAAAAAAAGAGTTATTGAACTTAATGACGGAAAAATAATTAGAGATCAAATGAATGGGGGGTATGGATATGAAGGTTAGTTATACCCTCAAAGAAACTTTTAAGAATTTATGGAGAAATAGATTAATGAGTTTTGCATCTATTACTTCAGTTGTTGCTACTTTGATTATTTTAGGAACTATTTTTATTTTAGTGCTAAATATAAACAATGTTTCAGAAGGAGCTAAAGATCAATTTACAAGTATTGAAGTATATCTTGAAGATGGCCTTGATTTCAACGAAACAGAAAGCATAGGAAGTGAAATTAGTGCTTTACAGGGTGTGAAATTATCTGAGTACAAAGAAAAAAATAGAGCTCTTGAAGAGTACAAGGAACAGTGGGGCAAAGATGGATATTTATTAGATGGTTTCGCCGATAACCCTTTACCTAATTCATATGTAATTACTCTTACAAAAATTGAATTTGCTGATTATGTTGTAAAAAAAATAAATGAAATTGAAGGAATAGAAGAAGTTAGGTATGATAAGGATTTCATTTCTAAAATTATATCTATTTCAGAATATATTAAGACAATTGGGTTTATATTGATACTTATTTTAATTGCTATTTCTACATTTATTATTAATAATACTATCAAATTAGCTCTTGATTCAAGAAGAACAGAAATTAGTATTATGAAATATGTTGGAGCTACAAATTGGTTTATTAGATGGCCTTTTGTTTTAGAAGGTACTATTTTAGGATTTGTTGGAGCTATGATTTCTACTGGTATTATGTATGTTTTATATAATTATACATATACAATTCTTACTTCAGATTTTTATTCTTTAATAGCAGTTTATCTTGTAGGTGTGGATAAAGTATTATCTGATTCAATGGTTTTGTTTATCACAATTGGTTGTGGAATTGGAGCATTAGGTAGTATTACTTCGATTAGAAAACATTTAGATGTGTAGGTGAAATATGAAAAAAATAATTGCTTTATTTATAGCTTTATTATTTATGTTTAATTTTGCAATGGCAATAAATGATATTGGTGTAAAAGAAAGAGAATTAAAAGAAATTTCAGATGAATTAAAGAAAGTCGATTCTAAAATTAAATTAAATAAATCTGATCAATATGAAGTGCTTGATAAAATTAATTCAATTGAGAGTGATATAAAAAAATTAGATACAGAACTATATAGTTTAAATGCAAATATTATTAATACTAAGGATTCAATTACTAATGCTGAAATGGAATTAGCAGATAAAAATTCTAAGCTTGAAAATATGAAAGAAATTTTATCAAAACGATTAAGAGTTATGTATAAAACAGGTAATGTTGGATATGTTGAAGTTCTTTTAGGATCGAAAGATTTTAAAGATTTGCTTAGTAGAGTAGAAATCGTAAAAAAAATTGTTAAGCATGATAAAGATTTAATTAAAATTGTTAAAGGAAGTATTGACGAAATAAACTCAATAAAAGAAAAATTAGAAACAGATAAAATAGAATTAATAAACTTAAAAACAAAAGTTGAATTAAATAAAAATTATTTAAAAGAAAACGAAAAGAAACTTGAGACTAAAAAAAATGAATTGAAAAACAATGCAAAATTATTAGAAGCAATGGAAGATAAGTTAGAAGAAGACGCAAATAAAGTAACAGAAATTATTAAAAATTTAAAAACTAAAGCACAATATGTTGGAGGACAAATGGGATGGCCTGTTCCAAATCATTATAAAATAACATCACCATTTGGCTATAGAATTCATCCTGTATATCACACTAGAAAACTTCATACTGGAATTGATATATCTGCTTCATCAGGTACAACTGTAGTTGCTGCTCAAACAGGAACGGTAATATATGCAAATTGGCTTGGTGGTTATGGAAAAGTGGTTATGATTGATCATGGAGGCGGATATGTAACTTTAGCGGCGCATTTATCAAAAATAAATGTTAAAGTTGGACAAAATGTTCAAAGAGGAGATGCGGTTGCTAAAAGCGGTAATACAGGAGTTTCAACAGGACCACATGTTCATTTTGAAGTAAGAATAAACGGTGATTACGTAGATCCGTTAAAATATCTTAAAAATTAGGGAGTATATATGAAAAAATCAAAATTGTTTTTTATAATAATAATAATCGTAGCATTGACTAGTTTTTTAACCTTTACAGTGACAAATATAGTTCAAATAAGATATGACAGTAAAATTTTAATTCCTATTGAAACATATGAAAATTTAAAACATATTGAATTAAAGTACGAAAAAGCAGAAAGACTTGAAAAATTTATTAGCGAAAATTTTTATGAAGATATTTCAGATGAAGTAATTGAGGATGGAGTTTTGTATGGTTTGTTTGATAGTTTAGATGATCCATATTCAGTTTATATGAATCAAAAAGAGTTTAAAGAGTTTAATGAACAATCAAATGGTTCTTATGGTGGTATTGGTATTATTGTAACCGCGTCAAAAGGTGATTTTATTACAATAGTATCGCCAATTGAAGATACTCCTGGTGAAAGAGCAGGATTAAAATCTGGAGATAAAATTATTGAAGCAAATGGAATACGAGTTTTCTCAAGTGAGATTGATAAAGCAATTGACATTATGAAGGGTGAACCAAATACAGAAGTTAAATTGAAAATAAAAAGAGATGAAGAAACATTTGATGTAAATATTACTAGAGAGATTATAGTTTTAAAGTCAGTTAAATCTAGAATTGTGGATGATAAATATGGATATATAAGAATTACAATGTTTGATAGTAAAGTTTCTGAAGAGTTTGAGAATAATTTGCAAAATCTTTTAGATCAAAATATTGAAGGATTAGTAATTGATTTAAGAAATAACCCTGGTGGTTCTTTATATGAAGTTATTAAAATTGCTGATAGATTACTTGATGAGCAAATGATTGTTTATACTGAAAATAGGGCGGGTCATAAAGAAGAATATACTTCAGATGATAAGAAACTTAATATACCTATCACTGTTTTAGTAAATGAAGGAAGTGCATCAGCATCTGAAATTTTAACTGCAGCAATACAAGATACAGATTCAGGAACTATTATTGGTACAACAACATTTGGTAAAGGAATTGTTCAATCTGTAATTCCATTACAAGATGGAAGTGGAATAAAACTTACTACATCGCAGTATTTTACTCCGAATGGAAAATGCATTCATGGCATTGGAATTGAACCTAATATCGTAATTGAGATGCCAGATGAATACTATGAAATTGAAGATCCAACTGATGAAGATGATATTCAACTTCAAAAAGCTATTGAAGTTTTAAATGAAAACTAATAATAGGCTACTAGATTTATTCTAGTAGTTTTTTATTATAGACTTTAGTCAGTTGAGTTCGCGAAGCGTGCGAAACATAAAACCACCCGCTATGCGGGTGCGGAAACGGAAGTTATACAAAAAAATCACCACTTGATATACTAGTAGTGTTCAGGCTACAAAAGT